>NZ_JBSGHL010000012.1:0-171083 GCF_053604375.1 Streptomyces sp. NPDC004031 | reverse complement strand
GGGGGGCGGGGTGGGGGCGCGCCCGCCCGCGGGGCCGGGGCGGCCGGGGCCGGGGGGGGGGGGTTTTGCGCGCTCGCCCCCCCCCCCCCCACCCCCCCACGACAGACCTAGCCGCCCGTTCCGTAGGCGGCCATGAACATGTCGAGCAGGCCGTCGACGGCGGCCTCGTCGATCGGCCGGTTCGACAGCAGGGCGCGGTAGTAGAGCGCGCCGGACAGCACTTCGGCGGCGAATTCCAGGTCCGCGTCCGCGACCAGTTCGCCGTCGCGCTGGGCGCGGGTGATCCGTTCGAGGGTGCTCTGCTCGACGGTGGCCAGGAAGCGTTCATGCAGGGTCGCCCGCAGCGCGGCGTCGGCCTGCGCCTCGGCGATGACCGCCCGGTAGACGGGGCCGATCGGCGGGGCGGACAGCGCCCGTCCCGAGCGCAGGAACTGCTCGCGCAGGTCCGCGCGGACGTCGCCGGTGTCGCGGTAGTCCAGGTCGCTGGTCCACGCGCGGTTGAGCGCGTCGAGCAGCAGCGCCGGCATGGACGGCCAGCGCCGGTAGATCGTGTGCTTCCCGACTCCGGCCCGCCGGCCGACCGCCTCGATGCTCAGCCCCGCGTAGCCGGCTTCCGCGGCCAGGTCGAGGGTCGCCTGCAGCAGTTCCTCGGTGCGAGCGGCGCCCCGGCGCCTCGGCGTGGCGGGCGTGTCGGTCATGGCACCACCCTAACGGCACCGGGCGTGCCGTTGACAGCCGACGGGGTGAGCGCGCAGTATGCGAGTCGATCGGCACGCATCGTGCCGTTGCCGGGTCGGCGACATCCGACCCGGACCGTCCAGCTCCGCACAGGGGGAAGATCCGCATGGCCACCGGCAAGAACAGCACCCACGAGGGATTCACGGCCGAGGAACGGGCCGCGATGAAGGACCACGCCGAGGAGCTGAAGGCGGCCGGGCGCTCCGGCTCAGCGGCGGACAAGGCGGCGCAGGCGCGGCAGGACGTGCTCGCGAAGATCGCCGGGATGCGGGACTCGGACCGGATCATGGCCGAGCGCGTCCACGCTGTGGTCACGGCCACCGCCCCGGCCCTCGCCCCGAAGCTCTGGTACGGGATGCCCGCCTACGCGCTCGACGGGAAGATCGTCTGCTTCTTCCAGAGCGCGGAGAAGTTCAAGGCCCGCTACGCGACCCTCGGGTTCAGCGACCAGGCGAAGCTGGACGACGGCACGATGTGGGCGGCCGGATTCGCCCTCACCGAGGTGACGCCGGAGACGGAGGCACGGATCGCGGAGCTGGTGAAGCGGGCGGTGGGCTGAGCCGCACCCCCTCCGAACCGGCCGGGCCCGGCGGCTATGTCCCCAGCAGCGCCGTGCGGGCCGCGGTGACGTCGAAGGCGGCGGGCGGGTAGCGCGGGTCCATCAGCTCCAGGTGCTCCAGCAGGAGTTGGGCGACGGCCCAGTTGCGGTACCACTTGCGGTCGGCGGGCACCAGGTACCAGGGCGCGGCCTCGGTGCCGCAGCGTTCCAGCGCCGCCTCGTACGCCTCCTGGTAGGCGGGCCACAGGGCCCGGTCGGCGATGTCGCCCTGGGCGAACTTCCAGTGCTTGGCCGGGTCGTCGAGGCGGGCGAGCAGCCGGTCGCGCTGTTCACGGCGGCCGATGTGCAGAAAGACCTTCAGCACGGTGACGCCGTCGTCGGCGAGCGACTGCTCGAAGCGGTTGATGACGCCGTAGCGGCGGGCCCAGGTGGCCCGTGGGACGAGGCCGCGGACCCGGGCGACGAGTACGTCCTCGTAGTGCGAGCGGTCGAAGACGCCGATCTCGCCGGGGCCCGGCACCGCCCGGCGGACGCGCCACAGGAAGGGGTGCCGGCTCTCCTCGGGGGTCGGCGCCTTGAAGGCGGTGACGCGGACGCCCGCCGGGTTCAGACCGGAGGCGACGTGCTTGACGGTGCCGCCCTTGCCGGAGGTGTCCATGCCCTGGAGGACCAGCAGCAGGCACCGCGGGTCGCCCGCGGTGCTCTGCGCGAAGAGCCGGTCCTGCCACCGCGCGAGAAGCGTGCGGACGCGTTCGGTCTCGGCCCGCGCGCCCGCCTTGCCGCCCGCGGGCGCGCCCGGAGTGTCCCGGGTGCCGTATCCGGCCAGATCGACCGGGCCGGGCGGCACCCGCAGCAGTGACCGCAGATCGGGACCGGCTGTGTGCGCAGGCATGCACCGATCGTGCGCCGGGCCGCCCGGTCCCGCCAGCGGGGGACCGGGGGCGGGTCAGTCCGCGCGGCTGCCCGTCGCGCGCTCGGCGCGGGCGGCCGCGTCGCGGGCCAGCGCGGTGAGCCGGGAGACGGCCCGGAAGTACTTCTTGCGGTAGCCGCCGGACAGCAGCTCCGCCGAGAACAGCCGGTCGAAGGGCACGCCGGAGGCCATGACCGGGATCTCGCGGTCGTAGAGCCGGTCGGCGAGCACCACCAGACGCAGCGCCGCCGCCTGGTCGGTGACCTCGGTGACCCCGCGCAGGAAGACCGCGTCCACGCCATCGCACAGCGCCCCGTAACGGCTCGGGTGGACGGTCGCGAGGTGCGCGGACAGTTCGGCGAAGTCGTCGAGGGCCGCGCCCGGGGTGCCGAGGGCGGCGCGCGTCACCTGCTCGTCGGCGTAGGGCTCGGGCGCCTGCGGCAGACCGCGGTGCCGGTAGTCCTCGCCGTCGATCCTGATGCTGCTGAAGCGCGCGGACAGACCCTGTATCTCGCGCATGAAGTCGGCCGCGGCGAAGCGCCCCTCGCCGAGCCGCCCCGGCAGCGTGTTGGACGTC
Source organism: Streptomyces sp. NPDC004031 (assembly GCF_053604375.1). NCBI lineage: Bacteria > Bacillati > Actinomycetota > Actinomycetes > Kitasatosporales > Streptomycetaceae > Streptomyces > Streptomyces sp. NPDC004031. The sequence continues at coordinate 168,299 of NZ_JBSGHL010000012.1, read as the reverse complement.
GCGGCGAGCCGTACCCCGGCGTCCGCGAGCTTGCCGAGCAGGGTGGAGACCAGCACGGTGTCGCCGGGGTCGTCGAGCTCGAACTCGTCGATGCACAGCAGCCGGTGCTCCCCCAGGGCGCGCACGGCGGGCTGGAAGCCGAGCGCGCCGACCAGGTTGGTCAGCTCGACGAAGGTGCCGAAGGCCTTGCGCTCGCGGGGCGCCGGGTCGGCGTGCCACAGCGAGGCGAGCAGATGGGTCTTGCCGACGCCGTAGCCGCCGTCGAGGTACACCCCGCCCGCGGCGGGTGCGGGCGGCGCGGAGCGGAACCAGCGGCGGCGTGCCCGCGGGGCGTCCTGCCCGGCGAACGCGCGGAGCTTCGCGACGGCGGCGGCCTGGCTCGGCTGGGCGGGATCCGCGACGTACGTCTCGAAGCGGACACCGTCGAAGCGCGGCGGGGGCACCATTTCGGCCACCAGCCGCCCCGTCTCGACATGCGGCGTGCGGCCGCTCAGGGCCACCGGGCTGAGCAGGGCGGATTCGTACGACGGCAGAGCTGTCACGACTGTCCAGCGTAGTCCCTTCGGGGGACCGCCACGTCCCGGGACACCGTGGGGCGCGCCACTTCGGGACGTGGGAGGATCGCGGGTATGCGGCGTCTGTACCCACCCGCCGGGGCGGCGGGGCCCGCCGGCTCACCGGACGCGCTCGGGCAGCCGGATCTCGACACTCCCGGTGGTCTCGCGGAGGTTTACGCGTACCCGGAGGGGGTGGCGCGGGGGCGCCCCTGGCTGCGGGCGAACATGGTCGGCTCGCTGGACGGCGCCGCGGTCGCCGACGGCAAGTCCGCGCCGCTGTCCTCCCCCGCCGACATGCGGATCTTCGGGGTGCTGCGGGCGCTCGCCGACGTGGTCGTGGTGGGCGCCGAGACCGCGCGCCGCGAGGGCTACCGGCCGGGCCGGGCGCGCAAGGAGTTCGCCGGGCGGCGGGCGGACGCGGGCCAGGCGCCCGCGCCGGCGATCGCGGTCGTCACCCGCAGCCTGGACCTGGACTTCGACAGCCCGCTCTTTCGCGAGCCGGTCGTCCCGACGCTGGTCCTGACCGGGGCGGCGGCGCCCCGGGAGCGGCTGGTGGCGGCGCGGGCGGCCGGCGCCGAGGTGGTGGTCGCGGCGGAGGAGGGCGACGGGGCCGGGGTCGATCCGGTCCGCGCGGTCGCCGAGCTGGCCGCGCGCGGCTACCCGCGGCTGCTGCACGAGGGCGGGCCGCGGCTGCTGGCGCAGTTCGCGGCGGCCGGTACGGTCGACGAGCTGTGCCTGACGGTCGCGCCGCTGCTCACGGGCGGCGGGGCGCCGCGCATCATGAACGGCCCGGCCGTCCCGGGCCCGGCCCGGTACGAGCCGCGGTCGGTCCTGGAGGAGGACGGCTTTCTCTTCACCCGGTACGTCCGCGCGTAGCACGCGTCCGTCCCGTCCCGGCTCCGTCCGTCCGCCTGCCACCCCGGGCGCCGTCCCGCGCACCGCGCGCCGGGCGGTCCGCCGTGCGGAGCGCGTAAACCCCGCGCCGCGTCGTACGCCCCCCGGGGCAAGGGTGAGCCGTAAAAAGCGGATTCGCACGTTCCGCTTGGTGTCGCTCGGGAAGACTCATAGCGGTGCCCTGTGAAGATCGGGGCAGGATGGTTTGCAGGGCGGCCGAGTGGCCCCTGAGAAAGAAGGACGCGTCCGTGTTCACGACCGTACTCATGATCGAGAAGGCGCTCGCCCCCGCCGACGTGGAGCTCGTCACCACCCTGCACGGCGAGGAGCCGGTCTCCTTCGTGGTGCTGATGCAGCCCCGCGGCGACCAGGACCGGCTGCTGCGGGCGGTGGACGACGTGGCGCTCGGCCACCTGGAGGAGGCCGCGCGGGAGAACGACGTCCCGGAGGGCGAGCAGGCGAACGGGCCCGCCGAACTGGCACTCGCCGCCTCCGTCGACCAGCTGCACACCGCCGGGGCCGAAGCGATCGGCGAGATCATCCAGAAGCACCCGCTGGACGTCCTCAGGACCGTGGTGGAGCGCACGCACGCCGACGAGGTGATCGTGCTGACCGCACCGCACTTCGTCGAGGAGTTCTTCCACCGCGACTGGACCTCCAGGGCCCGCCACAAGGTGGGCGTGCCGGTGCTCAAGCTCTTCGCCCAGCAGGACGACGAATGACGGCCGGGTGACGCACCGCCCCCGCCCCGCGCCCGCCGCCGGGCCCTCGGGCGGCGGACCCGGGGCGGGCCGCGGACGGCGCCGCCCGCGGGTGCGCGAAGCCGCGGGCCCGGCAGTGCGAGAATCGGCTCACCCGTCCCGTGGACGACCCGGCCACCCCTTGGAGATACGCGTATGAGCCCGACCGTTCCGCCCACCCTGGACCGACCGCACTTCATCGGGATCGGCGGCGCAGGGATGTCGGGCATCGCGAAGATCCTCGCGCAGCGCGGCGCGGCGGTGGCGGGCAGCGACGCGCGCGAGTCGGAGACGGCGGCCGCACTGCGGGCGCTCGGCGCGACCGTGCACATCGGGCACACCGCGGCCAACCTCGCGCCGGACACCAGCGCGGTGGTCGTCTCCAGCGCGATCCGCGCGGAGAACCCGGAGCTGGCAGCCGCCCGCGAGCGCGGCATCCCGGTCGTGCACCGCAGCGACGCGCTCGCCGCGCTCATGACCGGCACCCGGCCGATCGCGGTGGCCGGCACGCACGGCAAGACGACGACCACCTCGATGCTGGCCGTCGCCCTCGGCACGCTGGGCCTCGCCCCGTCCTACGCGATCGGCGGCGACCTGGACGCCCCCGGCTCCAACGCCCACCACGGCACCGGCGACCTCTTCGTGGCCGAGGCCGACGAGAGCGACCGCAGCTTCCACGCCTACGACCCCGAGGTCGCGGTGGTGCTCAACGTGGAGCTGGACCACCACGCGAACTACGCGTCGATGGAGGAGATCTACGACTCCTTCGTGACCTTCGTCGGCAAGATCCGCCCCGGTGGCACCCTGGTCGTCTCCGCCGACCAGGCGGGCGCCGTGGAGCTGACCCGGCGGGTGGCCGGCCGCGAAGGGCTGCGCGTCCTCACCGTCGGCGAGGCGCCGACCGCGGATCTGCGCGTCACGTCCGTCACCCCGCGCGGCCTGACCAGCGAGGTCACCGTGGTCCTCGCGGACGGCCGGGAGCTGGCCTTCACCGTCTCGGTGCCCGGCCGGCACTACGCGCTCAACGCCGCCGCCGCGCTCGCCGCCGGCACCGCCCTCGGGGTGCCCGCCGAGGAGCTGGCGCCCGCGCTCGCCTCGTACACCGGGGTCAAGCGCCGCCTCCAGCTCAAGGGCGAGGCGGCGGGCGTGCAGGTCATCGACTCCTACGCGCACCACCCGACCGAGATGACCGCCGACCTGGAGGCGATCCGCGCCGCCGCGGACGACGGCCGGGTGCTCGTTGTCTTCCAGCCGCACTTGTTCAGCCGCACCCGTGAGCTGGGCAAGGAGATGGGCGGTGCGCTCGCGCTCGCCGACGCCTCGGTGGTGCTGGACATCTACCCGGCGCGCGAGGACCCGATCCCCGGTGTGACCAGCGCACTCATCGTCGACGCCGCGCGCGCCGCGGGCGCCGACGTGACCCCGGAACCGGACCGCGAGGCGGTCGCGGAGCTGGTGGCAGGAATGGCGAAGCCCGGTGATCTCGTTCTCACCATGGGGGCGGGCGACGTGACCGACCTCGGACCGCGGATTCTGGCCCGCCTCGGCAGCTGAGAGGACCTCCATGCCGTACGAAGTGAACAAGTCCGACGAGCAGTGGCGCGAGGAGCTGTCCCCGCAGGAGTACGCGGTTCTGCGGCAGGCCGGCACCGAGCGTCCCTTCACCGGTGAGTACACCGACACCAAGACCGAGGGCGTGTACGAGTGCCGCGCGTGCGGCGCCGAGCTCTTCCGCTCCGGCACGAAGTTCGAGTCGCACTGCGGATGGCCGTCGTTCTACGACCCGGCCGACAGCGACGCGGTCGAGCTGATCGAGGACCGCACCATGGGCATGCTGCGCACCGAGGTGCGCTGTGCGCGCTGCGGATCGCACCTGGGCCATGTCTTCGCGGGCGAGGGCTACCCCACGCCGACCGACCAGCGCTACTGCATCAACTCGATCTCGCTGCGGCTGGCCTCCGCCGGGGAGTGACGGGCGAGGGGGCGGGCACCGGAGGAGTCCGGTGCCCGCCCCTTGTCCGTGCCGGTGGTCAGCTGGTGGTGCAGGAGACGGTCGGGGCGCCGTTGCTGCCCGAGTAGTTGGCGTTGAAGCCGAAGGACGTGCTCGCGCCGCCGCCCAGGTTGCCGTTGAAGCTCGCGTTGGTCACGGTCACCGTGTTGCCGGACTGGGTGTAGCTGCCGTTCCACAGGTTGGTGACGGTCTGGTTGCCCGGGAAGGTCAGCTTCACCGTCCAGCCGTTGATCGCCGAGGAGCCGTTGTTCTTGACGCTCACCGCTCCGGTGAAGCCCGCGCCCCAGTCGGAGGAGTTGGTGAAGGCCGCCGAGCAGCCGCTGCCGCCCGTGCCGCCGGTCGAGCCGCCGGTGGTGCCGCCCGTCGTACCGCCGGTGGTGCCCCCGGTCGTGCCGCCCGTGGTCCCGCCGGTCGTACCGCCCGTGGTGCCGCCGGTGCTGCTGCCGCCGCCGCTGCTGACGGTGATGTTGGAGCTGCCGGAGGAGCCGTAGCCCTCGGTGGCGAGGATCTCGTAGTTCGGGGTCCCGAGGTTCAGGCCCGCCGTCGCCCACGCGTTGAAGAAGTTCGCCACCGTGATGGTGCCGCCGGTGCGCTTGGCCTGGCGGATCGCCCAGTACTGGTAGAACGTCGCGGTGCCCTCGATGGACGGCTGGTTCACCCGCTGGGTGCGGTACAGGTCGTACGTGCTGCCGTCACTGGTGACCGAACCCAGCTTGGTGGCGCCCGAACTCGGGTTGTAGTTCCCGTAGTTGTCGACGATGTAGTACTCGATGAGCGGGTTGGTCGTCCAGCCGTACAGCGACAGGTAGCAGTTGCCGTTGCAGTTCCACGTGCCCGAGTACGTCACCGGGGAGGTGGTGCCCGGGTTCCAGCCCTTGCCGGCGACGAAGTTGGTCACGTTGTTCCACGTGGTGCTGTACTGGCCGCCGGAGCCCATCGTCATCGAGGCCTGGCCGCTGTTCTGGCTCCAGAACGAGTAGAAGTACCCGTTGTTGGTGCCGGTGCTGTTGGTGTTCACGGTCGTGTCGGCGTGGGCCGCGCCGGGGAGCGCGAAGGCGACCACGACCGACGCCGCGACGGCGACGAGACCTCGGACGGCCGCCATGACGGGGCGTCTGGGGTGCATCACACGGGTCAGCAGACTCACTGGGGTTCCTCCTAGCACGGATGTGGGGGGCGGTTGCGTGCCGTCGCCCCGGCCGCCGCGGGCCGGTGGACCGACGCGACAGGGGCATGACACGCACCCCGACCGCCGAGCGTGCCGCGGCCGGAGTCCCGGGCCCGACCGGATGCGGCCCGGATCGCCGGCAAATCGTCACCGGTGACGCGGAACAGTCTGGACCGCGCCCTCCGGGTGTCAACACTTTCGGTAGAGATTTCGAAATCTTTCTGTCCACAGGGATGTCATAGACAGGCAATACCCGCTGGTCAGTGGCCACTTGCGGAGATCAGACGCGCTCGAAGAGCCAACTCCCGCAATGGGCAGGGCGCATGACGATCGGAACAGCGGGCACCACCTCGAAAGTTTCGAGAGCCGCTTCCGGCGAAGAAGGGCCACGTCGTCGATCTTGGCGGAAAACGATCGGCCGGGGAGACGCGGCACGGCGCGTACGAACGCGGCGCCCGGTGCGTGGCTACGCGCCGCGCGGGCGGTACGGCCCCGGGCCGGTCACTCCGCGCCGAGGCGGGAGACGGCCGCGCAGGACAGCGCGCCCGCGACGGCCGCGAGCACCGCGGCGAGCACGAACGGCAGCACCGGGTAGTGCACCGCGCCCGTGCGCGAGCCGGTGACCAGGCCGGTGACCGCCGCCTGCGCGGGCGAGCCGGACACCAGCAGCACCGCGCCCGCGCCCAGCGCCGTCACCAGCAGCGACCAGCCCGCGCCGCGCACCAGCGGCGGATTGGTCAGCGCCCCCACGGCGCCGCCGAGCAGCACCGCCACCGCCGCGGCCAGCAGCCCGGCGAGCGCGGCCGGGCCCACCGCGACAGCGGTGCGCAGATCGTCGGAGTGCGCACCGCTCACAGCGGCGACCAGCACCGTCCCCGCGACGCCCAGCAGCGCGGCGGCGCCCGCCCCGACCGCCAGCGCCGCCGCGTGCGCCCGCCCGGGACCGACCGCGGAGGCGGTGCAGGCCCGTGCGGCGGCGGGCTCGTTGCGTACGCACACCCGCACCAGCCACGCGGTCACCGGCAGCAGCAGCGCGGCCGCGTACCCCATCGACCCGAGCACCGGCTCCCCGCCGCCGACCCCGACCGCCATGACCGCGGCGTACCCCAGCAGCGGCGGCAGCCACCGGTGCGAGCGCGCCAGCAGCGCGGCCTGGTAGCGCAGCAGCGCCCCCGCCCGCCGCCACCGGCCCACGTCGGCGCGCGGCACGACCGGCGCGGCCGCCGCCCCGCCCGCGGGCGGGCCCGGAACGGCCTTCTGCTCCCCCGCGACCCCGGCGGCACGCGGCACGGCGGAGCCCTCCGGCGACGCCGGAACCGGCCCGACCCCGCCCGGGTGCGCGTTCCGCACGGCCGCCGCGCCGTCCGGTGGCGCCGGGGCGCGGGTGTCGTCGGTCGGCGGGGCGGGGCGGACGGCGGTGATGTGCCAGGGCGGATCCGCGGACAGCAGGACGCGCAGGGCCGCGTCGGAGGATGCGGCGGGGAGGACGAGGCGGGGCGGGCGCGCACCGGGAAGCGCGTACGGGCGTACGCCCGCGGGGAGTTCGCCGGTGCCCTCGGCCTCGATCAGCACGCGGCCCCGCGGTGCGGCGGCCGCCGGAACACGCACCCGGGCGGCGACCCGGCCCGCCGCCGCGTCGACGGTCACCGTGACGTCCTGCTCCCCGGCCAGCCGGCGCGGGTCGTGGTCGACGAAGACCACCGTGCCGCCCGCGGCCGTCCTCGCCCGCACCGCCGCGTCCAGCGTGGCGCGGGCCGCGGTGTCCAGGCCCGTCCACGCCTCGTCGAGCACCAGCAGTTCGGGGTCGGCGAGCAGCGCCTGGACGACCGCGACCTTCTGGCAGGTGCCCTTGGACAGCTCGTCGAGCGGGGTGCCCGCGTACCCGGCGACACCGAAGCTTTCCAGCCAGTGCGCGGCCCGCTCCCGGGCGGTCGCGGAGGGCAGCCCGCGGACGGCCCCGAGATGCGTCAGGTAACGCAGGGCGGGGAAGGGCAGCGCGGCCGGGAAGCGCTCCGGGACGTACGCGGTGGAGGCGGCGGGACGGCCGGTGACCCGGCCCGCGGTCGGACGGTCCACCCCGGCGAGGATCCGCAGCAGCGTCGACTTGCCGCTGCCGTTCACGCCCTCGACCCGCACCAGCGCACCGGGCGGCAGCTCCAGCGCGACGTCCCGCAGCACCCACGGGCCACGCAGGCCGTAGCGCCGCCCCACACCGTCGAGTCGCAGTAGCGTCGCGTGCACGGGCCCATCCTGGACCACCCGCCGCGGAGCACCAAGCGGCGATGGCAGACTGGGCCTGTGACCAGCCCCTTCCAGCACAGCGCCGCCGAGCGGGACGCGGCGCCGCAGTACGTCCTGCCGCTCGTCGTACGCATCGAGCGGGACGCCCCGCCGGAGCGCACCGACGCGCTGGAGACCGCCGCCCGCGCCGTCCTGACCCTGCTGTCCGACGAGCGCGCCACGGCCGAGGACGGGGAGTGGGCGCAGGCCGTCCGCGACTGGCAGGACGCGCGGATCCGCAAGGTCGTCCGGCGCGCGCGGGGCGCGGAGTGGCGGCGCGCCGAGACGCTGCCCGGCATCACGGTGACCGGCCGCACCGCCGAGGTACGGGTCTACCCGCCCGTGCCGCTCGACGGCTGGCCCAAGGACCTCGCCAAACTCCAGGTCTCCGGCACCGAACTCGACGACCCCGCACCCCCGCCGCCGCCCACCGCGGACGAGCCCGTGCTGTGGCTCAACCCCGAGGTCACCATGTCCGCGGGCAAGGCCATGGCGCAGGCCGGGCACGGGGCGCAGCTCGCGTGGTGGGAGCTGAGCGCTTCCGAGCGGGCGGGCTGGCGCTCGGCGGGCTTCCCGCTGGCGGTCCGCACCGCCACGGCGGCGGCGTGGCCGACCCTGGTGGCGTCCCCCCTCCCCCTCGTCCGCGACGCGGGCTTCACGGAGATCGCCCCGGGCTCGGCGACCGTCGTCGCGGACCACCCCGCCCTCCGCGGCTCCCCCGCCTGACGACGCCCCGAACCGCCCCTTGCGGTCGGTGTCGCGATCTCCCCCCGGTACATGGCTTGTCGCGCAGTTCCCCGCGCCCCTCAAAACGCCCACCCCGCGCACCAAGGGCACCCACAGGAGCGCGAGCAACCGCGCACCCAACCCACCACCCGCAGAAGATCCCCCCACAAGAACCCGCGGCGCCCCGCAGGGACAGGGGCGCGAGGAACTGCGCGAACAACCCACCACCCACGGAAGATCCCGCCACAAGGGACCGCACCACCCCCCGGGGACAGGGGCGCGAGGAACTGCGCGAACAACCCACCACCGACAGAAGGTCCCGTCACAAGGACCCGCGCCACCCCGCGGGGCTCACGGCACGAGCACGAGACGGCCTCGTACGCCGCCCGCGGCCAGGCGGGCGTGGGCGGCGGGGGCCTCGGCCAGGGGGTACGTGGCGGCCACCCGCAGGGAGATGTGGCCCGCGTCCGCGAGGGCGGACAGTTCCGTGAGGCGGCGCCCGTCCGCACGGATCCAGACGTTGGCGACGCGCGTACCGCGCCGCGGCACGGGGTCGGATCCGTGGCCGACGGCCACGAGCGCGCCGCCGCCGCGCAACGCTTCGAGCGCGGCTTCGCGCAGCTCGGCCGCGTCGAGGACCCCGTCCACCCCGCCGGGCGCCCACGCCCGTACCGCGTCGCCGACGTTGGCGACGGAGCGCGGGACGAAGTGCTCGGCGCCCAGCTCGCGCACCAGCTTCTCGTCGTCCGCCCCGGCGAGCGCCGCGACGCGCAGGCCGCGCAGCACGGCGAGTTCGACCGCGAAGCCGCCGACGCCGCCCGCCGCGCCGGTGACCAGGAGGGTGCTGCCTGCGGGGAGGTCCAGCAGGTCGAGGCCCTGGTCGGCGGTGAGGGCGTTGAGCGGGATCGTCGCGGCCTCGGCGGCGGTGGCCTCGCGCGGGGCGCGGCCTACCGCGGAGGTGTCGAGGACGACGTGGTCGGCGTAGCCGCCGGTCGTCAGGTCCAGCCGGTCGACGCAGCCGATGACGCGGTCGCCGACCGCGAACCCGGCTCCGGCGCCCACCGCGTCGACGCGGCCCGCGACGTCCCATCCGATCCCGTACTGCGCGCGGGGCGCGGTGAAGCCGACGGCGACGACTCCCCCGGCGCGTACCGCGAGGTCCACGGGGTTGACGGCCGCGGCCTCGACCGCGATGCGCACCTGTCCGGGGCCGGGCTCGGGCACCGGCTGCTCGACGACCTCCAGTGCCTCGGGTCCGCCGAACTCCCGCACGACGACCGCCCGCATGACTCCGCTGCCGGTGTTGCCCATCTCCGCACTCCTGCCTGCTGGTTGACGCGTCCGCGGGGGCGTCCGCACCCCGCACCGCGACCCTAGGCAGCGTTGCTCTCTTCTGGTAAGCAGGCACCTGGAAGTGCGTAACCCACCGGAGGAGCCCATCATGCCGACGAGGACCGCGGCCGAGCGCCGGGCGCAGGCGCGGATCGCGTACGACGCGTTCCTGGCGGCCTGCCCGTCACGGCAGTTGCTGGAGCGGCTGAGCGACAAGTGGACGACGCTGGTCGTCACCGCGCTCGCCGAGGGCCCGCAGCGCTACGCCGAACTGGCCCGCCGGATCGCGGGGGTGAGCCAGAAGATGCTCACCCAGACCTTGCGGGCGCTGGAGCGCGACGGCCTGCTGACGCGCACGGTGACGGCGGAGGTGCCGGTCCGGGTGGACTACGAGCTGACGGCCATCGGGCGGGACCTGCTGCCCGTGCTGGCGGCGGTCAAGGACTGGTCGGAGCGGAACATGCCCGTCGTGCTGACGGCCCGCGAGGCGTACGACGAGGAGCACGTCTGACATGCGTCCGGGCCCGGCCCCCGCGGGGTGCCGGGCCCGGAGGGGCGGCTGTCAGGCGAGACCGGCGACCAGGTCGGCGATCTCCCGGCGGCGCCCGGTGTAGAAGGGCACCTCCTCACGGACGTGCCGGCGCGCCTCGGAGCCGCGCAGGTGCCGCATGAGGTCGACGATCCGGTACAGCTCGTCGGCCTCGAAGGCGAGGATCCACTCGTAGTCGCCGAGCGAGAAGGACGCGACGGTGTTGGCGCGCACGTCCGGGAAGCCGCGGGCCATCTTGCCGTGGTCGGCGAGCATCCGGCGGCGGTCCTCGTCGGGCAGCAGGTACCAGTCGTACGAGCGGACGAACGGGTAGACGCTCACGTAGTCGCGCGCGTGCTCGTCGGCCAGGAAGGCCGGGATGTGCGACTTGTTGAACTCCGCGGGGCGGTGCAGCGCCATGTTCGACCACACCGGCTCCAGCGCGCGGCCGAGCCGGGTGCGGCGGAAGAGGTTGTAGGCCTCCTGGAGCGCGTCGGCCGTCTCGGCGTGCCACCAGATCATCAGGTCGGCGTCCGCGCGCAGCCCGGACAGGTCGTACGTGCCGCGGATCGTGACGTCCTTGGCGGCGAGCTGCGCGAACAGCTCGTCGACCTCCTCCGCGTAGCCGGAGCGGTCTTCCGGGAGCGGGGCGCGGAGCCGGAAGACCGACCACAGGGTGTAGCGGATGACCTCGTTGAGGTCCTTGGCCTTCTTGCCCGCGTTGGGGGCCTTGGCGGGCGCGGCAGCGGTGTCGCCGGCGGCGGCGTCGGCGGGGACGTGGGCGTCGGCGGGAGTGGAGTCGGTCATGCGGCTATTCTCCCGCGCCGTGCGTCCCGCCCGGCGGCAGGGTGGCCAGCAGCCCGTCCGCCGCCCGCTGCCCGCTGCCGACGCAGGCCGGGATGCCCACACCGTCGTAGACCGCGCCGCACACCTCCAGGCCGGGCAGCTTGCCGACGTGCTCGCGGATCCGGGCGACCCGGTCCAGGTGGCCCACCGGATACTGCGGCAGGCCGGCGTCCCACCGGGTGACGCGGGCGGCGACCGGCGCGGCGCGCAGCCCGACCGCCTGCTCCAGGTCCTCGCGGGACAGCCTCACCAGGTCGGTGTCGTCCCACGCGAGGTCGCCCTCGTCGCCGAACCGCCCGACGGAGGTGCGCAGCACCACGGTGTCGCCGCCCGCCTCGTCCAGCCAGCCCCACTTGCGGCTGGAGAAGGTCGAGGCCTTGATCGTCCGGCCGTCGACCGGCGGCACGAGGAAGCCGCTGGACTGCGGCAGCGGTGCCAGGTCGGCGCGCCGGAAGGCCATCGTGACCAGTGCCATGCTCGCGTAGTCCACGCCCGACAGCTCCGCGGCGGCGGCCGGCGACTCGCCCTCCAGCAGGTGGGCGGCGGCGGGCGCGGGCACCGCGAGCAGCACGGCGTCGGCGTCGATCGCACGGTCGGCGAGCAGCACCCGCCAGCCGTGCGGGCCGGTGCGGTGCAGGTCGCGCACGCGCGCGCCGGTCTCCACGGTGACGCCCAGCGCCCGGCAGGCGTCGGCGACCGCGAGCGGCAGCCGTCCGACTCCCCCGCGCAGCCCGTTGAAGACCGGGCCGGTGGCGGTGGAGGCGGCGGCCTTGCGCTGGATCGCGCGGGCGGCCTCGATGAGCGAGCGCCCCTCGGTGGCGGCGGCCCACAGCTGCGGCACCGCGGCACGCAGCGAGATCTCGTACGCGTTGCCCGCGTAGACGCCGCCGAGCAGCGGTTCCACGAGCCGGTCGACGACCTCCCGGCCGAGCCGGGCGGCGACGAACGCGCCGACGGCCACGTCGCCGTCCACCGCGGTGCGCGGCAGGACGTGGTCGAACGGGATGCGGGCGAGGCCCGCGGGCGAGATCACGCCGGAGGCGGCGAGCGGCCCGAGGTCGCCCGGCACACCCATCACATGGCCCTTCGGCATCGGCCGCAGCCGCCCGCGGGTCCACACCGTGGCGCCCAGCACGGCGGGCGGCTCCAGGTCGTCGCCGAGCCCGACCGCGCGGGCCAGGGCCACCGCCTCCGGGCGGCGGGCGAGTATCGACTCGGCTCCCAGGTCGACCGGGACCCCGGCGATCTCGTCGGCGTGCAGCTTGCCGCCGAGCCGCGCGGAGGCCTCCAGCACCGTGACCCGCGCCCCCGCGGCCGCCAGCCGGTGGGCGGCGGCGAGCCCGGAGATGCCGCCGCCGACGACCACCACATGGCCCGGGGGCCGCTCCCCCGCGGGGTCGTGTGCGGGTCCGCGGGATGCCGCCGCGGCCGGACCGGAGTGCGCGTCGCTCATACGACCACTGTCTCAGACGCCGGATCGAGTTCGGACCGTGATGGTGCCGGTACCGAAGTCGCGGAACGCGGTGGGCGACACTCCCGTCAAACCTGCACTTCCGCTCGACAACCGTGTCTCTGGGGGGATTTCACGATGAGGGTCAGTGTGAGACAGGCCGCGCCCGGCGTGCCGGGCGCCCATCCGTCCGGCTCGCGCCGGGCGGGCCGGGGGCGCCGCCGGGCGTCCGCGGCCGCCGCGCTGCTGCTGGTGGGGGCGCTCGCCGTCGCCGGGTGCAGCGCGTCGTCCGACAAGTCCGACAGCTCGCGCAGGAGCGACAGCGCCGCGGGCCCGGCGGCGACCACGCCCGGCACCGGGAACGGCAGCGGCAGCGGGAACGGCAGCGGCGACAGCGCGAGCTCCGGCGCCGTCCAGGACGAGGGCGCCGCCGGGAAAGCCGCGCCGTCCGCCGGGTCGTCCGGCACCCCGGCCGGGAAGACGCCGCACCTGTCGCCGTCGTACCTGATCCGCGACGCGGAGCTGAGCGTCCGCACCCCGCACGTCGCGGACGCGCTGCGGCAGGCGAAGTCCTACGCGGCCGACGCCGGGGGCTACTCCGGCGACGAGGACACCACGACGGGACCGGACGGCCGGGTCACCTCCACCGTCCAGCTGCGCGTGCCGCCCGCGGGCTACGACGCCCTGCTCGACCGGCTGTCCGGGCTGGGCAGCCTGCTGTCCCGCAAGGTGAGCGTGCAGGACGTCACCGGCCAGGTGGTGGACGTGCAGAGCCGGGTGAAGTCCCAGCAGGCGAGCGTGGCGCGGGTGCGGGCCCTGATGGACCAGGCGTCGGGCCTGGACGACGTGGTCGCGCTGGAGAGCGAGCTGAGCACGCGCGAGGCGGCGCTGGAGTCGCTGGAGGCCCAGCAGGCGTCGCTGCGGGACCGGACGAATCTGGCCACCGTCACGCTCAGCCTGAGCCAGCCGCCCGCGAAGCCCGTGCACAAGAAGGCGCCGAAGGCCCACCACGACGGCTTCTGGACCACCGTCGGGCACGGCCTGCGCGACGGCTGGAACGCCTTCTACGTGGCCCTGCGCGTCGTCCTGGTCGTCCTGGCGGTGACGCTGCCCTTCCTGCTCGCGGTGGCGGCGCTGTGGCTGGCCTACCGCGAGGTGCGCCGCCGCTGGTGGCCGCGGCGCGAGCCGGACCCGGACGCCCCGACGCTGCGCGCGCCGGGCGGGCTGCCGCGCCACCCGCAGCAGGGGGCGGAGGCCGCCGACCCGTGGCGGGCACCGGCGGAAGCGGTGGCCGTACGCCCCGGCCCGGCCGCTCCGGCGGCTGACGTCCCGGGCGCGCCGCCGGTACCTCCCGCTCCGGCCGCGCCCCCGGTGCCGCCGCAGGGCCCGGGGAAGGAGCAGCCGCCCGCCGGGTGACCGGCGGGGCCGGGTGTCCTCAGGCCGCCTGCGTGGTGCGGTGCACGAACTCCACCAGGCGGCCGAGGGCGTCCGGGTCGGTGCTGGGGATGACGCCGTGGCCGAGGTTGAAGATGTGGCCGCGGCCCGACGCGGCCGCGGCGTCCAGCACCTCGCGGGCCTTCTCCTCCACGACCTCGGTCGGCGCGAAGAGCACCGCCGGGTCGAGGTTGCCCTGCAGCGCCTTGCCGGGGCCGACGCGGCGCGCGGCTTCGTCCAGCGGCACCCGCCAGTCGACGCCGACGACGTCGGCGCCCGCCTCGCCGAGCAGGCCCAGCAGCTCGCCGGTGCCGACGCCGAAGTGGATGCGCGGCACCCCGTAGCTCTCGACGGACGTGAGGACCTTCGCGGACGCGGGCAGCACATGGCGCCGGTAGTCGGCCGGGGACACCGCCCCGGCCCAGGAGTCGAAGAGCTGGACGGCGCTCGCGCCCGCCTCGACCTGGACCTTCAGGAAGGTCGCGGTGATGTCGGCGAGCCGGTCGATCAGGTCGTGCCACAGCTGCGGGTCGCCGTACATGAGCGCCTTGGTGCGCTCGTGGTTGCGCGACGGGCCGCCCTCGACGAGGTAGCTGGCCAGCGTGAAGGGGGCGCCGGTGAAGCCGATCAGCGGGGTCTGCCCCAGTTCGGCGGTGAGCAGGCCGACGGCCTCGGTGACGTAGCCGACGTCGGAGGGTTCGAGGTCGCGCAGCCGCGCCAGGTCCTCGCGGCCGCGGAAGGGGTCGGCGACGACCGGGCCGACGCCCGGCTTGATGTCCAGGTCCAGGCCGATCGCCTTGAGCGGCACCATGATGTCGCTGAAGTAGATCGCCGCGTCCACCTTGTGCCGCCGGACCGGCTGGAGGGTGATCTCCGCGATCAGGTCGGGCCGCATGCACGACTCGAGCATCGAGACGCCCTCGCGCGCCTTGTGGTACTCGGGCAGCGACCTGCCCGCCTGGCGCATGAACCACACCGGGGTGTACGGCACCGGCTCGTTGCGGCAGGCGCGGATGAACGGGGAGGCAGCGGTCTGCTGATGCGTGCTCACACCCCGCATCCTCCCACGCCGCGCGGAGAGACCGGTTACGGGGCCTCGGGTGTTGTTGCGCACGCGGACCCCGCACGCGCCCTAGTCTTCCGGGCATGGCTGCGGTGCATGGACAGGTCGGCGAGACCGGCGAGGACAGCGGGGTCCCCTTTCCTTTTCGGCACGCGGTGGACGCGTTGCGGGGGGCCCGGGTGCGGCCGCAGGTGCGGATCGAGGAGGTGACCGCGCCACGGCGGCTCGCCGCGTACGCGTACGCGCTGGAGGCGACGGTGCTCGCGGACGCGGACGGGGAGGAGCTGGCCGACGGGCGGGTGGTGCTGCTGCACGAACCGCAGGGCCACGAGGCCTGGTCCGGCACCTTCCGGATGGTCACGCTGGCCCGCGCGGAGCTGGAGCCGGAGATGGCCGGCGACCCGCTGCTGCCGGAGGTCAGCTGGTCGTGGCTGACGGGCGCGCTCGCCGCGCACGGCGCGGGCCACGGCGAGCCGAGCGGTACGGTCTCGCGCGCCTCGTCGCACTTCTTCGGCGGGCTGGGCGACCGCCCCGACGAGACCCGGATCGAGCTGCGCGCCTCGTGGACGCCGCAGGAGCGGCCCGGCGGGCTCATCGACGTCACCGCGCACCTGGCCGCCTGGTGCGACCTGCTGTGCGCGTGCGCGGGCCTGCCGCCGGCCGAGGACACGCCCGTGCGGGGCACCGCGGGCGTCGTGCCGCTCCCCAAGCGCCGCACCTGACGCCACCCCGCACCCGGAGGCCGCCCGGGGGCTCTCACGGGCTCCTGCGGCCGCCGCCCGGGGCACCGCCGAGGGGGCCTCGGGCGGGCCGTGCGGGGCGGGCAGCTCTGGCGTTCGATCGGCCGTCCGATTTGCCGGAAATAATGTGCAACAAATCGTGATCTTTCCCTAAAGCCCGGGGCACTTGCTGCCGAAGGAAACTGTGACCCTTTCAGTCCCCTTTGCCACAGGAGGCCCGGTGTCCGTTCTTCTCGAGCAGCCCACGAGCCTGGTCGCCTACCGTCCCAGCAAGCCGACGGCCATGGTCGTCGTGGCCGACCCCCGCGTACGCTCCACCGTCACCCGACACCTGTGGGCTCTCGGGGTTCGCGACGTGATCGAGGCCTCGTCGATCGCCGAGGCCCGCCCCCGGGTCGGTAACCCCCGCGACATCTGCGTCGCCGACGTCCACCTGCCCGACGGCTCCGGGCTCACCCTGCTCGCCGAAACCCGCGCCGCGGGCTGGCCCAACGGCCTCGCCCTCTCCGCCGCCGACGACATCGGCGCGGTGCGCAACGCCCTCGCGGGCGGCGTGAAGGGCTATGTGGTGACCGGCACCCGCAACACCCCCGGCTCCCTCGCCGGACGCCCCGGGCTCGCCCCGCTCGGCGCCACCGCCGCCCGTATGCAGCGGCGCCCGCCGGGCGCCGCCGGTCACCCCGGCAACGGCTACCGCGAGCTGTCCGGGCGCGAGGTGGAGGTGCTCAGGCTCGTCGCCGAGGGCCAGTCCAACAAGGCCATCGGCGTCTCGATGGGCCTGTCCGCACTGACCGTCAAGAGCCACCTCGCGCGGATCGCGCGCAAGCTCGGGACGGGCGACCGCGCGGGGATGGTCGCCGTCGCACTGCGCACCGGCATCATCCACTGAGCCCGGCCGCGCCGCCGCAGGGGGCGTAACGTTCCGCCCCCCGGCCGGCGCGGCCGCGCCGCCTCGTCCCGGGAGTCCGGCGTAACCGGACGAACAGGGCAAGCCCCACCGGCAGGTGCGGCGCAAGGCTACCCTTGACAGGTGACCGACGCCCAAGACACCGCATCCGCTGAAACCGCGGCGGCGCCGGTCCCGCTGCTGGACCCGCGCGAGGGAATCCCGCCGGTGACCGCAGACCCGGAGGCTCTCGCAGAGGTCGTCGCGGCCTTCGCCGCGGGTACGGGTCCGGTCGCCGTCGACGCCGAGCGTGCCTCCGGCTACCGCTACGGGCAGCGGGCCTACCTGGTCCAGCTGCGCCGCACCGGAGCAGGGACCGCGCTGATCGACCCCGTGGGGTGCCCCGACCTGTCCACCCTGGACGCCGCGCTGAGCGGCACGGAGTGGGTGCTGCACGCCGCCACCCAGGACCTGCCGTGCCTCGCGGAGCTGGGCATGTACCCGTCCTCGCTGTTCGACACCGAGCTGGCCGGGCGGCTGGCCGGTTTCCCGCGGGTGGGGCTCGGGGCGATGGTGGAGCAGGTGCTCGGCTACGCCCTGGAGAAGGGCCACTCCGCGGTGGACTGGTCGACCCGCCCGCTGCCGGAGCCGTGGCTGCGGTACGCCGCGCTCGACGTCGAGCTGCTGGTGGACCTGCGGGACGCGCTGGAGCAGGAGCTGCGCGAGCAGGGCAAGCTGGACTGGGCGCTGCAGGAGTTCGCGGCCATCGCCGCGGCACCGCCGCCGCCTCCCCGGGTGGATCCGTGGCGCCGCACGTCGGGCATGCACAAGGTGCGCCGGCGGCGGCAGATCGGCATCGTGCGCGAGCTGTGGCTGGCCCGCGACCGGGCCGCGCGCGACCGCGACATCTCCCCCGGCCGGGTGCTGAGCGACGCCGCGATCGTCACGGCCGCGCTGGAGAATCCGCCGAACGTGCACGCGCTCGCCGCGCTGCCCGGCTTCGGACACCGTATGGGCCGCCGCCAGCTCGACCAGTGGCAGGCCGCGGTGGACCGCGCCCGCGCCCTGCCCGAGCGCGAGCTGCCGCAGCCCACCGCCGCCTACACCGGCCCCCCGCCGCCGCGCGCGTGGGCGGACAAGGACCCGGCCGCGGCCGCCCGGCTGTCGGCGGCCCGCGCCGCGGTGACGGCGCTCGCCGACGAGCTGCATCTGCCGCAGGAGAACCTGATCACCCCGGACACCGTCCGCCGGGTCTGCTGGGCCCCGCCCGCCGACCTCACCCCGGAGGCGGTGGCCGCGGCGCTGGCGGACCTGGGCGCCCGTCCCTGGCAGGTCCAGCTCACCACCCCGCTCGTCACCAAGGCCCTCACCGCCCGCCCCGCGGCGGGCCAGTAACCCTTCCGGTGTGACCTACGCCGCTTCGCGGGGTCGCACTGTCCCGTTCGGTTACCCGCGAGTAGCATGTTCCGGGAGGCGAGTGAACACACATAGAGGGAGCTAGTCGTGCCGCGTTCTGCGAGGGACGTCGTCTTCGTCGACGGCGTCCGTACCCCGTTCGGCAAGGCGGGCCCGAAGGGCATCTACCACGAGACCAGGGCCGACGACCTGGTCATCAAGTGCATCCGGGAACTGCTGCGGCGCAACCCGGGCCTGGACCCGGCCCGTATCGACGAGGTCGCGGTCGCCGCGACCACGCAGATCGGCGACCAGGGGCTGACCCTGGGCCGTACCGCCGGCATCCTGGCGGGGCTGCCGACGACGGTGCCCGGCTTCTCGATCGACCGCATGTGCGCGGGCGCCATGACGGCCGTGACGACTACGGCCGGCGGCATCGCGTTCGGCGCCTACGACGTCGTGGTCGCGGGCGGTGTCGAGCACATGGGACGGCATCCGATGGGCGAGGGCGTCGACCCGAACCCGCGTTTCGTGTCGGAGAAGCTGGTCGACGAGTCCGCGCTGTTCATGGGCATGACGGCGGAGAACCTGCACGACCGCTTCCCGGCCCTGACCAAGGCGCGCGCCGACGAGTACGCGGTGCGCAGCCAGGAGAAGGCCGCCAAGGCCTACGCCGACGGCAAGATCCAGCCGGACCTGGTCCCGGTGGCGATCCGCCGCACCACGCCCGAGGGCGGCGAGACCGGCTGGGGCCTGGCCACCGCCGACGAGCCGATGCGTCCGGGCACCACGCTGGAGGGCCTGGCGAACCTCAAGACCCCGTTCCGCCCGCACGGCCGCGTCACGGCGGGCAACTCCTCGGGCCTCAACGACGGCGCGACCGCCTCGCTGCTGGCCGCCGAGGACGTCGCCCGCGAGCTGGCGCTGCCGGTGAAGATGCGCCTGGTGTCCTACGCCTTCGCGGGCGTGGAGCCCGAGGTCATGGGTATCGGCCCGATCCCGGCCACCGAGAAGGCGCTGGCCCGCGCCGGGCTGACGATCGACGACATCGGCCTCATCGAGGTCAACGAGGCCTACGCCGTGCAGGTCCTGTCGCTGCTGGACCACTACGGCATCGCCGACGACGACGCGCGCGTCAACCCGTACGGCGGCGCCATCGCCTTCGGTCACCCGCTGGCCTCCTCCGGGGTGCGGCTGATGACCCAGCTGGCCCGGGAGTTCGAGGAGCACCCCGAGGTGCGCTACGGCATCACCACGATGTGCGTGGGCTTCGGCATGGGCGGCACGGTCGTCTGGGAGAATCCGAACTTCGACGGGACCGGGAGCGCCAAGTGAGCACCACCACCGAACTCCTCAAGGGCGCGGCCGAACTCTTCCCCGGCGAGGTCGTCACGACCGCGCACGTACGGCACCTGGAACTGCCCGGCGCCGGGCGCTTCGCGCTGATCACCCTCGACAACGGCCTGGACCACACCAAGCCCACCACCTTCGGCCCGCAGTCGCTGGCCAACCTGGACGCGGCGATCGACCAGGTCGAGAAGGAGGCCGCCGACGGCGCGATCACCGGCGTCGGCATCACCGGCAAGCCGTTCATCTTCGCCGTCGGCGCCGACCTCAAGGGCGTCGAGCTGCTGGGACGGCACGAGGACGCGCTGGCCATCGGCCGCGGCGGCCACGACGTCTTCAAGCGCCTGTCGTCGCTCGCGGTGCCCACCTTCGCGTACTACAACGGCGCGGCCATGGGCGGCGGCGTCGAGGTCGGTCTGCACTGCACCTACCGCACCGTCTCCGCCTCGGTGCCCGCCTTCTCGCTGCCCGAGGTCTTCCTCGGCCTGGTGCCCGGCTGGGGCGGCTGCACGCTGCTGCCGAACCTGATCGGCGCCGACCGCGCGGTCACCGTGATCATCGAGAACTCGCTCAACCAGAACCGGCAGCTCAAGGGCCCGCAGGTGTTCGAGCTGGGCATCGCCGACGCGCTGTTCGAGGCCGCGGACTTCCTGGAGCAGTCGCTCGCCTGGACCGCGTCCGTGCTGCGCGGCGAGATCGAGATCGACCGCCCCGAGGTGGACCGCGGCGAGGCCTGGGACGCCGCGGTGGCCCGCGGCCGCACCATCGCCGACAGCAAGGTGCACGGCGCCGCCCCGGCGGCCTACCGCGCCCTGGACATCGTCGCGGCGGCCCGCGGCGGCGACCTGCGGCAGGGCTTCGAGGCCGAGGACCGGGCGCTCGCCGACCTCATCATGGGCGGCGAACTGCGCAGCGGCATCTACGCCTTCAACCTGGTGCAGCGGCGCGCCAAGCGCCCGGCCGGCGCGCCCGACAAGGCGCTGGCCCGCCCGGTGACGAAGGTCGGCGTCGTGGGCGCGGGCCTGATGGCCTCGCAGCTGGCGCTGCTGTTCGTGCGCCGCCTGGAGGTGCCGGTCGTGCTGACCGACATCGACCAGGCCCGTATCGACAAGGGCGTGGCCTATGTGCACGCCGAGATCGACAAGCTGCTCGCCAAGGGCCGGCTGAAGCAGGACGCCGCCAACCGCTACAAGGCGCTCGTGACCGGGCACCTGGACAAGGCGGCGGCCTTCGGGGACGCCGACTTCGTCATCGAGGCGGTCTTCGAGGAGATGGGCGTCAAGCAGCAGGTCTTCGCCGAGCTGGAGGCGGTGGTGCGCCCGGACACGATCCTGGCGACCAACACCTCCTCGCTGTCGGTGTCGGAGATGGCCGCGAAGCTGGAGCACCCCGAGCGGGTCGTGGGCTTCCACTTCTTCAACCCGGTGGCGATCCTGCCGCTGCTGGAGATCGTCCGCGGCGAGGCCACCGACGACGCCTCGCTCGCGACCGCCTTCGCCGTGGCCAGGAAGCTCAAGAAGACCGCGGTGCTGGTCAAGGACGCGCCCGCCTTCGTGGTGAACCGCATCCTGACCCGCTTCATGGGCGAGATCCAGAACGTCATCGACGAGGGCACCCCGGTCGCGGTGGCCGAGAAGGCCGTCGAGCCGCTGGGCCTGCCGATGTCGCCGCTGGTGCTGCTGGAGCTGGTCGGCCCGGCGATCGGCCTGCACGTCTCGGAGACGCTGCACGCCGCCTTCCCGGACCGCTTCACCGTCTCGCCGAACCTGGCGGCGGTCGTCAAGGCCGGCAAGCGCGGCTTCTACGTCTACGACTCCGGCCGCCCCGAGCTGGACCCGGAGGTCGCCGCGCTGCTGGAGCAGGGCGACCGGGTGCTGACCGAGGCGCAGGTGCGCGAGCGGGTGCTGGACGCGGTGGCCCAGGAGATCGGGCTGATGCTGGCCGAGGGCGTCGTCGCGGAGGCCCAGGACATCGACCTGTGCCTGATCACGGGCGCCGGCTGGCCCTTCCACCTGGGCGGCATCACGCCGTACCTGGACCGTGAGGGCGTCTCGCACCGGGTGAACGGCAAGCCGTTCCTGGCGCCGGGCGTGGCGAGCGTCCCGGCCTGACGGGCGGCATGACGAAGGGGGCCGGTCCACCGCGGTGGACCGGCCCCCTTCGTCGTACGCGCGCGGGCCGCCGGCGGTCAGTCCTCCGTCTTCGGAGTGGCCGTCGCCGCTGCCGCGTGCTCCGAGATGACCTTGTCGACCTCGGCCTTGACCTGGAAGCTCAGGGTCTGCGGGGTCAGGTGGGTGGAGACGTCCTTGACCTGGACACCGTCGATGAGGACGACGGGCACCGCGCCGTAGCCGGAGGCGGTGAAGTCGTCCTGGGACTTCTTCACCCAGCCCTCGTGGTCGCGCTGCTCCACGCACGGCTCGAAGGTGCCGGCCTTGATCTTGCCGGCCTTGTGGGCCAGCTTCTTCATCAGGCTCTCGCTCGCCAGTGCGTCGTCCTTGGGGTCGGCCGGCTGGACCTTCCACAGCTCGTCGACGAAGTCCTCGAAGCGGCCCTGGTCCTGCGCGCACGCGGCGGCGTTGGCCGCGACCGCCGCTCCCTTGCCGCCGTACTGCGCGTCGGAGGCGGTCACCAGGTGGTACTGGAAGCGCACCTGCCCGGTCGCCAGCAGCTGCCGGACGGTCGCCGCGTACTCCTCCTGGAAGGCCTTGGAGTCGGGGCTGCGCAGGTCCTCGTAGACCGTGACGGTGACCGGCACCGACGGGGCCACCGGGATGTCCAGCTTCGGACCGGTGGGGGTGGCCGTGGGCGTCGGGCTGTCGTCCGCGGACTTCGGCTGCGCCGCGGCCACGGCGCCGGTGGGCTCCGAGACCTTGTCGCCCTTGCCCGCCCGGACGTGGGCGCCGACCAGCGCGGAGATGCCGAAGACCACGACCATGGCCGTGATGCCCACCGCGTACGGCCGCAGCCGGGCGACGGGGCCCTTGCGCTTCTTCGTCGGGGCTGCCGAACCGCCCTTGGTACCGGGCCCCTTGGACTCCGTCATTGCTACGCCACCTCGATCATCGGCACTGCCTTCGCGCATTTCTACCATCGGCCCCGGGCCCCCGGGAAACGGGGTTCCCGGGGCCACGGGAACGCCGCCGCCCGGCCTGCCGGACCGGCGGCCGGGCGGCGTTGGGAGCGGGGGTCAGCCCGCCTCGGGTTCGGCCGGCACGGCCTCGGCGGCCTCGTCGGCGAAGCGCCCGTCGATGGTCGCGACCACGCCCGTGACCTGGCGCGCGATGTCCGGCGCGGTCAGGCCGACCGCGGCCAGCACGTCCTTGCGGGAGCCGTGCTCCAGGAAGCGCTGCGGGATGCCGAAGTCCCGCAGCGGCACGTCCACCTCCGCGTCGCGCAGCGCCTGGGCGACGGCCGAGCCGACGCCGCCGGCCCGCCCGTTGTCCTCGACGGTGACGACGAGCCGGTGCCGGGCCGCGAGCGCGGGCAGCTCGGGGTCGACCGGCTTGACCCAGCGCGGGTCCACCACGGTGCTGGTGATGCCCTGGGCGTCCAGCAGCGTGGCGGCCTCCAGGCACATCGGGGCCAGCGCGCCGACCGACACCAGCAGCACGTCGGGCCGCTCGCCGCCGGACGGCTCGCGCAGCACGTCCATGCCGCCGATCCGGCCGACCGCGGGCACCGACGGTCCGACGGCGCCCTTGGAGTAGCGGACCACGGTGGGCGCGTCGCGGACCTCGACGGCCTCCCGCAGCTGCGCCCTGACCTGCTCGGCGTCGCGTGGCGCGGCGATCCGCAGATCCGGGACGACCTGGAGGATCGACATGTCCCACATGCCGTTGTGCGAGGGCCCGTCGCTGCCGGTGACACCGGCCCGGTCCAGGACGAAGGTGACCCCGCACTTGTGCAGGGCGACGTCCATGAGCACCTGGTCGAAGGCGCGGTTGAGGAAGGTCGCGTAGACGGCGAAGACCGGGTGCAGCCCGCCCGTCGCGAGCCCCGCGGCCGAGACGGCGCCGTGCTGCTCGGCGATGCCGACGTCGAAGACCCGCTCGGGGAAGGCCTCGGCGAACTTGGTCAGGCCCACCGGGTGCAGCATCGCCGCGGTGATGGCGACGATGTCGGGGCGCTCCTTGCCGAGCGCGAGCATCTCGTCGCCGAAGACGGACGTCCAGTCGGCGCCGCCCTCGGACAGCGGCAGGCCGGTGTCGGGGTGGATCGGGCCGATGCCGTGGAAACGGTCGGTGCGGTCCCGCTCGGCCGGGGTGTAGCCGTGGCCCTTCTCGGTGATGCAGTGCACCAGCACGGGCCCGTGGAAGCGCTTGGCGCGCTGCAGGGCGGACTCCACGGCCTCGACGTCGTGGCCGTCGATCGGGCCGAGGTACTTCAGGCCCAGGTCCTCGAACATGCCCTGCGGGGTGATGAAGTCCTTCAGGCCCTTCTTGGCGCCGTGCAGCGTCTCGTAGAGCGGGCGGCCGATGAGCGGGGTGCGCTCCAGCGCGGCCTTGGTGCGGGCCAGGAACTGCTCGTAGCCGTCGGTGGTGCGCAGCGTGGCCAGGTGGTTGGCGAGGCCGCCGATGGTCGGCGAGTACGACCACTCGTTGTCGTTGACGACGATGACGAGCGGCCGGTCCTTGGCGGCGGCGATGTTGTTGAGCGCCTCCCAGGCCATGCCGCCGGTGAGCGCCCCGTCGCCGATGACGGCGACCACGTGGTCGTCGCGGCGCTTGAGCTCGTTGGCCTTGGCCAGTCCGTCCGCCCAGCCCAGCACCGTGGAGGCGTGGCTGTTCTCGATCACGTCGTGCTCGGACTCGGCCCGCGAGGGGTAGCCCGACAGGCCGCCGGTGCTCTTGAGCCGGCTGAAGTCCTTGCGTCCGGTCAGCAGCTTGTGGACGTAGGCCTGGTGCCCGGTGTCGAAGAGGATGCGGTCGCGCGGGGAGTCGAAGACCCGGTGCAGGGCCACGGTCAGCTCGACGACGCCCAGGTTGGGGCCGAGGTGGCCGCCGGTCTTGGAGACCGCGTCGACGAGGAAGGAGCGGATCTCGGCGGACAGCTCCACGAGCTGCTGCGGGCTGAGCCGGTCGAGGTCGCGCGGTCCGTTGATACGGGTCAGCAGTGCCACCCGTTCCTCCTTAGCCTGTCGCTCCCGGCCGATCTGGCCTTCGGAAGAGTCTAATCTTCGGGTTACCGGCGCGTCGGGCGACCCGTGCGATGTCTGTCACGCGCCGTACCGGCAACCGCGCGGCGGCGTGTCGGCGTCCCGCCGCCGCGTCGGCCCCGCGGGCGTGAACGACGGACCGCCGGGCGGTCCTGGGGTCCAGGTCCGCCCGGCGGTCCGGGTGGTGCGTACGGCGCCGTGCGGCCGCGGGTCAGGCGCGGCCGGAGCTGCGCTGGGTGCGGCGGGAGATCGAGTCGACGACCACGGCGGCGAGGAGCACCGCGCCGGTGATCATGTCGTTGATCGAGTCGTCCTTGTTCAGCAGGTTCAGGCCCATCTGGATGGACTCGATGACCAGCATGCCCAGCAGCGCCGACCAGACGCTGCCGCGGCCGCCGAAGAGGCTGGTGCCGCCGATGACGGCCGCCGCGATGGCGAGCATCAGCAGGTTGCCGCTGCCGGCCTGGAGCGTCGCGGTGTACTGCTGGGCGGCCAGGAACAGGCCGCCGAGGGCCGCGAAGAAGCCGGAGATCGCGAAGACCGATATACGGACCATCGCCACGTTGATACCGGCGCGGCGGGCGGCCTCGATGCCACCGCCGACCGCGAAGATCTTGCGGCCGTAGGTGGTGCGGCGCAGCACGAAGTCACAGATGACCAGGGCGGCCAGGAAGATGACCAGGGAGTTCGGCACACCGGAGGACTTGTTCAGCACGTAGGCCGACACATAGGCGACGACCGCGAGTGCGCCGGTGCGGAACAGGATCTCGCTGGTGGGCCGGAAGGGCACCGACGCCTTGCGGCGGCGCTGCTGCTCGATGAGCGAGCCGACCAGCAGGGCGCCGACGGCGAGCGTGGCCAGGATGTAGGCACCCGCGATGCTCTGGTTCATGAAGAACGAGCGCTGGCCCAGGGTGTGCAGCAGGCCCTTGTCCTGGATCGTGAGGCTGCCGGTGCTGCGCAGCAGGTACTTCATGACACCGGCCCAGCCGAGGAAGCCGGCCAGGGTGACGACGAACGCCGGGACGCCGATCTTGGCGAAGAAGAAGCCGTGGAAGGCGCCGATGACGATGCCGGTGAGCAGCGTCAGCAGGACCGCGAGCGTCGGGTTGACCCCGTGCTGGACGGTCAGGATGGCGAAGACCGTGGACGCCAGGCCGCTGACCGAGCCGACCGCCAGGTCGATCTCGCCGAGCAGCAGCACGAAGACCAGGCCGATCGACAGCATGCCCGTACCGGCCATGAAGAAGCCGATGTTGACCATGTTCTGCGAGCTGAGGAACAGGCTGTTCTGGACCTGGAAGACGGTCCAGATGATGATCAGCGCGACGATCACCGGGAGCGAGCCCAGCTCGCCGCCCTTCAGCTTGCGCTTGAACTCCGTGATGTAGCCCTTGAAGCCCTCTTCCCGGACCAGCAGCCGGGGGTCGACGGTCGCGACCGCCGGCGGCGGCACCTCGTCCACGGGCTTGCTCATCGTGGTCTTGTCGCTCACTGGGCTGCCTCCGCGTTGCGCGCCAGACGACGGGTCACGGCGTTGTCCGTGGCGCCGGTGATGGCCGCGATGATCTCTTCGTTGGTGGTGTCCTTGACCGGGAAGGCACCGTTGTTCCTGCCGAGGCGCAGCACGTGAACGGTGTCGCAGACCGCCATGACGTCGGCCATGTTGTGGCTGATCAGGATGACGCCGAGGTTGCGCTCGCGCAGCCGCTCGACGAGGTCCAGGACCTGCGCGGTCTGCTCGACACCGAGGGCGGCCGTGGGCTCGTCGAGGATGACGACCTTGGGGTCGCCGATCAGCGCGCGGGCGATGGCGACGACCTGCCGCTGGCCACCGGAGAGGCTCGCGATCGGGATCCGGACGCTGGGAATCCGGATGGACAGTGTGTTCAGAAGTTCGCGGGAGCGCTGTTCCATCGTGACCTCGTCGAGGCTGCCGAAGCGCAGCAGTTCCCGGCCGAGGTAGAGGTTGCCGACGACGTCGAGGTTGTCGCAGAGCGCGAGGTCCTGGTAGACGGTCGCGATACCGAGCTGCTGGGCGTCCTGCGGGCGGTTGATGTGCACCGGCCGCCCTTCCCACTCGATGACGCCCTCGTCCACGGGGTGCACACCCGCGATGGTCTTGACCAGGGTCGACTTTCCGGCGCCGTTGTCGCCCACCAGGGCGACCACTTCTCCGGGGTGAACCTCCAGGTCGACGTCGGTGAGGGCCTGGACCGCACCGAATCGCTTGGAGACTCCGCGCAACGCCAGCACGGGCGTAGCGGACACGTGAACCATCTCCTTCGCCGCCTGACCGGCGGGGATGCCGCGTGCTGCGTCGAACAGCCGCGGAGGGAGTGCGCAATGCACGGGTTACAAGATTACAAAGTGAACGGAGAAGGGGTAGACCCCCGTTCACGGAAAGCTGCGTCCGCAAGCGTTTCCGTCCGGTGCCCGCCCCGTTAGCGGGGTGTTTTGTGCGGGGCGGGCACCGGACAGGTTCACGGGGACGGTTCAGGCCGTGGAAGCGGCCGGGACCGTGCGGACCGGAAGTGCCGTCGGGTCAGCTGATGCCGGCCGCGGTGCACTTGGCGGCGAAGTCCGCGGTGCAGATCTGGGCGGCGGTGTACAGGCCGTCCTTGATGACCGTGTCCTTGATGTTGGCCGTGGTGACCGAGGTCGCGGGCAGGAGCTTGGCGGGCACCTCGGTGCCGCTCAGCTGCTTGGCGGTGGTGTCCGCGACGGACTTGAAGTCCTTGCCCTGGAGCAGGTCGACCGCGATCTCGGCGGCGGCGTCCGCCTCCGGCTGGTAGGCCTTGTAGATCGTGGCGGTCTGGGTGCCCGCCAGGATCCGCTGCAGGCCGTCGAGCTCGGCGTCCTGACCGGTCAGCGGCGGGTTGATGCCGGCGCCCTTGAGGGCGGTGGCGACACCGCCGGCCATGCCGTCGTTCGCGGAGTAGACGCCCGCGATCTTGTCCTTGCCGATCAGCTGGATGGCGGCGGTCATCTTCTGGTTGGCGATGTCGCCCTTCCACAGACCCGACTGCTCGTAGGCGATCTTCACCTTGCCGTCGAGGATCTTGTGGGCGCCGGCCTTGAACATGGCGGCGTTCGGGTCGGCGGGGTCACCGTCGATCATGACAACGTTGGCAGACGGCGTCGCCTTGGAACCCATCGCGTCGAGCAGCGCCTGGCCCTGCAGCTCGCCGATCTTCTCGTTGTCGTAGGAGACGTACGCGTCGATCGGGCCCTCGGCGAGGCGGTCGTAGGCGACGATCTTGATGCCCTTGTCCTTCGCCGCCTGGATCGACGACTTGATGCCCTTGGAGTCCTGCGCGTCCACGATGAGGACCTTGACGCCCTTGGCGATCATGGTGCTGACCTGCTGGGCCTGCTTGGCCGGGTCGGCGGCGGCGTTCGCGTACTCGACCGAACAGTCGGGGCACAGCTCGTTGATCTTCTTGGTGATCAGCGGCCGGTCGAACTTCTCGTAGCGCGTGGTCGCGTTCTCCGGGAGCAGCAGGCCGATCGACTTGGCCGAGCTGCCGTTGGAGGACGACGCCGCCTTGTCGGAGCCCTTGTCGTCGCTGCCGCCGGCCTTGCCGCACGCCGCCATGCCGAAGGCGAGCGAAACGGCCGCCGTGCCGATGACGATCCGACGCGTCATTGCGTTCATCTGAGGTTGCCTCCCTGACAGGGCCGCAACACCGCGGCCGAGGTGGACGTGAGTCAACTCCGGCTGACGGCCTGTCGTCAAGAAGTAAACACTTAACGAGATGGCAACGGCGCGTTTCGTTAGCAGCGTGAACGCTCAGTTATGCCGAAAAGGCCGGTGTGTCGACCGGGTGGTTGCCGTCCAGCAGGGTGGAATCGCCCATTTCGCTCAAAACCAGGGCAAGTGCCCCCAGGACCTCCGCCCGCGCCCCCAGCGCGCCCGGCACCACGGACAGCCGCTGGGCAGCACTGGGGATAGCGTAACGGGACACCGATTCCCTTATCGGGCCGAGCACCAGCTCGCCGGCCTCCGCCAGGTCGCCGCCGAGGACCACCCGGGAGGGGTTCAGCAGGTTGCACAGGCTCGCCACGCCCATCCCGATGTGCCGCCCGACGTCGCCGGTCACCCGGCGGCAGCCGGGGTCGCCCTCGCGCGCCAGCTGCACCATCCGCGGGATGGTCAGGCCCTCCCCGTGGCTACCGCGCAGCAGCTCCAGGACGTAGCGGGCCGCGGTGAAGGTCTCCAGGCAGCCGCGGTTGCCGCAGCGGCAGACCGGGCCGGACTCGTCCAGCGTGATGTGACCGATCTCGCCCGCCGTGCCGCCGGGGCCGCGGTAGATCCGGCCGTCGATCACCAGTCCGGCGCCGACACCGCTGGCCACCTTGATGTAGGCGAGGTCCTTGACCCCGCGGCCGCCGCCCCAGACCAGCTCGCCGAGCGCGCCGAGGTTGGCGTCGTTGTCGACCTGCACCGGGACGCCGAGCCGGTCGGTCATCTCCTGGCGCGGGTTGATGCCGCTCCAGCCCGGCAGGATCGCGGTCGAGCCCAGCGCGCCGGTCTCCACGTCGATCGGGCCGGGCACACCGAGGCCGACGCCGAGCACCTTGCCGGGGCTGATCCCGGTGGACTCCACCAGCCGCGCGACCAGCTGCTCCGCCCGGTCGAAGCCCTGCGAGGCGGAGGCGTCCACGTCGATCGGCTCGGACTGCTCGGCCAGCACCTGGTGCGCCAGGTTGCCGACCGCGACCCGCAGGTGCGAGTGGCCGAAGTCGACACCGACGACGATGCCCGCGTCACCGGACAGCGCCACGCTGCGGGCCCGCCGACCTCCCGAGGAGGTCGGCGTGACCTGCACCGTCCCGTTGTCCCGCAGCTCGCGTACGATGTTGGACACGGTCGCGGCGGACAGGCCCGTGCTCCGGGCGATCTCGGCCTGGGTGAGCGATCCGGCCAGCCGTACCGCGCGCACGACACGCTCCAGGTTGGCCCGGTGCAGCGACGACTGCGAACCCGGTGTGTCCACGACATCCACTCCTGCCCGGCAGGCGGCCCGTGTCCGCTTGCCCGCACGGGACGGGGCCGGCTGGTGCGGCCGACTGGACCCTGACGGCCCCTTGACGGCAGCAGCACACCAGTTGGACCCCGTCGTCTACAACATGTGAACTCTAAGTTGAGTGTTTGCGGTGATGTCCCGTCAAGGGGGAGAGCCACACCGTTATGGGAATCCCCCGCCGCACGGGCGGTCGGGAACGCCGAGCGGCGGCCCCGTCGAAGGACGGGGCCGCCGGTCCGGCAGCCGTTTCCCGGGTCCGCTACTTGAGCGCCCCCGCGGTGAGTCCGGCCTGCACCTGACGCTGGAAGACCACGTAGACGGCCAGCACCGGGAGCATGGCGATCGACAGGCCGGCGAAGAGTCCGCCCCAGTCGCCCTGGTAGCCCTGCTGCACGGCCAGGTCCGCCAGACCCTGGGTGAGCACCCATTTGTCGGTGTTGCCCTGGTTCAGCACCAGCGGGAGCAGGTACTGGTTCCACTGCCCGAGGACGTTGAAGATCCCGATGCTGATGATGCCGGGCTTGGCCATCGGCACCATGATCTGGAAGAACGTCCGGGTGTGCGACGCGCCGTCCACCAGCGCCGCCTCCGCCACCGAGGTGGGCAGGGTGCGGAAGAAGGAGGTCATGAAGAAGACCGTGAAGGGCAGCGAGTAGGCGATGTAGACCAGGATCAGGCCCGGCAGGGTGTTGATGATGTGCAGGTTGGTCGTCACGAAGAACAGCGGCACCAGCACCATCACGACCGGGAAGGCCATACCGGCGACGAAGATGAAGTAGATCAGCCGGTTGAACGGGAACTCGAAGCGCGCCAGCACGTAGGCGGCCATCGAGCCGAAGAGCATCGTGCCGGCGGTCGAGAAGCCGACCACGATGATCGTGTTGATGAAGTACCGGCCCATGTGGGCCTTGGTCCAGGCGTGCGACCAGTTGTCGAAGTGAAAGTGGGTCGGGAAGGACAGCGGGTGGCTGAGGATGTCGCCGGAGCTCTTGAAGGAGCTCCACAGCGCCCACAGCAGCGGCAGGCCGACCATCAGGCCCCACACCAGCAGGAAGATGTGGCTGAAGGCGTTGAGCACGCCGCCCTCGCTGTAGCGCCACTTCCAGCGGGACGCGGAGGTGGTGGGCGAGCCCGGTTTGCGGGGTGCCGACTCCGGGAGCTCGTCGATCGTCTCGGTGGTCATCGCGGAACCCCTAGAACTCGATGCGCTCGCGGCGCGACAGCCGCAGCGTCAGTACGGCGAACAGCAGTGTGACGATCAGCATGGCGACACCCATGGCTGCCGCCAGGCCGTATTGGCTGTTGTCCCGGAAGGCGGTCTTGTACAGCAGCAGCGGCACCACGTCGGTCTTCTCGTCGGGACCGCCGTAGTTGACCGACATCAGCTGGACGAAGGCGAAGGCGTCCATGGCGATGATGCCCATGTACACCCATCCGGTGGCCACCGTGTCCGCCAGCAGCGGCAGCGTGACCTTGAAGAAGGTGACGAAGCGGCTCGCCCCGTCCAGCAGCGAGGCCTCGTAGATCTCGGTCGGGATGGAGGCCATGCCCGCCGAGAAGAGCACCACGTAGAAGCCCACGTTCGCCCACACCATCACGGCCATGATGCAGCCGAGGGCCAGGTGCGGGTCGCCGAGCCAGGACTGGGTCAGCGAGCCGAGGCCGAGGTTCGACAGCAGGGCGTTGAGCACGCCCTCGTCCGGGTCGGGGTTGTAGATCTGCTGCCACAGGATGGCGATCACGGTGACCGACAGCACCTGCGGGAAGAAGAAGATGATCTTGTACGCGCCCGAGCCCCGGACGCCGGTGACCGACGCGCCTCTGCGCCGGCCACCGACGTTGAGCATGAAAGCGAAGAACAGACCGAGTGCCAGCGTCACGACCGGCACGATCAGCAGCAGCAGCACGTTGTGCCACAGCGACTGCCAGAAGAGGTGGTTGTGAATGATCTTCCGGTAGTTCTCGAACCCGATGTAGTGCTTGTCGGGTGTGAGTCCGGTCCAGTCCGTCATGGAGATCTGGAAGTCCTGGACGAATGGCGAGATCACGAAGACCCCGTACAGCGCTACAGGAATCGCCAGAAATCCGATGATGAACCGGTACTTGCCGTGTCGCATGTCGCCGGTCGCTCTCGTCTCAGCCGTTAGGGGGAATGCGGATCAGACGTGCTTGAACTTCGGCACGGACGAGTCCTTCTTGGTGTCGTCGCAGGCCTTCTGGGCCTGCTCGATCCACTGCGCCGACTTGATCTGCCCGGTCAGCAGCTTGGCGGTCAGGTTGCCCAGCGTCTCGTTGTTGAGTTTCTTGTACCAGTCCTGGATACGCGCGTTGAGCACGTTCGGCCCGGCGGCCTTCAGCGCCGCGCTCGCCGACGCCAGACCCGGGGTGAGGGTCAGACCCTCGGACGAGCCGGAGACACAGGTGAGCGACTTGATGGTGTTGGTGAAGTTGTCCGTCTGCTGCTTCGACAGCATGATGCGGAGCAGCTCCATACCGCCGGTCGGGTTCTTGCCGTTGGCGGCGACGATGAAGGGCTCACCGGCGGCCGCGTAGACGGTGCCGAAGGGCAGCTTGTCGCTCGGGCCGCCGCCGACCAGCGGGCCCACCGCGAGGTCGAAGTCCTTGGGCATGGTCGGGGCGGCCTCGTTCTCCACCCACGAGCCGTCGGCCACCAGGGCGGCCTTGTACTTCGTCCAGTCGGTCTGCATCTGGATGTGGGTCTTGCCCTCGGAGCCCGTGAGGAACAGCTTCTTGGCCGCCAGCTCCTCGTAGTACTCGATGACCTGCTTGACCGCGTCGACCTGGAGGGCGCCGTCCTCCAGGTCGTCGATGGCGTTCAGGATCTCCTTGCCGCCGACCTTGCCGAACTGGTGGAACATGTCGAAGTGCACGTAGTACGGGTACTTGCCCGGGTACGTGAACAGCGCGATGCCCTTGGTCTTGGCCTTGGCGCCGAGCGCGATGGCCTCGTCGAAGGTCTGCGGGTACGTCCAGCCGTTCTCCTTGAACAGCTTGTTGCTGTACCAGCTGCCGTAGACGGTGAAGGCGTAGTTCAGCGCGTACATCTGCTGCGAGCCGAACTGGCCCTGCTCGACCGTGCCGGCGATCAGGACGTCGCGGACCTTCTTCGACGGGTCGTCGATGGTCGGGGCGTCCAGCAGCGGGGTGAGGTCGAGGAGCTTGTTCTCCTTGGCCAGGGCCGCGGTGTCGAGGTTGTCGGCGCCGGAGTTGTCCATGAAGTCCGGCGGGGTGTTGTTGGCGAAGCGCGGCTGCAGCTTCGGGCCGATGCCCTGCGTGCCGGTGTGCTTCACCGTGGTGCCGTAGGTCTTGTTGTACTGCGCCTCGGCGGCCTTGATGTAGTCGTCGCCGAAACCGCCCTTGAAGACGAACGCCTCAAGCGGCGCGCCGTTCTTGACACCGAGCGGATTGGCGGCCGACTTCGAGCCGGCCGGGGCCGGCTTCTTCTTGTCGGAGTCCCCGCCACTGGACGTGGCGCACGCCGTCAGCACCGACGCCGACGGAATGGCCACCACGCCGATCGCCATCGCCCGCTTGATTGCATCGCGCCGGTTGATCTCGGATCCCATGCTCAAGTCCTCGCCTTCTCCAGGACTCATGCGGTGCAGCGACACCCGCCGACGACCGCGAACGTTGAAGCTTGAGTGAAACCGTGCATCCAGTGAGGCAGGGACGCTATCCGAACGCCGGCTGCGCCGGCTTGCCGATTCCCCCGCCCGAACCCGCTCAGAAGCTGGTTCCTTGGACGCCGACAGGTATAGTCCACTTCTCTCCAGCAGGGCAAGATCAAGTGCGTGTTTGGTCGGCAAGCTTTCCCGAGTTGAGACCTGTCCGAAATGTGGGACGACAAAACCGCAGGTCAGAGCGTTGCCGATCAGCCGATGGCGGACGATCGGCGGATTGGCCCGCGCAAAACGGACGGACCGCGTCCCCCGTCGAGGGGAACGCGGTCCGTGTTACTCGCGAGTTACAACTGCCGTGGAGGCACTGTCCTACTGACGGATCAGCGACCGCAGGACGTACTGCATGATGCCGCCGTTGCGGTAATAGTCCGCTTCGCCCGGCGTGTCGATGCGGACCACCGCGTCGAACTCCACGCCGGTGTCCGTGGTGACCTTCACGGTGCGCGGGGTGCTGCCGTCGTTGAGCGCGGTGACGCCCGTGACGGAGTACGTCTCCTCACCCGTCAGGCCCAGCGTCAGGGCGCTCTCGCCCTCCGGGAACTGGAGCGGCAGCACGCCCATGCCGATCAGGTTGGAGCGGTGGATGCGCTCGTAGGACTCCGCGACGACGGCCTTGACGCCGAGCAGCGCGGTACCCTTGGCCGCCCAGTCGCGCGACGAGCCCGAGCCGTACTCCTTGCCCGCCAGGACGACCAGCGGGATGCCCTGGTCGATGTAGTTGCGCGAGGCGTCGTAGATGAACGCGACGGGTGCGTCCGGCTGGGTGAAGTCGCGCGTGAAGCCGCCCTCGGTTCCGGGGGCGATCTGGTTGCGCAGCCGGATGTTGGCGAAGGTGCCGCGGATCATGACCTCGTGGTTGCCGCGGCGCGAGCCGTAGCTGTTGAAGTCACGGCGCTGCACGCCGTGCTCGGTGAGGTACTGGCCCGCCGGCGTGTCGGCCTTGATGGCACCGGCCGGGGAGATGTGGTCGGTGGTGACCGAGTCGCCGAGCTTGGCCAGCACCCGGGCGCCGGAGATGTCGGTGACGGGCGCCGGGTCCATCGTCATGCCCTCGAAGTACGGGGGCTTGCGGACGTAGGTGGACTCCGCGTCCCACTCGAAGGTGTTGCCGGTCGGCACCGGCAGCGCCTGCCACTGGGCGTCGCCCGCGAAGACGTCGCTGTAGGAGGTGCGGAACATGTCCTCGCCGATCGCGGACGCCACGACGTCGTTGACCTCGGACTCCGACGGCCAGATGTCGGCCAGGTGGACCGCCTTGCCGTCCTGGTCGGTGCCCAGCGCGTCGCGGGTGATGTCCAGCTTCATCGAGCCGGCGATGGCGTACGCGACGACCAGCGGCGGGGACGCCAGGTAGTTCATCTTGACGTCCGGGTTGATCCGGCCCTCGAAGTTGCGGTTGCCCGACAGCACCGAGGTGACCGCGAGGTCGGCCTCGTTGACCGCCTTGGAGACCTCCTCCGGCAGCGGGCCGGAGTTGCCGATGCAGGTCGTGCAGCCGTAGCCCACGAGGTTGAAGCCGAGCTTGTCCAGGTACGGCGTCAGGCCGGCCTTGTCGAAGTAGTCGGTGACCACCTTCGAGCCGGGGGCCAGCGTGGTCTTGACCCACGGCTTGCGGGTCAGGCCCCGCTCGACCGCCTTCTTGGCCACCAGCGCGGCGGCGACCATGACGTACGGGTTGGAGGTGTTGGTGCACGAGGTGATGGCGGCGACCGTCACCGCGCCGTGGTCGAGTTCATAGGTCGAACCGTCCTCGGCCGTGACCAGGGTCGGCTTCGACGGCACGCCGTTGCCGGAGGGCGCCGGGGAGTCGGAGGCCGGGAAGGACTCCTTGCCCGCCTCCTGGTCGTCGGTGACGTAGTTGCGCACGTCCACGGCGAACTGCTCGGCGGCCTTCGCCAGCACGATGCGGTCCTGCGGGCGCTTGGGGCCGGCGATGGACGGCACCACCGTCGACAGGTCCAGCTCCAGCTTCTCGGAGTAGTCCGGCTCGGCGGCCGGGTCCAGCCACAGGCCCTGCTCCTTGGCGTAGGCCTCGACGAGCGCGACCTGCTGCTCGGAGCGGCCGGTCAGCCGCAGGTAGCTCACCGTCTCGGCGTCGATCGGGAAGATCGCGGCGGTCGAGCCGAACTCCGGCGACATGTTGCCGATGGTGGCGCGGTTGGCGAGCGAGGTCGCGGCGACGCCCTCGCCGTAGAACTCCACGAACTTGCCGACGACGCCGTGCTTGCGGAGCATCTCGGTGATGGTCAGCACCAGGTCGGTCGCGGTGGTGCCGGTGGGCAGCTCGCCGGTGAGCTTGAAGCCGACGACGCGCGGGATGAGCATGGAGACCGGCTGGCCCAGCATCGCGGCCTCGGCCTCGATGCCGCCGACGCCCCAGCCCAGCACGCCCAGGCCGTTGACCATCGTGGTGTGCGAGTCGGTGCCGACCAGCGTGTCGGGGTACGCCTGGCCGCCGCGCACCATGACGGTACGGGCCAGGTGCTCGATGTTCACCTGGTGAACGATGCCGGTGCCGGGCGGGACGACCTTGAACTCGTCGAAGGCGGTCTGGCCCCAGCGCAGGAACTGGTAGCGCTCCTTGTTGCGGCCGTACTCCAGCTCCACGTTCTGCGCGAAGGAGTCGGGGGTGCCGAAGCGGTCGGCGATGACCGAGTGGTCGATGACCAGCTCGGCGGGCGCGAGCGGGTTGATGCGGGCCGGGTCGCCGCCCAGCTCCCTGACCGCCTCGCGCATGGTGGCGAGGTCCACCACGCAGGGCACGCCCGTGAAGTCCTGCATGATCACGCGGGCCGGTGTGAACTGGATCTCCTGGCTGGGCTGCGCCTGCGAGTCCCAGCCGCCGACCGCGCGGATGTGGTCGGCGGTGATGTTCGCGCCGTCCTCCGTGCGGAGCAGGTTCTCCAGCAGCACCTTGAGGCTGTAGGGCAGCCGGGCGGAGCCCTCGACCTTGTCCAGCCGGAAGATCTCGTACGACTCGTCGCCCACCTGCAGCGTGCTGCGGGCGTCGAAGCTGTTCGCCGACACGGCAGTCTCCTTCATGCGTCGTGTTGCGTGCGTGCGCGCGTGTCCCCGCGACCGTCTGCACCACGGTCCCGGTACGGCTCGGCAGATATCTCGATGTCGAGATAACTCTAGTACATGACCGCCGGACGGTCATGTGGGGGCACCGGTGTCGCCGCACGATCACGCCCAATGGCGGCGCCCCGGCCGGGGCGCCGCCATTGTCGCCGAGAGCCGCGCTCAGGTCTGCTCCAGGAGCCGCGCGGCCGGCGTCGGCCCGGTGGAGAGGACACCGGGAGCGAGGGGGCTGGGGGCGAGCCAGTCCAGGTACTCCCGGCGCGGGATGCCGCGGGCGCCGAGCCGGACCGTGTAGTCCGTCCGCACCTGCGCGTCCAGCAGCCGGATGCCCCCTTCTGCCGACCGGCGGGCGAGGTCGGCGATGGCTGCCTTGGCGGCGTCCGGCTCGGTGTGGAAGGCGGAGGACATCACGAAGACCTGCCCGACGGCGAGCCCGAACAGGCCGCCCACCAGCCGGCTCCCGTTCCAGACCTCGACACTCCTGACCCATCCGGCGCGGTGCAGCGCGCGCAGGCAGTCGGTCAGTTCCGGGGTGATCCACTGGGGGCTGCGCGCGGCCCGGCACGCGTCGAGCACGGCGTCGAGGTCGCGGTCGACGGTCGTGGTCCACCCGCTCGCGCGGATCGCCCGGCGCAGTGTGCGTCCCAGGTGGACCTCGCCGACCGGCAGGACGTACCGGGTGGTGGGCGACCACCACAGACGGGCGTACGGATCGGACGCGGACGGCAGCAGCGGGATGTCGCCGGCCTGTACGTCGGGCCCGTAGGTGGCCGCGTTGTGCGCGATGTCGGCGGGCTCGCACCGCGGGAGGCAGAACACCCCGCGCAGGTGCGCCGCGAGCAGCAGGTCCGGGGTCAGGTCGCCGCCGATCGCGACGGGCACACCGATGCCGTCGCCGAGGGTGACGTGGTCCCACGCCGCGGGGACCGCGGCCGGGAGGGTGTCGGGGAACGTCGTCACGGTGGTCGGCCTCTCCTTATACGCGGGCGGCCGCGGCGCGGTCGGCGGCGGTGCCGACCCTCTCGGCGACGGCCTGCTGGAAGTCGGTGAAGCGGGGGTGGTCGAAGATGGTCCGGATGGGGATCGCGGCGGCGAACCGCTCCCGGACGGCGACGATCAGCTCGGTGGCCATGAGGGAGTCGCCGCCGAGGGCGAAGAAGCTGTCGTCGGGGGCGACCGTGTCGATCCTCAGGGTCCGGGTCCAGTGCCCGCGCAGCAGCGCCGCCAGATCCTGGCCCGGCTCGGGCGCGGCAGGGTCCCCGCCCGCGCCCGGCTCCGGCGCGGCCGGTCCGGTCAGCGGCGGGTTGCTCGCCGTCAGGGCCTGGACGTCCGCCTTGCCGGCGATGTTCATCGGCACGGCGGGCACGGCACGCATCCGCGGCAGCATGTGCGCGGGCAGGCTCTCGGCGAGGCGGGCACGGATCCGGTCGAGGGAGCCGGCCGGGTCGGCGCGGGTGGCCGGGGTGAGCAGCACCCAGGCCGCGAGCGTGCCCTGTCCTCCGTCCTTCACCAGGGCCACGGCCGCGTTGCCCACGCCGGGGCAGGAACGCAGGGCGGCCTCGATCTCGCCCAGCTCGACGCGGTAGCCGTTGACGGAGACCTGGCTGTCGAACCGGCCCAGGAACTCCACCTGCCCGGCGGCGTCGAAGCGCCCCCGGTCCCCGGTCCGGTAGGCCCGCACGGGCGCGGCACGGCCGGGCAGCCGCAGGTCGGTGAAACGGGCCTGCTCCGCCGGTCCGGCGTTGAGGTAGCCGCGGGCCAGCTGCGCGCCGGTCACCCAGATCTCACCGACCTGCCCGTCGGGGACGGGGCGCAGCTCCTCGTCGAGGATGACGATGCCGT
Source organism: Streptomyces sp. NPDC004031 (assembly GCF_053604375.1). NCBI lineage: Bacteria > Bacillati > Actinomycetota > Actinomycetes > Kitasatosporales > Streptomycetaceae > Streptomyces > Streptomyces sp. NPDC004031. The sequence goes on along the minus strand of NZ_JBSGHL010000012.1, from coordinate 130,089 downwards.
TACCGGGCAGCGCGGTGCCGATGACGGGCTCGGGGTGTTCGGCGACGACGGCGCCGGTGCAGTAGATGGTGGTCTCGGTCGGCCCGTAGTAGTTGTGGGCCCGGGTGCCGGGCAGGGCGCGCAGCTGCTTCCACAGCTCCGCGTCGGTCGGCTCGCTGCCGAGGACCAGCACCCGCACACCGGCCAGCGCGGTCGGCCCCGCGGCCAGCAGCAGGGCCCGGATCTGGGTGGGCGTGCCGTCGAGCAGGTCGACCCGGCGGTGGACGAGCAGCTCCGCGAGGCGTTCGGGGTCGCGGCGGGTGTCCTCGTCGACGACCACCAGGGTCCGGCCGCGGGTCAGGTTGACGAAGTCCGCGAAGAACGGGTCGGCGCTGGTGCCGCCGTTGAGGGCCACCCGCTCCACGTCCGGGACCGCGTCCCGGTAGAGGGCCTTCTCCATGCTGTCCGCCAGCGCCGCGAGGGCGTGGTGCTCGACCAGTACGCCCTTGGGCCGGCCGGTGGTGCCGGAGGTGTAGATCACGTAGGCGAGGTCGTCCGGGCGGGTGGCGACCTGGGGGCGCGGCGCGGTCTGCGCGGTCTGCGCGGGCTGCGTGTCGGGCGTGGGCAGCAGGACACGGATCCCGGCGGGGAAGTGCGCGGCCAGCTCGGGGGTGGTGACGGCCAGCTCGGTCCGGCTGTCGCGCAGCATGTGCTCGCGCCGGCGCGGCGGGGCGACGGGGTCCGTCATCAGGCAGGCGGCGCCCGCGAACCAGACCGCGAGGATCGCCACGACGAGGTCCGGCGTCCGGGGGAGGCAGAGCGCGACGGTGCTTTCCCTGACCGCGCCCGCCGCACGCAGCCGGCCGGCCAGCTCACCCGCCCGGGTGACGAGTTCGCGGTAGGTCAGCTGCGTGTCGCCGTACACCACGGCGACACGCTCGGGGTGGAGGGCGGCACGGGCGAGGATTCCCTGCGGCACGAGCCGGGTGTCGGGCCCGTCGCTCCCGGCGGGCGGGACGGGGCCGAGTCCGGGGGCTTCCAGAAGACTGCGCATGGCTCTTCGTTCCTTACTGTGAAGTGCGGGTGCGGGTGCGGTACGGACTCCGGGCCGCGGGTGGCCCGGCTCGGCTCGGCTCAGCAGTGGATGGCGTCCAGCCGCCGGGCGGCGGGTGTCAGGGCGGCGCAGGCGCACAGGGCCAGGAGCAGCACGCCGCCGCCGAGCAGGACGGCGGGGGCGCCCACCCGGCGGGCCAGGATCCCCGCCAGCAGGTAGCCGAGCGGCAGCAGCGAGTAGGAGAGGGTCATGTTGACGCTGTAGACGCGGGAGAGCAGGTGCTCGGGGACCAGCTTCTGCAGCAGGGTGTTCTCGATGATGTCGAAGGACAGGCCCGCGCCGACGAGCACGACGGCGGCGAACAGGACGGCCCGGTGTCCGCCCAGGACCCCCATGAGGGCGGTTCCCGCGCCGATCGCCGCGGCGAGCCCGAACAGCGCGGCCCGCGCCCTGATCCGGCGGGCCCGGCCGATGGCCAGCGACGCCAGCAGGACCGTCCCGATCTCGGCCGCGCTCAGCAGGCCCAGCGTGCCCACCCCGCCGTGCGCGCGGCGCACCAGCGCGGGCAGCAGCACGGTGTAGGGGGCCAGGCACGCGATGTTGGCGGCCAGCGAGACCGCGACGACCACGCCGATCCACGGGTTCGCCCGCGTGTGGCGCAGCCCCTCGGCCAGTTCGCGGCGGACGCCGCCGGACGGCTGCGCGGCCCTGCGGGGGACGGGTTCGAGGACGGCCATGGCGACGGCGGAGAAGGCGAAGGACGCGGCGTTCAGGCCGAAGACGAGGCTCGCGCCGCCCGCGCCGAAGGCGACAGCGGCCAGCAGCGGTCCGGCCAGCCGGGCGAGGTTGCCGGTGGCGGTGAAGACGGAGTTGGCCTTGCGGAACTCCTCGTCGTCGAGCACGTCGCGGTTCATCGCGGCGTAGGCGGGACCGTAGAAGGCGGTGACGGTGCCCAGCAGCACCGCGGCGGCGAGCAGCAGCGGCAGCGTGAGGCGGTCGGCCGCGGCCAGCAGCGCGAGGGCGCAGACGACGGCCGCGGCCACCGAGTCGGCGGCGACGATGACGGTGCGGCGCGGGAGCCGGTCGGCCACGGTGCCCCCGACCAGGGCGAAGACCACCTGGGGCAGGAAGTTCAGGGCCATCAGGGTGCCCATGGCCGCGGTGGATCCGGTCAGCCGGTAGACCGTCCAGCCGAGGGCGACCTGGTAGGCGCCGTCGCCGACCCGGGAGACGGTCTGCCCGAGCCAGAAGGTCACGAACCGCCGCTGTGCGAACAGCGCGCGTCCACCGGGGGCGGCGGTGGTCGCGGGGAGCGGAGGCGCCGCGTCCAGGGTGCCGCTCATCGCTCGCCCCTCCTGCCGGGACGGGGCCGTGGCCCGGCGGGCGCGCGGGGCGGGGTCACGACCCGTCCTGCGAGAGGAGCCGGCGCATCGCGGACAGGTAGGCGGGGCTCCGCATGATCTGGACGCTGGACACGCCGTCCACCGCCGTCACGGTGCTGCGGGGCGCGACGTCGTGCCACCGGACCTCCGGGTCGTGCGCGTTCTCCCGGGCGATGAACACGTTGACGGGCAGGTCGAGGGTGCCCAGCCGGCACCGCCGGTTGGCGTACATGCCCGCCGACCAGACGAGCTGGCGCCAGAAGAAGTCCTCGCGCGGCGTCGCGTCGTCGATCCAGTGCCCGGCGCGCATCCGGTCCATGACGCGGTCGAGGTCCGCGGCCAGGTCGTCGACGCCGAACTGCCGCCGCAGCGCCGCGAGCCGCATGTCGTAGACGTCGCAGAGCCCGAGCAGCGGGCCGGACGCCAGGGCGCCGCGGGCCGCGTTGACGAGGTTCAGCGGGCCGACCCGCTCCCCCGCCGCGACCAGCCGGACCGCGACCTCGTACGCCGTCTGGCAGCCGCCGCACATGCCGCCCAGCAGGTAGGGCCCGCGCGGCTGGATGCGGCGGATCTCCCGCACGCAGGCGTCCGCGGCGTCCGCCACCGACAAGAACGGCTCCTCGCGGCTCCACAGCCCCCTCGCCTCGAACCCGAGGACCGGGTGCCCGTTGCCGAAGGAAGGGGCGAAGTCGCGGACGAAGACGATGTTTCCCTCGGTCCACGGAAAGAGAAAGAGCGGTGTCCCCTTTCCCGGTGACAGTTCGACGGGCGATCCGGCGGAAAGGGCGGTGCGGCGGGGACGGCGGGATTCCCACAGCGACGTGAAATCGGATTCGGCGGTCGCGGTGCCGGGCGCTGTGGCGTGCATGGTGCTCATCTGGCAGATGCCTCCTGGAATATGACGCGGTGGGCGGGACCGGTGCGGAACCGGCCTGCGGTGGGGGCGGTACGCGAGGCCGGCGGACCGGCTGCGGATCATCCGCCCCAGGTCACGTCGTCGGTCGAGGCCGGCACGTCCGACTGCGTGGCGGTCGCGGAAACCGTCGCGGCGGCGGGTGCGGCAAGGGAAACGGCAATCGGAGCACCGGCGAAGAAAATTCCGACGACAGCGCAGATCGCGGCGCGGGAGAGCAGCATGAGGCACACCTTTCGGCAGGGAGGAATCCGTGGTCGATGCGCCGCTGCGATTTCGGTGAACCGAATTCTGGTGACGGTCCGGGCGGCGCCGAAGACATTGACTACGGTCGCCGACCGCCCGGTCACGGGGAAGGGATTCCTGCTGTCCTAATCGGGCCCTGACATATCCTGTCCATCAGGACCGGGGGAAAGCTGCTGGTCGTAGAACTGCGGGACGAGCCGGACACCGCAGCGCCCCACCGTGAACCCGGTGGGCTCGGGCAGGGCGGCCAGCGCGCGCCGGCACGCGGTGGCGGCGAGCCGCTCGGCCGCCGCCACGCTGGGAGCCAGCACGAACAGGCCCAGCACCGGGCCGGTCACGGCGTCACGGTGAACCGCCACGTGCTCGATGGGCTCGTCCGGACCGCAGAGGCCGAGGACCAGCCCCGCCACCCCGGGGGGCAGCAGGGCGTGTCCCGTCCGGCGGAGCTCGACGTGAACGAGATGCATGAGCCCGAGCATCAGCGCGCCCGAAAGCCCCCACAAGCAACTGCGGTGGACTAAATAGGTCATTGCACAAAGAGGCCTGGATAAGAAGCTTCGGTGACCATAGTGTCGGTAACCACAACTTCCCCTGCGCGAAGGAGAAACGGTGCTGGAGACCCTGGGGCTCTCACCAATGGCGGAGAAGGTGTACCGGGAGATGCTGGGTCACCCCTCGGAAGGAGTTGCCCAGCTGGCACTGCGACTCGACGCCACCGAGGAGGCCATCCGTGACAGTCTCGACCAGCTCAGCGCACTGGCCATCGTGCAGCCCTCCGAGCACCAGCGGAACGGGCTGCGGGCCGTCACCCCCGAAGCGGCCATGGAGATGCTGCTGGCCCGGCAGCAGGCCGAGCTCGCCGCCCAGCAGTTACGCGTGGAGGCCTCCCGGGCCGCCGCGGCACGCCTCATCGCCGAATGCTCCGGCACCCGCCGGCGCACCGCGGACGACGAGGAACTCATCGGCCCCGAGGCCATTCAGGAACGCCTCGCCCAACTCGCCCGCCGGACACAGAGCCAGGTCATGACCTTCGCCCCGGGCGGCGCGCACACCGCCGCCGACCTGGAGGCCAGCCGGGGGCCCAACACGGAGCTGCTGACCCGCGGCATCATCAGCCGCACGATCTACCTCGACAGCGTCCGCAACGACCGCGCCACCCTCGGCCACGTCAACTGGCTCAACCAGCACGGCGCCGCCGTGCGCACCGCGGTGTCGCTCCCGGTCCGCATGATCATCTTCGACCGCGCGCAGGCCGTCCTGCCCACCCACACCGCGGACGCCCGCACGGGGGCGGTGATCCTCACCGGCCAGGGCACCATCGCCGCGCTGTGCGCGCTGTTCGAGACGGCCTGGGAGACCGCCACCCCGCTGGGCGCGACCGCCCCCGCCGCCGTCCGGGACCTGACCGCCCAGCAGGGCGAGATGCTCAAGCTCCTCGCCACCGGCCTGACGGACGAGGCCATCGCCAAGCGCTTCGGCATCTCGCCGCGCACCGCGCGGCGCATCGCGGCCGAGCTCATGGACCGCCTGGAAGCCCGCAGCCGTTTCCAGGCGGGCGTCCACGCGGTGCGGCGCGGCCTGATCCCCGACAGCACGTGACCCGCACCCGCCCCGCGACCCGGCCCGTATCCGGCGTACATCCGTCCCGCGTCCGGCCCGGAACGGAAAAGCACGGGGAATCGCCGATTCCGGCGCACCCGGGGGAGGTTCCGCTTCCGAACGGAATCCCCGCCACCGCTCCGCAGGGATGTCGATTGGGCCCGGACGGCCCTGCCGGGGCTTTACCCCCGCGTCCCCCGAAGAATACGAAGAAGCTTCGGAACCCATATGGTCCCAACAGCATGGAAAGTGGTGTCCGGTGATATCGCAGTACACGTCCGGTCCTGTGGCGGCACGGCCCTCCGGATCCACGGCCCTCTCCGCCCCCGGGGTGGCGGACGGTGCCGGGATGTGGCAGCTGGCCCGGGAGACCGGGGTCCTCGACCTCAACTCGCCCTACAGCTACCTGCTCTGGTGCCGCGACTTCGCGGCCACCTCCGTGGTCGCCAGGGGCCCGGACGGCGGGCTGCGCGGCTTCGTCACCGGGTACGTCCGCCCCGACCGGCCCGGCACCCTCGTCGTGTGGCAGGTCGCGGTCGGCCCGTCCCACCGGCGGCAGGGTCTGGCGTCCCTCATGCTGGACGAGCTGGCCGACCGGGTCGCGGCGCGGGGCGTCCGGCGGGTCGAGACCACCGTCACCCCCGGCAACGCCGCCTCCGACCGGCTCTTCGCCGCTTTCGCCGAGCGCCGCGGCGGCGCCCTGGAGCGGCAGGTGCTCTTCGCCCCGGACACCTTCCCCGACGACCGGCCGCACGAGGCCGAGGTCCTGTACAGCATCGGGCCGTTCGCCCCCGAACCCACGAGGAGCACGCCGGTGGCCCTCCCCGCCCCGACCGGTCCGGACACCGACGTCTTCACCGCCCTGGAGTCGGAGGTGCGCAGCTACTGCCGCGGCTGGCCCACGGTGTTCGACCACGCCCGCGGGAGCCGGATCACCGACGAGACCGGCACCTCCTACCTGGACTTCTTCTCCGGCGCCGGCGCCCTGAACTACGGACACAACAACCCCGTCCTCAAGCGCGCGCTGCTGGACTACCTGGAACGGGACGGGATCACCCACGGCCTGGACATGAGCACGCGCGCCAAACGGGAGTTCCTGGAGACCTTCCGCGACCTGGTGCTGGCGCCGCGCGGGATGGACCACAAGGTGATGTTCCCGGGGCCGACCGGCACCAACGCCGTCGAGGCCGCGCTGAAGCTGGCCAGGAAGGTGAAGGGGCGCGAGGTCGTGGTCTCCTTCACCAACGCCTTCCACGGCATGTCGCTGGGCGCCCTCGCCGTGACCGGCAACTCCTTCAAGCGCGCCGGGGCCGGCACCCCGCTCGCGCACAGCACCCCCATGCCGTTCGACCACTACCTCGACGGACAGGTGCCGGACTTCCTGTGGTTCGAGCGCCTGCTCCGCGACAGCGGCTCGGGCCTCGGCCACCCGGCAGCGGTGATCGTCGAGACGGTCCAGGGCGAGGGCGGGGTCAACGTGGCGCGGGCCGAGTGGCTGCGGGGGCTGGCCGCGCTGTGCGCACGGCACGACATGCTGCTGATCGTCGACGACATCCAGATGGGCTGCGGCAGGACGGGCGGCTTCTTCTCCTTCGAGGAGGCCGGCATCACCCCGGACATCGTCACCCTGTCCAAGTCCGTCGGGGGCTACGGACTGCCGATGTCCCTCGTCCTCATGCGGCCGGAGCTCGACGTGTGGCAGCCCGGGGAGCACAACGGCACTTTCCGGGGCAACAACCCGGCGTTCGTGACGGCGACGGCCGCCCTTCGCGCGTACTGGTCGGACGGCGCGCTGCGGCAGCGGACCCACGACAACGGGGAGACCGTCCGCGGCGCGCTGGAGGAGATCTCCGCCCGGCACCCGGGCTCCCGCCACCGGGGCCGCGGCCTGGTCTGGGGGCTGGAGTTCGAGGACCCCTCCAGAGCCGCCAAGGTCTGCGCCCGAGCTTTCGAGCTGGGTCTGCTGGTGGAGACCTCGGGCCCGGAGAGCGAGGTGGTCAAGCTGATGCCCGCGCTCACCGTGCACCGGGACGAACTCGCCGAGGGGCTGGAGCTGCTGGCACGGGCCGTGGACGAGACACCCTGAAGCGCCCGCGCCGCGCCCGCCGCCGTACGGCCCGGCCGCACCCGCACCCGCACCGACCGCCGGCGCGTACCGGCGGACACCACCCGTACCAGCTGACACCAGAGGAGACTTCACCGTGATCGTCCGATCCCTGAGCGACATCGAGGGCACCGACCGGGACGTGCTCGCCGAGACCGGCACCTGGCGGAGCAAGCGGCTCGTGCTGGCCAAGGAGGCAGTGGGCTTCTCCGTCCACGAGACGGTGATGTACGCGGGCACCGAGACCACCATGTGGTACGCCCATCACATCGAGGCGGTCTTCTGCGTCGAGGGCGAGGGCGAGCTGACCGACGACGAGACGGGTGTCAGCTACCCGATAGCGCCGGGCACCCTCTACCTGCTCGACGGCCACGAGAGGCACACCGTCCGCCCGACGACGGACCTGCGCTTCGTCTGCGTCTTCAACCCGCCCGTCACGGGCCGCGAGGTCCACGACGCGGACGGCGTCTACCCCCTGCTGACGGCCGCCGAGGGAGTGTGATCCGGTGGTGACGACCCGCGCCGCCGCCCGCGGCGCCTACCCGACACGCGGGGCCGACGAGAGGGTGACACCGCGGCAGGACCCGGTCGTGTGGTCCGCGCCGCAAGCCCCGGGGCCGTTCGACGCCGCGGACCTGCGGGTCTACGAGCGCGACGGCTTCCTGTCCTGCGACGCGCTGATCTCCCCGGACGAGGTGGCGGCCTGCCGCGCCGAGCTGGACCGGATGTGCGGCGACCCGGTGGCCGCCGCGGATCCGCGCGCGATCGTCGAGCGCGCGTCGGGGCGGATCCGCTCGCTGTTCGAGATCCACCGGACGAGCGAGGTCTTCGCCGCGCTGGTGCGCGATCCGCGGCTCGCCGACCGGGCGCGGCAGATCCTCGGCTCGGACGTCTACGTCCACCAGAGCCGGATCAACCTCAAGCCCGGCTTCGGGGCGTCCGGGTTCTACTGGCACTCCGACTTCGAGACCTGGCACGCCGAGGACGGGATGCCGCGGATGCGCGCGGTGTCGGTGTCCGTCGCCCTGACCGACAACCTCGCCACCAACGGCAGTCTGATGATCATGCCCGGCTCGCACCGGACGTTCCTCGGCTGCGCCGGTGCCACCCCGCGCGACAACTACAAGCGCTCGCTGCAGATGCAGGAGGCCGGGACGCCCTCCCCCGGGGCGCTGACGCGGCTCGCCGCCGAGCACGGCATCGAGATGTTCACCGGCGCGGCGGGCTCCGCGGTCTGGTTCGACTGCAACTGCATGCACGGCTCGGGGGACAACATCACCCCCTTCCCCCGGAGCAACGTCTTCATCGTCTACAACAGCGTCGAGAACGCCGCCCAGGAGCCCTTCGCCGCTCCGGTCCGGCGCCCGGAGTACATCGGGGCACGGGACTTCACGCCCGTGCCCCGCCAGGGACGGGCGGCCGCCGGTCCGCCGGGCGGCCCGGCGGACCGGGACACCTCGTCACCCGGGTGGCCGTAGCCGGACGCCGTCCGGAGTGGACCCGGCGGGGCGGGGAAGGCGGACCGGGACCGCGGGATTCCCCGGCGTGAGTACGGCGCGAGCACGGCGTGGCCCCGCGCGTGGCCCCCGACCGGCCCGACTGTGACGGCTGGTGCGGCGGTTGCGCGTGGGGGCCGCGTGGATACGGTGGGTGCGTCGGCACCAGCGGACACGCCACATGCGTATGGGGCACGCCACGAATGGCGGAACCGGCGTTGCCTCATCTCATATATGAGATAGGGTCACTGTCATGACCGACGACTACCTGGTACGTATCGGCAGGCTCATCCGGGACGCCCGGCAGCACCGGAACTGGACACAGACGCAGCTGGCGGAGGCCCTCGGCACCAGCCAGAGCGCGGTGAACCGGATCGAGCGGGGCAACCAGAACATCAGCCTTGAGATGATCGCCAGAATCGGCGAGGCGCTGGACAGCGAGATCGTGTCCCTCGGCTACGCCGGCCCGATGCACCTGCGTGTGGTCGGCGGCCGCCGGCTGTCCGGCTCCATCGACGTGAAGACCAGCAAGAACGCCGGTGTGGCCCTGCTGTGCGCCACCCTGCTCAACGCCGGCCGCACCACGCTGCGCCGGGTCGCCCGGATCGAGGAGGTCTACCGCATCCTCGAAGTGCTCGGCAGCATCGGCGTGAAGGCCCGCTGGATCAACGACGGCAACGACCTGGAGATCGTGCCGCCCGCGACCCTCGACCTCGCCGCGATCGACACCGAGGCCGCCCGCCGTACGCGCAGCGTCATCATGTTCCTCGGCCCGCTGCTGCACCGCACCGACCGCTTCCGCATCCCGTACGCGGGCGGCTGCGACCTCGGCACCCGTACCGTCCAGCCGCATATGAACGCGCTGCGGCACTTCGGCCTCGACATCACCGCGACCGACGGCTCCTATCACGCCGAGGTGGCCGGCGGGATCACCCCGCACCGCCCGATCGTGCTGACCGAGCGCGGCGACACCGTGACCGAGAACGCGCTGATGGCCGCCGCCCGGCACGACGGCGTCACCGTCATCCGCAACGCCAGCTCCAACTACATGGTCCAGGACCTGTGCTTCTTCCTGGAGGAGCTGGGCGTCCGGGTCGAGGGCATCGGCACCACCACGCTCACCGTGCACGGCGTCTCCCACATCGACCGCGACGTCGACTACGCCCCCTCCGAGGACCCGGTCGAGGCGATGAGCCTGCTCGCCGCGGCCGTCGTCACCGAGTCCGAGCTGACGATCCGCCGGGTGCCGATCGAGTTCCTGGAGATCGAGCTGGCCGTGCTGGAGGAGATGGGCCTGGACTTCGAGCTGGCCCCGGAGTACCGCGCGGACAACGGCCGCACCCGGCTGACCGACCTCACCGCGCGCCCCTCCAAGCTGCGCTCGCCGATCGACAAGATCCACCCCATGCCCTTCCCCGGGCTGAACATCGACAACGTGCCCTTCTTCGCGGCCATCGCAGCGACCGCGCAGGGCTCGACCCTCATCCACGACTGGGTCTACGACAACCGCGCGATCTACCTCACGGAGCTGACCCGCCTCGGCGCGTCCGTCAAACTCCTCGACCCGCACCGCATCATGGTCGAGGGCCCGACCCGCTGGCGCGCCGCCGAGATGATGTGCCCGCCCGCGCTGCGCCCCGCCGTCGTCGTGCTGCTCGCGATGATGGCCGCCGAGGGCACCTCGGTGCTGCGCAACGTCTACGTGATCAACCGCGGTTACGAGGACCTGGCCGAGCGCCTCAACTCGATCGGCGCGCAGATCGAGATCTTCCGCGACATCTGACCCCCGGACTCCGCCGCACCCCGTCTGACCCGCTACTTGGCGAGTCGGACAGGGTGCGGCGGCATCTCTGGGATTTCTCTGGGACTTTGGACCGGCGACGGGCTACGACCTACGCTTCGCGGCCTGTGCCCACCGGCTACGTCTTCGCGAAGATCGCGTCGATGGCCGCGCTGCCCCGTGCGCCGGCGCGCAGTGTGAACCCGGGGTCGGAGTGCCCCAGCCAAGGGCAGCGTGACCGGTACCGGCGCGAAACGCTCCGCGTGCTGCCGGACGGCACGGGCCACGCTTGACGGCAGCGGCACGTCCCGGACCTTGCGGCTCTTGGGAAGCGCGAAACAGAGCTCGGCTCGCACCATCTTGACTTGCCGCCGGACGTGGACGACTTCCTTGGTGAAGTCGATGTCCTCCAGGGCGAGCCCGAGCGCCTCTCCTTGCCGGAGCCCAAGGCCCGCGCCGAGTACAAGGAGGAGCCTGTAGCGGTTGGACAGGGCCTCCCCTACCGCCAGCACCCGTTCAGGCGACCACGCCTCGACCCTGCCGGGCGTGGCGGCCGCAGGACCGACCGCGCTGGCCCGATCCGGACCGCTCGGCCGCGGCGGCCTTCCTGACAGCTCGACGGCCGGCCCGCACTCCCCCCGACCCAGGAAGGCGTACATGAGCGACAGCGACGCCCGGTACGGCCTCGGCGACGGCCGCTCACGACGCTGCCCGACCGGCCGGGCGGCGCTGTCAGGGAGCGCCGCTCCACGGCTCGACCCGAGACGACGGCTCTCCGGGCCGCGTGGCGCCGAGGCCGTCCTCCGAGACCCGGTGCACCAGGTCGATCTTCGTGTAGGCGGGCCTTCCTGCCAGCCGGTACTTGTACTTGACGCGGTTGAGGTAGTCCTTGGCCGTGTTCGGGGTGACACCGGCGCGGCGTGCCGCGGACTTGAGGGTCATTCCGGAGGCGTAGTCCAGCAGGATCTGCAGCTCCTTGGGGGCCAGCCGCGGTCTGATGGGTCCGCCGCCCTCCGGAGCGCGCCCGTCGCCGGCCCCGGTGATCCGGCCGAGCCACCAGGGCAGTACGGCGGCGGAGAAGTCGTTGCTGTAGACGGCCGGACGGCGGCCGCAGTGGTAGACGTCGTCCCGGACGGCGCCGTGGACCTGGAAGCCGAGGCTGCGCACCAAACCCTGGTATTCGGCGTTCGCGGTGGAGATGACCAGTTGCCCGTCGCCGAGGGCGGCCTGCCGCAGGATGTGGCGCAGCAGTTGGGCGCGAACGGCCCGGTCGGGGCAGTGCGCGGCGCCGAGGAAGAGACCGCCGCCGGCCATGGCCGCGCTGTGCTGCTGGAGCAGCGGCTCTATGCCTTCCGCCGTCCGCTCGTCGATCGGCATGAGGTTGGCGAGGCCGATCGCCCGCCCGTGCCGGTCGTAGGCGATGTGGAAGGCGGAGATGTCGTCGCCGGCCCAGCGCTCGGTCAGATGGTCGCAGCGACGCGCGTCGAATCCGCCGTCCAGCGCCCACTGGCGCATCAGCCGTCCGATGTCGCCGGCGTCTGCGTCGGCGGCGGTACGGAAGCGCACCGTGCTCGGCGCGGCAGGGAAGAGGTTCCGCCGGACCAGCGGGGCGGCCCCGAGGAAGAGCCCCTGCTCGGTGAGGACGGCGCGTTCCGCGCGGTCACGGGCCCTGGCCAGCAGGGTGAGGCGGTAGTCGCGGGCGCGGACCCGTACGCTCTCGTGCGCTTCCGGCCGCCGCCACTGGTAGGCCAGTTCGAACACGGTCCGGTAGGGCTCGGTGATCTGGAGCCCGAGCGCGCCCCGGCCGACGACGCTGAGCGAGGCGAGCGAGGCGAAGTGGTCGGGGCCGCCGGGCAGGAGCCGCTCGTCACCGGACCCCACGGTCGCGAGCAGCCGCAGGGCGTGGCGCCACTGCCTGCCGGGCAGCTCCCGGCCGAGCCGCTCCAGGATCTCCTCAGCCACCTGGTCGGCGATCGCACCGGCAGCGTCCGGCGGCGCACCGGCGTCCAGGGCGCGGCAGGCCATGTCGGCGATCAGCGGGATGCCGCCGGCGAGCCGGAGCACCAGGGCGTGACCGTCCGGGTCCGCCACGGCGGCGGCCCGCGCGGCGATCCGCTCCTCCGGCGCGGGCGCCAAGGTCACGGTGGCGGCATGCGTCCACCGCGGATCGGACAGGAGCGGCCTGCGGCTGACCACGACCACGGACGGCAGCCTTCCGGCGCAGCGGTCGAGTTCGCGGCGCAGGGCGTCCCGCCGCGACCGGCCGTCGGCGCTGTCCACCACCACCGGCCGCCCGGCGGGTGCGGCCAGCGCCCGCCGCAGTAGGACCAACCCGTCGGGCCGGTCGAGGTCCACCCGCACCGGACCTTCGAGACCGGCCACGAGCGTGGACTTTCCGACCCCGAGCGGACCGGCCAGATTGACCAGCGGATGTTCGGCCGTCGCGACGCGCAACTTCTCCAGAGCCGCCGATCCGGATTCCTCCGAACTCCTCACGGACACCGCCCTCCAGGCTCTCCGACCGCCGTCGCAGGACGATACCCAGCACGGCCCCCACTGCCCAGGCCACGAACGTCAGCGCGTGCCGGTGGCGCCACCTGGCGGCCGGTGGAACGCGTGCGGGACGTCCCGCCTTCCCGCAAGCCCCCCGAATGGGCGGCTTCGTACGAACCTGACGTCCCGTTAGCGTCCGTTCCGGGCACGGCGGCTGCATCGGCCACGCCTCGCGCCCGCGTACAGGGTCAACACGACTCATGTCGAAAGGAGTGATCCATGAAACATCACGGGCGAATCGTCAGCATCGCCACGGCTGTCGTCGTCACCGGCGCCGCGGCGCTCACGACCGTCGGCAGTGCGAGCGCGGCTTCGGCCGACGCGAGCAACAAGACGGTGAGCGCCAAGGCCGCGAACGCTGGTTCGGCGGCGCCGGGAAAGCTGTCGGCTGCCGAGGACGGCCGTCAGCTCTTCGCCGGAATCTACTTCGGCCAGGGGCCGGTCGCGGCGAAGCTGGCGTCCCACGGAGTGTTCAAGGGGTTCGAGCTGAGTGCGAACGACAGCCCGAAGGCCGTTCATGCCGTGGCCGGACTGGCCGACAGGATCGAGGCGAAGTCCCCCGGTATCTTCGCCGAGTTCTCGGTCAAGTCCCGTAGCGGAGATCCCCGGCTGGTGAAGGAGGCCACGGCCGACGTCTCCCGCGCACTGGCCGGTGTTTCCGATGCGGACCTGTCGGCGCCGCCTGCGGCATCGGCGGACTGCGTGGCCCTGGTCGTGTTCGTGGCCGTGGCCGCAGCGGTGGCGGCGGTGGTCACCGTTGCGGGGACCGGGGCGCTGGTGGTCAATGCCGCCGCTGTCATCAACGTGGTGGTCGACACGAAGCCGATAAGCAGCCTGCCGCAGGACGAGCTCATGGCGCGGCTGGCCACGACGCTGCGTACCGCCTGACCCGTACGACCACGCCCGTCAGCGTGCGCCGGCTCCGGCTTCCGCCGTCCCCGTCGGCCGGGCCCGGAGCCGGCGCGCGCGTAGGTCCGAATCCATGGAGAGACGAAGAACATGTGGTGGAAGGATCGTCTTCGCAGAGTGCGTGACGGTGTGAGCGTGACCGCTCAGCACACGGTCGAGGTGCCGCGGGCATGGATCGCCGGGACCGCGGCTGTGTGCGCCGTCGTCGTCCTTTACGCTGCCCAGTCGCAGGTGCCGAAGAACGTGGTGCAGCTGCCCGGTCAGGATTCCGTCAGGCCCGCCGCGATCGCCGTCCTGCCGCAGGGGTGGGCGTTCTTCACGAAGTCGGCGCGCAGTTCGGAATACGAGCCGTTCCGCTGGGACGGCTCGTCCTGGACGAGTGCTTCCCTCGGACGCCATTCCGAGCACGGGTTCGACCGGGTCTCCCGTTCCCAGGGCATCGAGACGGCGTTGCTGCTCCACGAGGCGGGACGGGCCGCGCCGACGCCGTGCGCGCAGGCTTCGCTCCAGGACTGCCTGAAGAAGGCCCGGGTGGAAGCCGCGGTCGTCAACAGGACGCCGGGCGCGACGTTGTGCGGGCGGATCGCGGTGGTCGCACAGACACCCACGCCTTTCGCCTGGCGTGACCTTCTGCCCGCGCGGACGCCGCAGAGCGCCGTCGTGCTGGACGTCGCATGCTGAGGCCGGTCGCCGTGCCCTGGACCAGTGTGTACGGGCTCACCCGTACGCTCCTGGCGACCGGCACGATGGGCACGTTGGCTTTCAGCAGCACGGGAACGCTGTTCCGCCCCGTGGCGACGCAGGGCAACTACCCCATCTGCAAGGGGGCGGTGCGCGCGGGCATATTCTGCGTGGCGCCCGACGGCCATCTCACCGCGACCCGATGGCTGTGCGTCCTCGTCCTCGTCGCCGTGGCCTGCGGATGGCGTCCCCGGTGGACCGCGCTCCCGCACGCCTGGGTGTCCTTCAGCGTCTTCACCGAGACCGCCATCCCCGACGGCGGCGACCAGATCACGGCGGTCCTGTCGTTGCTGCTCGCCCTCACCGCGCTCGGCGATCCCCGCCGCTGGCACTGGGAGCGGCTCCAGGACGGGGCCGCCGCACGCCACCGCCGGGCCGTCCTGCTGGGCGCGACGGGCCTGGTGCTCGCCCGAATCCAGATGTCGTTCCTCTACTTCCAGTCCAGCGTCGCCAAACTTCCCCACGCGGAATGGGCCGACGGCACCGCGATGTGGTACTGGGGCCACAGCCTTGCGTTCGGCGCCCCCGGCCCGCTTCAGCCGCTGGTCTACCCGGTCCTCGCGTCCCCCACCGGCGTCGCACTCCTGACCTGGACGCCACTGGTGATAGAAATCGGCCTCGCCGCAAGCCTGTTGCTCGCGCAGCGCTGGCGCTGGCGCGTGTTCGCCGCGGGAGTCCTCTTCCACCTCTCCATCGCCGTGATGATGGGCCTGTGGAGTTTCGCCCTGGCCATGATCGGCGGCCTGGTGGTCCTCTGCTTCCCCCTCGGCTCGCACCTGTCCGTCACCCCACCGCAGATCGCCCGCAAGATCCTCCGAAGGCCTGCCACTCCCCCGCCGGGAGGCGAGGAGCACGCGACGTCGGCCCCGCGGAGACTGCCACAGCCCGTTCCCGCCGCGGACTCCCGGTCACCCGGGCGGGAGTGACCCCGCTGCCCGGGGCGGCAGACCGGACGGAATGCGCGGCAGACGTGCCGGTCGGCTGCTCACGCCCTGCTTACGATGAGCGCATGCTGTCCTTCGTCCCCGCCATGCTGTGCCTGCTCGTGTTCGGTGTGAGCGTGCTCCAGGAGCGACGCCGCTTCAGCAACGCCGTTCTCCTGGGGCTGGGGGCCGCCCTCGCCGCCGGCGCGATGCTCTACGAGCTCCGTGTCACCCACCCGGTGCTGGGCAGGGACGCGGGCGTCGCCGCGATCGTGCTCGTGGCCCTGGGCATAGTGACACTGTCGGGCTTCCTGACCTCCAACGGCGTCGTCATGGTGCGCAAGGAGGGCCCCAGCCTGGCCAACTCGCTGTCGCTGCTGTCGGGTGTCGCGCTGGCCGCCCTGCTCGTCCTGACCGCCGTGACGCTGGTGGTGCGGTCCCGGGTGCTTGCCGTGGTGACGGGCACGGTCCTCGCGCTGGCCGGCTACGTCGCCTTCCTCTTCCTCTGTTTCGTCGCCTACACCTTCGTCTACAGCCGACTGCGCCCGCGGCGCCGCGCCGACTACGTCGTGGTGCTGGGGGCGGGCCTGGCCAACGGCAGTGAGGTGACGCCGCTGCTGGCGGGCCGGCTGGAGCGCGCCCGCGAGGTGCACGGTCGCCTCCTGCGGCGCGGCAGGCGACCGATCGTGCTGACCTCCGGCGGCCAGGGCAGGGACGAGAAGCTGCCTGAGTCGCACACCATGGCGGACTACCTCGAAGCCCGGGGTGTGCCGCGGGATCTCATCGAGCGCGAGGACCGCTCGACGACCACGGAGGAGAACCTGAGGTTCAGCAGGGCGATCATGGAGAGGGCCAAGCCCGGTTACCGGTGCGTCATCGTGACGAACGACTACCACACCTTCCGGGCGGCGATGATCGCCCGGCGGGAGGGGGTCAGGGGGCAGGTCGTGGGTTGCCCCACCTCGCGCTACTTCCTGCCGAGCGCCACGATCCGCGAGTTCGTCGCCGTCCTGGTCACCTACTGGCGCACCAACCTTGCCTTCTGCCTGCTCGCCCTCCTCGGCGGCCTGTCCATCTGGTGGCTGGGCTGAGGGACCCGGCCGCTTTCGGCCCCGTTCACCCTGCGGGGCCCGGCCCTGCGCACCCCGCGAACGCCGGGACCCTTAACGGGCGGGCCTGCGGTGCCCCAGCCGGCCGCCGACACCGTGGCCGCCCCGCCCAGCGGACTTCCTCAGCAACGGCAGGCCCGCGTACACCCCGCAGGTGATGTTCCCCGAGCCGACCGGGATGAAGGTCCCGGCGCAACTGCTGCTCGGCGTCGTCGCACAGGAGACGAACATCGCGCAGGCCTCCTGGCACGCGGCCGACGGTGACACCGGCAACCCGCTGATCACCGACTACTACGGCAACGGCAACGCCGACATCGCCGAGTCCCTGCGCATCCTGGCCGACACATGGGGCCAGACGCACGCCGCCGGCACCACCGCCAACGAGGACGACCCCGCAGTGGGTATGGGTCGGCACCCAGCGCGTGGCGAAATACTCGGCCCCGACCGTCCCGGGCGGTGGCAGGCTGCGCTCCCCGGCCGTCACGGCCTTCTGCTCGCCCGCGGTCAACGCCTGCGACCCGGGCACCGTCGTCGGTGGCGACCCCTGCCCTGGATCCGCTCAAGTCCGCGTTGGCCGTAGTGCTCCTCGATCCACGCGAGCGGGACTTCGGCCCTGTCGAACCGCAGGCCCGGATCCCAGGCGCGAGCCCGCAGCCTGTCGATGAGCGCGTCGTCTCTTCCGCGACATCTGACGGCCCGCGGCACCGCACCGCGCCGTCCGCGCCCCGGCAGGGTCAGTCCTCGACCCAGCCGTGGGCGCGGGCGAAGTCCACCGCGCGCCGTCTGATCTGGAGGATCTGCTCGCCGGTGAGGGAGGGGGCCGCCGCGAGGAGGGCCTCGGTGAACTCCCGGGTGAAGTCCTCGCGGGAGAGCACGTCGCACATCGGCTCGCCGTCGACGACCGGGCCGGAGACGCCCGGCGCGTGCGGCTCGGCCGGGGGGCGCTCGGCGCCCTCGGCGAGCCGTACGGAGGAGGCCTTCAGCCCCCGGTCGCCCTCCTCGATGTCGAACTCGACCTGGAGCCCGGAGCGGAGGTACGACTCCGGGATCAGCAGATCGTTCACGTGCAGGAAGACGTCCTCACCGCCGAACGCCGGGGCGATGAACCCATAACCCCGGGCACTGTCGAAACGCAGCACACGACCGGCAACCACAGCGACCCCCACCCGACACGAACCCGACACGAACTGGGAACCATCGTATCGAGCACACGATCGCAGCGTCATCCGCCCGGTGGACAACCGGGCGCGGGAGGCGCGGGAGGCGGTGCGAAAGTTCCCGTGCACCCCCGGCGTGCGGAGGCGTACGCCGGAGCACTCTGCCTCAACTGGGATGTTTACACCACCAGTTGCGCGTAGCTCCCCCTTTCACGCCATACCCGGCGGCACCACCCGCTGCTTGACTTGATCTCGCGGGTGGCCACCGGGCATCCGCGGGAAGTCCCGGATCGGCCCCGCGGCCGAGTGACCGAGTGGAGTACGCGATGAGCGCCCCCGCGAACGCCGGACCGCGGCGCCCGCTGCCCGGCCCGCCGGCTCTCCGGCCCGCCGGCCTGCGCCGCCGCGGGGTGATCCCCGGCGTCAGGCACCGCCCCGTCCCGCCCGCGGACCCGCAGAAGGCGGCCGCCGTCGACGAGCGGCTGGAGGCGTGGGCGCGCGAGCTCGACCTCTTCCCGCCCTCCTGGAACGGCGACTTCGCGGGCTTCCAGTTCGGCCGGGCGGTGGTGCTCCAGCACCCGAACGCCCTGGACCTGGACCGGCTGACGGTCGCCGGTGAGCTGCTGCTCGCGGAGAACCTGGTCGACAGCTGCTACTGCGAGGAGGACGAGGGCCGCGGCGCCTCCCGGCACGGGCTGGGCGGACCGCTGCTGCTGGCCCAGTCGGCGATCGACCCCTTCCACGGCACTCCGGAGCTGGAGGCCGACTGGCGGCGCGGGATGCAGGCGGACGGCCCGCTGCGCTCGTACCACTGGGCGATGAAGGACCTCGGGCGCTTCGCCACGCCGAGCCAGACCGACCGCTTCGTGCACGACATCGCCCGGCTGCACCTGGGGTATCTCGCCGAGGCGGCCTGGGCCGAGACGCGCTACGCCCCGCAGGTGTGGGAGTACGTGGTGATGCGGCAGTTCAACAACTTCCGCCCGTGCCTGTCGATCGTGGACGCGGTCGACGGCTACGAGCTGCCCGAGGCGCTCTACGCGCGCCCGGAGATCCAGCGGATCACGGCGCTGGCCTGCAACGCGACGACGATCGTCAACGACCTCTACTCCTTCGCCAAGGAGCTGGAGAGCGATCCCGACCACCTCAACCTGCCGCAGGTGGTGGCCCGCAACGAGGGCCGCGGGCTCAAGCACGCCTACTTCCGCAGCATCGAGATCCACAACCAGGTGATGGACGCCTTCGAGGAGGAGGCCGCCGCGGTGTCGCTGCTCTCGCCGCTCGTCGGCCGGTACGCCCAGGGCCTTTCCGACTGGGTGGCCGGCAACCACGAGTGGCACGCGACCAACAGCCACCGCTACCACCTGCCCCAGTACTGGTGAGCGCGTACCGCCGCACCGCGGCCGACGCGTCCACCGCGGGCGACCTCCGTGCCGGCATCCCTGCCGGTACGCGTCCCCGCTCCATATCCACCCGATACCCGCTCGGTCCGGCCCGGCCGGACGACGAGCACTCTCACCAGCACCGCAAGGAGCCACCGTTGGCCATCCCCCAGTCCGGCGCCACCGTCTCGCTGCCCGCCCAGTCGACGTATCAGTCCCGCGTCGCGGACTACTGGAACGCCGAGGAGAATCCGGTCAACCTCGAACTCGGCAAGATCGACGACCTCTACCACCACCACTACGGGGTCGGGGACGTCGACTGGTCCGTCGTGGACGAGCCGGACGCGGCGCGGCGGCAGCAGCGGGTGACCGCCGAGCTGCACCGCCTGGAGCACGCCCAGGCGGAACTCCTCGCGTCACACCTCGGACCGCTCTCCCCCGCCGACCGGGTCTTCGACGCCGGCTGCGGGCGCGGCGGCGGCAGCGTCGTGGCGAACCAGCGCTACGGCTGCCACGCCGACGGCGTGACGCTCTCCACCAAGCAGGCGGACTTCGCCAACGCGCAGGCGCGCGCCCGCGGCATCGACGGCAAGGTGCGCTACCACCACCGCAACATGCTGGAGACCGGCTTCGAGACCGGCGGCTACGCGGCCTCGTGGAACAACGAGTCGACCATGTACGTCGAGCTCGACCTGCTCTTCGCCGAACACTCCCGGCTGCTGCGCCGCGGCGGCCGCTACGTGGTGATCACCGGCTGCTACAACGACACCTACGGCCGCGCCTCGCGCGAGGTGTCCCTGATCAACGCGCACTACATCTGCGACATCCACCCGCGGTCGGAGTACTTCCGCGCGATGGCCCGGCACCGGCTCGTCCCGGTCCACGTGGAGGACCTGACGCCGGCCACGATCCCGTACTGGGAGCTGCGCAAGACCGCCGAGCACCTGGTGACGGGGGTCGAGGACGCGTTCCTCGACGCGTACCGCAACGGCAGCTTCCAGTACCTGCTGATCGTCGCCGACCGGGTCTGACACCCCCGTTCTCCGCCGCCCCCGCGGCCGGGCCCCGGACCGGGCCCGGCCGCGGGGGCGCCGCCGTGCTCCCGGGCCCCGGGCCGGGCGGGCGTCAGGCCAGGGTGGCGACCATGACCGCCTTGATGGTGTGCATGCGGTTCTCCGCCTGGTCGAAGACGACCGAGTGCGCCGACTCGAAGACCTCGTCGGTGACTTCCAGCTCGCTCAGCCCGTACTGGTCGTGGATCAGCCGGCCGACCTCGGTGCCGAGGTCGTGGAAGGCGGGCAGGCAGTGCAGGAACTTCACATCCGGCTTGCCGGTGGCGCGCAGCACGTCCATCGTGACCGCGTAGGGCGCGAGGGCGGCGATCCGCTCCGCCCAGACCTCCTTGGGCTCGCCCATCGACACCCAGACGTCGGTGACGACGAAGTCGCAGTCCCGCACGCCCTGCGCGATGTCCTCGGTGAGGGTGATCTGCGCTCCGGAGGCCTCGGCGAGCTTGCGCGCCTCGGCGACGACGTCCTCGGCCGGCCAGTACGCGCGCGGGGCGACGATCCGCACGTCGAGGCCGAGCAGGGCGCCGGTGACCAGGTAGGAGTTGCCCATGTTGAACCGGGCGTCGCCGAGGTAGGCGAAGGCGACGCCGCGCTCGCGCAGGCCCGCGACCCCGCCGGTGTGCTCGGCCATGGTGAGCACGTCGGCCAGCATCTGGGTGGGGTGCCAGTCGTCGGTGAGGCCGTTGTAGACGGGGACCCCGGCGTGCGCGGCCAGCTCCTCGACGGCGGCCTGGCTGGCGCCCCGGTACTGGATCGCGTCGAACATCCGGCCGAGCACCCGGGCGGTGTCCTTGACCGACTCCTTGTGCCCTATCTGCGAGCCCGACGGATCCAGGTACGTCGTGGCCGCGCCCTGGTCGGCGGCGGCGACCTCGAAGGAGCAGCGGGTACGCGTCGAGGTCTTCTCGAAGATCAGCGCGATGCTGCGACCGCGCAACCGCGGCTCCTCCGTGCCGGCCTTCTTCGCCGCCTTGAGCTCGGCGGCCAGCTCCACCAGGCCCAGGAACTCCTCGGGCGTGTAGTCCAGCTCCTTGACGAAGGGGCGGCCCTTGAGATCGACGGGCATGACGGGGACTCCTCGGTCGGTGGTGCACGGCAACCATGGAAGTCTATACGAGACCCGACATGCTTATACAGTGCCTTTTCCGGGCGGCCTCGGGCTGCCGCACCCCTACCTGGTCGATGCCCCGCTCGGGCACCGCTCACACGGTCCGGAGCGGATCCGGCCTGGTCGGGACCGTTTTCGTAGCTGCGCCTTCTGCGGACCGGCTCACACCGGGTCCCGCTCGATCGGGCAGCTCATGCAGCGCGGGCCGCCGCGGCCCCGGCCCAGCTCGCTGCCCGGGATCTCGATGACCTCGATACCGCGCTTGCGCAGGAAGGTGTTGGTCGTCGCGTTGCGCTCGTAGGCCACCACCACACCGGGCTCCACCGCCAGCACGTTGCAGCCGTCGTCCCACTGCTCGCGCTCGGCAGCGTGCACGTCCTGCGTCGCGGTCAGCACCTTGACCGACTCCAGGCCGAGCGCGGCCGCGATCGCCCGGTGCATGTGCTCCGGGGGATGGTCGGTGACCTTCAGCTCGCCCTCCTCGCCACCGGGCTCGATGGTGTAGGACGGCAGCATCCCCAGACCCGCGTACTGCGTGAAGGTGTCGCCGTCCACCATCGTCATCACCGTGTCGAGGTGCATGAACGCGCGCCGCTTGGGCATGTCGAGCGCCACGATGGCGCGGGCCGAACCGGCCGCGAACATCCGGCGGGCCAGCATCTCCACGGCCTGCGGGGTGGTGCGCTCGCTCATCCCGATGAGCACCACGCCCGAACCCAGCACCAGGACGTCGCCGCCCTCGATCGTCGAGGGGTAGGCGCTCTGCCCCTCGGACCAGACGTGGAAGCGGCCGCCCGCGAAGAGCGGGTGGTGCCGGTAGATCGCCTCGAAGTGCACGGTCTCCCGCTGCCGGGCGGGCCAGCGCATCGCGTTGATGCTGACCCCGTCGTAGATCCAGGCCGAGGTGTCCCGGGTGAAGATGTGGTTGGGCAGCGGGGAGAGCAGGAAGTCGTCCAGCTCCAGGGCGTGGAAACGGACCGAGACCGGCTCCGCGAAACGGGCCAGGAACTCCCGCTTGGTCATCCCGCCGACCAGGGCCTCGGTCAGGTCCGGGGTGCTCAGCTCGTCGAAGGCGGCCCGCAGGTGCCCGGTGGCAAGCGGGCCGTACTCCTTCTCGTCGAAGACCCGGTCCAGGACCAGCGCCTTGGCCGCGGGGCGCTCCAGGGCCTCGGTCAGCAGGTCGCCGAAGAGGTGCACCTCGACGCCGCGGTCGCGCAGCACGTCGGCGAAGCCGTCGTGCTCGGCCCGCGCGCGGCGCACCCACAGCACGTCGTCGAAAAGCAGCGCGTCCTTGTTGCTGGGCGTCAGGCGCTTCAGCTCCAGATCCGGGCGGTGCAGGATGACGCGGCGCAGCCGCCCGGTCTCGGAGTCGACGTGGAATCCCATGGGATCAGACCTTCCCACCCGGGATGGGCTTTATCACGTACCCGGCCCGCGCCCGGACGGGCCCGCACCGCTCGGGGTGCGGGCCCGCGGGGTCACAGCCGGGGGTCGACCGGCTCGGACTCCAGGGCCAGCACGGCGAACACCGGCTCGTGGACGCGCCACAGCGGCTCGCCGCCCGCGAGACGGTCCAGGGCCTCCAGCCCGAGGGCGTACTCGCGCAGGGCGAGCGACCGCTTGTGGCCGAGCGCGCGCTGCCGGAGCCGGACCAGGTGGTCGGGGCGGGTGTACTCGGGTCCGTAGATGATCCGCAGGTACTCCCGGCCCCGGCACTTCAGGCCCGGCTGGACGAGGCCGCCGCCGGGCTCGCGCAGCCCGGTCGCGAGCGGCTTGACGACCATGCCCTCGCCGCCCGCCGCCGTGAGGTCGAGCCACCAGGTGGTGCCCGCGGCGACGGACGCCTCGTCCGCGGTGTCGACCAGCAGCCGCCGGGTGGTGCGCAGCAGCCCGGAGCCGTCACCGGCGACCAGCCGGTCGAGCAGCGCGAGCTGCCGGTCCTGCGGCAGCTCGGCCGCCAGACTGCGGCCGCGGGCGGCCAGGATCTGGAAGGGCGCGAACTCCACGCCCGCCAGGCCGTCGGTGGTCCAGCAGTAGCGGCGGTAGGCGTCGGTGAACGCCCGCGCGTCCGCGGCTCTCTCGCGCTGCCGGGCGAGCAGCCCGGCCACGTCGGCGCCGCGGCCGGCCGCCGACTCCAGCGCGGCGAGCGCCGGCGGGAAGGCGGCGCCCGCGGCGGCCCCGACCGCGGCGTACTGGGTGCGCAGCAGGCCGGAGGCCTTGAGCGACCAGGGCAGCAGCTCGCCGTCCAGCAGCAGCCAGTCGGTGTCCAGCTCCTCCCACAGGCCTGCGGCGTCCGCGGCGGCGCGCAGCCGGGCGAGCACCTCCTCGGTGACCGCCGCGTCGTCGAAGAAGGGGCGTCCGGTGCGGGTGTGCAGTGTCCCCGTCACGCCCGCGGCGGTGCCGAAGCGCTCGGCGGCGGCCGCCTCGTCGCGGCACACCAGGGCGACCGCGCGCGAGCCCATGTGCTTCTCCTCGCACACGACCTCGCGCACCCCGGCGTCGCGGTAGTAGGCGAAGGCCTCCGCGGGGTGTTCGAGGAAGCCCTCCTCGGCGGAGGTGGCGCAGGGTGCCATGGTCGGCGGCAGGTGGCACAGCAGCCGCGGGTCGACCGCGAAACGGCTCATGACCTCCAGCGCCGCCGCCGCGTTCTGCTCACGCACCGCGAGCCGGCCCATACGGGAGGTCTCCACGATCCGGCGGCCCGCGACGTCACCGAGGTCGAGCGGACGGCCCTCCCGCCCGCCGGGTGCCTCGCTGAGCAGCGGACGGACCGGCTCGTACCAGACCCGCTCGGCGGGGACGTCCACCAGCTCGCGCTCGGGCCAGCGCAGCGCGGTGAGCCGGCCGCCGAAGACGGCGCCGGTGTCGAGGCAGATGGTGTTGTTGATCCAGGAGGCCGCGGGCACCGGGGTGTGGCCGTAGACGACCGCCGCCCTGCCCCGGTAGTCCTCCGCCCACGGGTAGCGGACGGGCAGGCCGAACTCGTCGGTCTCCCCGGTCGTGTCGCCGTAGAGGGCGTGCGAGCGCACCCGGCCGGAGGTGCGGCCGTGGTACTTCTCCGGCAGCCCGGCGTGGCAGACCACCAGCCGGCCGCCGTCCAGGACGTAGTGGCTGACCAGGCCCTCGATGAAGGTGGCGACACGGCGCCGGAAGTCCGGGTCGCGCTCGTCCTCGGCGGCGAACTGCTCCACCGTCTCGGCCAGGCCGTGGGTGAGCTGGACCTGGCGGCCCTTGAGGTGACGGCCGAGCTTGTTCTCGTGGTTGCCGGGCACACACAGCGCGGTGCCGGCCTCGACCATGCTCATGACGCGGCGCAGCACACCGGGGCTGTCCGGGCCGCGGTCGACGAGGTCGCCGACGAAGACCGCGGTGCGGCCCTCGGGGTGACGGCCGTCGTCGTAGCCGAGCTGGGCCAGCAGCGCCTCCAGCTCGGCGCTGCATCCGTGGATGTCGCCGATGATGTCGAAGGGGCCGGTCAGATGCCGCAGGTCGTTGTAGCGCGGCTCGGTCACCACGCGGGCGGCCTCGATCTCCGCGGTGCCGCGCAGGATGTGGACCTTGCGGAAGCCCTCCCGCTCCAGGCCGCGCAGCGAGCGGCGCAGCTCGCGCTGGTGGCGCTGGATGACGTGCCGCGGCAGGGTGGCCCGTTCGGGGCGCTGGGCGTTGCGGTCGGCGCACACCCGCTCGGGGACGTCGAGGACGATCGCGACGGGCAGCACGTCGTGCTCCCGCGCCAGGTTCACCAGCTGCCGGCGGGCCTCCGGCTGGACGCTGGTGGCGTCCACGACCGTGCGGCGGCCGGCGGCGAGCCGCTTGCCGGCGATGTAGTGCAGCACGTCGAAGGCGTCGGACGTCGCGCTCTGGTCGTTCTCGTCGTCGCTGACCAGGCCGCGGCAGTAGTCGGAGGAGATCACCTCGGTGGGCTTGAAGTGCCGTGCGGCGAAGGTGGACTTGCCGGAGCCGGTGGCGCCGATCAGCACCACCAGGGACAGGTCGGTGACCGCCAGGCTGCGGCCCTCGGCGGGGGCGGCGCTGGTGGTGGTCTCGTCGGTGCCGGTCATGCCGCCTCCTCCTTCTTCTTCTTCTTCTCGTCGTGCGGTGCGTGTGTCTCGTGCGTGGTGAACAGGGCGAGCTGGGTCGGCGGGCCCACCTCGGGGTCGTCGGGGCCGACGGCGTGGAAGTCCACGGCGTAGCCGTGCCGTCCGGCCACCGCCCGCGCCCAGTCGCGGAACTCCCGCCTGGTCCACTCGAAGCGGTGGTCGTGGTGCCTGCGGTGGCCCGCGGGCAGGGTCTCCCAGCGCACGTTGTACTCGACGTTGGGCGTCGTCACGACGACCGTCCCGGGACGGGCGGCGCCGAAGACGGCGTATTCGAGCGCGGGCAGCCGCGGCGGGTCCAGGTGCTCGACGACCTCGCTGAGCACCGCCGCGTCATAACCCTTGAGCCGCTTGTCGGTGTAGGCGAGCGACCCCTGGAGCAGCGTGACCCGGGACGACTGCCGCTCGCCCATGCGGTCCAGCCGCAGCCGGCGGGCCGCGATCTCCAGGGCCCGCACCGACACGTCCATGCCGACGATCTCCGTGAAGCGCGGGTCCTTCAGCAGCGCCGCCACCAGCTGGCCCTGGCCGCAGCCGAGGTCCAGCACCCGCGCGGCACCGGCGGTGCGCAGCGCGCCGAGGATCGCCTCCCGCCGCTGCACCGCGAGGGGTACGGGGCGTTCCTTGTCCTCAGCGGCTCCCTCGGCCTCCTCCGTTTCCTCCGGCTCCTCCAGTTCCTCGGGCGCGACGGCGTTGTCGATCTCCTCGACCTCCACGTCGTCGGCGTCCGCGAGCCGCACCAGCTCCAGCCGCTCGTCGGCCTCCCTGGTGAGCGACCGGCGGCGGGACAGGTACCGATGGGTGATCAGCCGCTGCTCCGGGTGCGCGGCCAGCCAGCCCTCGCCGAACCGCAGCAGCTTGTCCACCTCGTCGGCCGACACCCAGTAGTGCTTGGCGTCGTCCAGCACCGGCAGCAGCACGTACAGATGCCGCAGGGCGTCGGCGAGCCGCAGCTCGCCCTCCAGCACCAGCCGCACGTAACGCGACGCGCCCCACTCGGGGAAGGCGGCGTCCAGCGGCACCTGCTCCGCGGTCACCTGCCAGCCCAGCGGCTCGAACAGCCGGGCCACCAGCGCGGGCCCGCCGCGCGCGGGCAGCGCCGGCACCTCGACCCGCAGCGGCAGCGGCGCCGCGGCCCGCTCGGGCAGCTCCCGGCAGTCACCGCGCAGCGCGCTCGCGAACACCGTGCGCAGCGCCACCGCCAGCAGCGACGAGGCCGCGTACGGGCGGTCGTTCACGTACTGCGCCAGTGCCGCGTCGGGCGTCGTACCGCTGCGGCCCTTGCCTCGCCCGCGCCGGGCGAGCGCGGGCGGATCGACCTCCAGCAGCAGCGCCGCGGTGCAGCGCTCGGCGTCCGCCTCGGGGTAGAAGACGTGCGCGTCGCCGTAGGAGGTGGCGAAGGTCTGCGCCTTGCCGGGGTGCTTGTGGAGCAGGTAGCCGAGGTCCGTCGCAGGACCCGCGGACGTCCCGCTCGTCGAGATCGTCAGGAACACCCGCCGAGTATCCGCCCGGCGCGGACTCCGTGACGAGGCCTTTTCCGACCCGGAGCCCGCGAGCCCGGAGTCCGGAGCCCGCGAGCCCGCGAGCCCGCGAGCCCGGGTGCCCGGAGACGGGTGCCCGGCGCCCAGCCCCGGGCACCCGGGAGCCCTTACGGTCGCGGTCCGCCGTCCAGCCGGACGCGCAGGGCCCCGATCGTCGTCGGGCCCACCCGGCAGCAGCCGCCGATCAGCCGGGCACCGGCCGCCTGCCATGCCAGGGCCGAACCGGCGGTGAGGGTGTGCGGGCCGGTCCAGCGCCGGGTGGCGGCGTCCCATCGCTCGCCGCTGTTCGGATAGGCCACCGCCGGTTTGCCGGTGACCGAGACCGCGAGCTCGACCGCGGCCAGGACGTCCTGCGGCGCGCAGCAGTTGACGCCCACCGCCACCACCTCGTCCCGCCCCGCCGCCAGCGCGAAGGCCTCGGTGAGCGGCTGGCCCGCCCGCGTCCTGCCGCCCTCGGCGGTGTAGGACAGCCACACCGGCAGCCCGGTCGGCGCCGCCGCCCGCAGCATCGCCTCGGCCTCGTCGATGTCCGGCACCGTCTCCAGCGCCAGCACGTCGGGCCCCGCCTCCGCCGCCGCCTCGATCCGCGGACGGTGGAAGGCGGTCAGCTCCCGCACCGTCCTGCCGTACCGCCCGCGGTATTCGCTGCCGTCGGCCAGTACCGCGCCATAGGGCCCGACCGACGCGGCCACCGCGATCCCCGGGCGCTCCGCCGCCGCTTCCCGGGCCAGCGTGACGCTGCGCCGCAGCAGCGCCGACGCCTTCGGGCGGCCGATGCCGCGGCGGGCGAAGCCCTCGTAACTGGCCTGGTAGCCCGAGGTGATGAGCACATCCGCACCGGCCCGGACGTAGGCGGTGTGGGCGGCGCGGATCTGCCCGGGGTCGTCGGCCAGCAGCCGGGCCGTCCACAGCGGATCCGACAGGTCGCAGCCCTGGTCGGCCAGCTGGTTGGACAGCCCGCCGTCGAGCACGAGCGTCCGGCCCGGAGGCGGCCGCCACCCCCGGCCGCCGCCGGGAGCCGGTGACCGGTCCTCGGAACGCTCCGGGGAGCGGTCGGAGGACCGGTCCGGGGAGCGCTCCGACGGAGGAACCGGCGAACGGTCCGGTGGCCGGGCGGACGGCGGGAGGGGCGGCGGCGGGGTCATCGCGCGGTCTCAGCCCAGCTGCGGCGCGACCTGGGAGGCGATCAGCTCCAGGTGGTCCAGGTCGTGCAGATCCAGCGTCTGGAGGTAGAAGCGGGTGGCACCCTGCTCCGCGTAGCGGCCGATCTTCTCGACCACCTCCGCCGGGGAACCGGCCAGTCCGTTCTCCTTCAGCTCGGTGACCTCGCGGCCGATCACCGCCGCCCGCCGGGCCACCTCCGCGTCGTCCTTCCCCACGCACACCACCAGCGCGTTGGAGTACGTCATGCTCTCCTCGGGGCGGCCCGCCGCCCGCACCGCCTCCCGTACCCGGGTGAACTGCGTGCCCGTGTCGGCGATCGAGGCGAAGGGCACGTTGAACTCGTCGGCGTAGCCCGCCGCGAGCTCCGGGGTGCGCTTGGCGCCCATCCCGCCGATCAGCACCGGCACCTTCGTCTGCGCGGGCTTCGGCAGCGCGGGGGAGTCGGCGAGCTGGTAGAACTTCCCCTCGAAGTCGAAGGTCTTGCCCACCGGGGTCGCCCACAGCCCGGTGACCACGGCCAGCTGCTCCTCCAGGCGGCCGAACTTCTCCTTCGGGAACGGGATGCCGTACGCCTTGTGCTCCGCCTCGAACCAGCCGGCGCCGAGCCCGAACTCGATCCGGCCACCCGACATCGCGTCGACCTGCGCCACCTGGATCGCCAGCACGCCGGGCAGCCGGAAGGTGCCCGCGGTCATCAGCGTGCCGAGCCTGATCCGGCTGGTCTCCCGGGCCAGGCCCGCCAGCGTGATCCACGCGTCCGTCGGGCCGGGCAGCCCGTCGCCGCCCATCGTCAGGTAGTGGTCCGAGCGGAAGAAGGCGTCGAAGCCGAGGTCTTCCGTCGCTTTGGCGACGCGGAGGAGTGTGTCGTAGTCGGCCCCCTGCTGGGGCTCGGTGAAGATGCGCAGGTCCATTCCCCCATCCTGCACTCTTCCCGCGCCACCACGTCAAACGCCACATGACGACTCACCACCGCGCGCCCCGCCGTCGCCCGCTCCCTCGCGGACCAGCGTCCGTACCCGCTCCCTCGCCTCGTCCACCGCGTCCAGCGCCTCGACGCAGCTCCAGTAGGCGCCTTCGTCCTCCACCGCGCACGTCAGCACCACCAGGGCCTGGTTGATCTCGCCGAGCAGCACCCGCAGCGCCCGCAGCGTCCCGGACGGATCGCGCACCGCCGTCAGCCGGGCGGCGCGCGGCGGACCGGCCCCGGCGGCCCCGACCGGTGGCACCACCCGCCCCGCCCCCGTCTCCTCCCCCGCGGACCCGGCGGCCGCGTCCCCCGCGGACAGCAGCCGCGACACCGCCTCGACCAGCTCGCCCGCCTGCCAGGCCTCCTCGATGACATCCTCGGGCCGCGGCGCACCGCGCATCACCTGCTCCGACTCCGCCACCAGCCGTGCCGCATCCATCGCCTGCCCCCTCGTCCACCGGGGCGGTGACCCGTTCACCACCTGCCGACATCACTCAGCGTGACAGATCGGCGACAGGGAGCGAAAGGGCCATCTCCGCACCTGTGGATAACTTCGAAAGGGACATCTCTCCGGAGGATCGGCGCAGGTCAGCCGGACTGTGGCGGGTCGCCCGCCGCCCGGTCCCGATCGGCCGGAGGGACTGCCACGCCCCGCGGCACCTTCGGGAAGCGCTGCTCGTTGCGGTCGATCTTCGCGTCCAGCGCGGCGAGCACATCGACGTCCAGCACCGCGCAGAACTGCAGCAGATACGCCAGTACGTCGGCGACCTCGTCGCGCACGCGGTGCGCGGACTCCGGGTCCGCCATCACCGCGGCCGCCTGTTCGGGCGTCAGCCACTGGAAGATCTCCAGCAGTTCGGCGGCCTCGACACTCAGCGCGGAGGCGAGGTTCTTGGGGGTGTGGAAGGGCTGCCAGTCGCGGGCCGCGGCGAAGTCGACGAGGCGGCGCTGCAAGCCCGCGACGTCCAGGGGGTGTTGTCCGGTCACCCCGTCCGGTCTACCTCATCCCGGCCGCCGCCCTCACCTCGGGCGCCCGCCGCCCCGGCGGCCCCGCCGCCCGCCTCGCCGCCCTCCGCGCCTCCCCCACCCGTCGCGCAGCCGCCGCCCGCCTCGCGGTCGGCACCCGGCGCACGGTCGGCACCCGTCTCACCGTCGGCACCCGGCACGAGATCGCCGCTCCACTCGCCGTCGCCACCCGTCACCAGCACCGCGTCCGGCTCCTCGCCCTCCTCCCCCTCCCCGTCCTCCCGCACCGCAGGCTCACCGATCGCGGCGGAGCCGACCGCATCCGCGGAACCGGCCGCCCCGGCGGCGCCGCCCGCCTCCGCCGCACCGGCCTCTCCCCCGTCCTGAGCCGGAACGCGCCGCTTGGCGCCCAGTCGCGCGAGGGTCACCCCGGCGGCGCCTTCCGCGCATTCGGCGTCCTGGAGCGTGCCGATGAGGCGGATGTGGCCGCGGGCGGCGGCCACCCGGGCGAGCCGGAGCAGCTCGCGCACCTGCCTGCGGTCCAGCCCGACGTCGAGGCCGTCGGCCAGCACGGTCAGCACCTGACCGGCCGGGAGCAGTTCCGTGCTGGTGTCGACGTCCAGCACGCCCGGACCGGTGAGCAGCACCAGCGCGAGCGCCACGAAGCGGAGTTCGCCGTCGCCGAGCCGGTCGACCGGCACCACGCCGAGCGGTCCGCGGTCGACGGCGGCGATCACGGCGTCCCGCGGCGCCAGGCCGTCACGCGGCGACGGCAGGAAGGCGGGCAGCACGGTCAGCCCCTCCACGGGCGGGCTGCACACCTCGCGCACCGCGTTGACGAGCGCGGCGTGCCGGGTCACGCACTCGCCCTCGGTCCGGGCGAGGACGGCGGACAGGTTGTCGCACGCGGAGCGCAGCCGCCCGTCCCCCGGCACGACGGGCGCGCGCATCAGCTCGGGCCGCGGGGTGACGGGGAAGACGCCGCGCAGCGCCACCACCAGCTGCTCGGCGGCGGCGAGCACCTGCCGCTGCCCGTCGGTGCGGCCCGAGACGCGCAGCGGCAGCAGCGCCGTGGCCAGGACGTTGTCGGGCAGCGGCGCGCGCGTCACCGGAACGTCGCCCGCGGTGTGCCACGCGGCCTGCACCGTGGGGCGGGAGGGATCGCGCAGCGCGGTGGTCAGCAGCGTCCGGCCCGCGCCGATCAGCCGTTCGCCGACGATCCGCAGCGTGGGCTCGGCCTGCACGGCGACGTCCAGCCGGACCGGACCCATCGGGCCGTTGACGGTGCATCCGAGGCGGAAGCCGCGCCGCCCCTCGGCGTCCGCCGGGAGGCCCTGGGGTACGCACGCGCCGGCGCCGCCGCGCACACCGGTGTCGAAGGCCTCGGCCAGTTCCGCGCCGGAGGCGAGCCGGCCGAGCGCGGTGAGCCCTTCGAGGGCGCTCGACTTGCCCGTGCCGCTGCCGCCGCTCAGCAGGGTGAGGGGACCGAGCCGGAAGGTCGCCCCGCGGTGCGATTTGAAGGCGGACAGCCGCAGTTCGGTGACGACCGGGCGGAGGTGGCCCGCACGCCGGGGGGCAGTGATGCTCATGGCGGCGAAGGTAGCCAGCGCCAGGCGTGCGGAACCGTTCCACCGTCCCCGGCGTAACCCGAACGAGGGACATCGCGCGTGTTTCCATCGACGAACGCGCCCTTATGCGCTCCGTCGCCGCCCCGCGCGCCCACCCCGGTACGCCCCTCCGCACGCCCTCCCCCGCCGGCCCCGCACGCCGGTCGCGCGCGCCGATCCCGCACGCGCCCGAGCCGTCCGGCCCGCCCAGCCGCCGACGACGGAGCGTTGTCGTACCCGGCGGCTACCGTGTCGGACGTGACCACCACCAGATATGTCGCGCTGCTGCGCGGGATCAACGTCGGGGGCAAGGCGAAGGTCCCGATGCAGACGCTGCGCGAGCTGCTGGCCGCCCTCGGCGGCACGGACGTCCGTACGCTCCTGCAGAGCGGCAACGCGGTCTTCACCCACGAGGAGTGCGACCCGGGCCGCCTGGAGGCCGCGCTGCGGCAGGCGCTCGCCGACGAACTGGGCCTGGACATCACCTGCATGGTGCGCACGGCCGCGGATCTCGCGCGCGTCGTCGCGGCCAACCCCTTCGACATGACCGGCGTCAACGGCTCGCGCTTCCTGGTCGTCTTCCTCTCCGGCCCCGTCCCGCCCGACCGCATCGCCGCGCTGGACCTCGCGGCCTACGCCCCCGACGAACTGCGCGCGGGTGAACGGGAGATCTACGCCCACTTCCCCGACTCGATCCGCGACTCCAAGCTCGCCGCCCGCCTCACCGACCGCGGCCTCGGCCTCGCGGCCACCTCCCGCAACTGGAACACGGTCACCAAGCTGCTCGAACTCACCGGCGGCTGAGACCGACCCGCACCCGGCGCCGCCTCCCGGCCGGACAGGAGCGGCGGACCACGCGACGGATCGGCCCGTCGGCCGTGGAGCGACCGGCACTCAGGCGACGGGGAACCACTCCGCCAGACGCTTGGCGATGACCGGTACGTCGACGAGGTCCTGCGCGACGTCCTCGACGAACGGGCCCGCCACGGAGACCGGAGGCGGGGGCGTACCGGCGGCGACGCCGTTGAACCGCAGGAAGAGGCGCATGGCGAGCCAGGCGGTGCGCTTGTTGCCGTCGATCAGCGCGTGGTTGCGGGCGACCGAGTGCAGCAGCGCCGCCGCCTTCTCGTGCAGTGCGGGATAGACCTCGACCCCGAACACGTCGGTCCGGGGCCGTTCGATCGCCGAGACCAGCAGGCCCATGTCCCGCACGCTGTGGTCGGTGCCGTTGACCGCGCGGGCGACGGCCAGGATCTCGTCGATCTGGACGTACCGCACATCGGTCACTTCAGGTAGTCCAGGATCTCCGCATCGCTGTCCATGAGCTCGGCCAGGACGTCGTCGACCTTCAGTTCGGCCCGGTTCTGGGCGTCCCGGATGGCCTCGATGGCAAGCTCCTGCTTGCTGCGCCCCTCCCGGCGGGCACGCTCGGTGAGCTGCGCGTCGAGGTCGTCGGGGAGCCGGAGGGTCATCGCCATACCCCGATGATACCGGGCTGGTATCAAAGCGGCCAGGCGTCGGCGGCGGCCCCTACTTCGCCGGTTCCAGGATCGCCACGCACTCCATGTGGTGCGTCATCGGGAAGAGGTCGAAGGCGCGCAGGCGGACCGGGTGGTAGCCGCCCTCGGCGAAGTAGGCGAGGTCGCGGGCGAGGGCGGCGGGGTCGCAGGCGACGTAGGCGATACGGCGGGGGGCGAGGGTGGTGAGGTGCTGGACGGTGGGGCGGCGGGCGCCGGTGCGCGGGGGGTCGAGGACGACGAGGTCGGCCTCGGTGATGCCGGTGCGGGGCAGGACGTGATCGACCTTGCCCTGCTCGATGCGGACCCGCGGGAGGTCCTGGAGGTTGTGGCGGGCGTCCTGGACCGCGCGCTTGCCGGACTCGATGCCGAGCACGGCGCCGGTCTCGCCGACGCGTTCGGCCAGCGCTCCGGCGAACAGGCCGACGCCGCAGAAGAGGTCGAGGGCCATGTCGCCCTTGCGGGGCATCAGGCCCTGCATGACGGCCTCGACCAGCAGGTCGGCCGCCTTGGGGTGGACCTGCCAGAAGCCGCCGTCGCCGACCCGCCAGGTGCGGCCCGCCGCGCGCTCGCGCACGAAGTCGCGGCCGTGCACCCGGTGGACGGCGTGGTCGCGCTCACCGATGCGCAGGACGGAGACGGGGCGGTCGAGCTCGACGATGGGCAGCCGCCCGCCGGGGCGCGGGGTCAGCACGACCTGGCGGTCGCTGGAGCCGGTCGCCGCGATCGCCTCGACGGCGGCCATCTGCGGCCAGGTCCGGGCCTCGACGCCCAGCTCGGAGACCTCGGGCGCGGCGATCATGCAGTGGTCGACGACCTCGACGTCGTGCGAGCGGTGCCGGCGCAGGCCCGCCCGGCCCTCGGCGTCCACCGCGTACTGCACCCGGGTGCGCCACGCGGGCACCTCGCCCTTGGCGACCTTGTCGCCGGGCGCGGGCTCCACCGTGCCGTCCCAGCCGGCCTCCTCGGGGGTGAGACCGGCGAGGCGGGCGAGCTGCTCGGTCAGGACGGCGGCCTTGAGGCGGCGCTGCGCGCCCGGGGCGGCGTGCTGCCAGTCGCAGCCGCCGCAGCGGCCGGGTCCGGCGAAGGGGCAGGGGGCCTCGACCCGGTCCTTGGACGCGGTCAGGACGCGTACGGCGTCGGCCCGCAGGTAGCGGGCGCCCTCTTCGCCCTCGGTGACACGGGCCACGACCCGCTCGCCGGGCAGCGCGTGCCGGACGAAGAGCACCTGCCCGGCCTCGTTGCGGGCGAGGCAGTGGCCGCCGTGGGCGACCGGCCCGATCTCTACCTCGTACTCCTGGCCGACCAGTGACGGGGCGGGCTCGGTCTGCATGGCGGTGGTGCTCCTGGCGAGTGCGAGTGCGGGGCGGGGTGCGGGGATGCGGGGGGGCGCGGGGGTGCGCCGGGACAGGGCGTGCGTGCGGTGCCGGGGCCGTCCGGAAACGGCGGAGCGGCGCCGCGGGCGCGCGGCAGTCCACTCTACGGGCCCGCGGCCCCCGCCGCCGCCCGCGCGCGGCTCAGTGCTCGCGTGGCTGGTCGGACCGGCTCTGCGGGGAGCCGACGGGGCCGCGGCGGATCGAGCCGGGTGCGTTCCAGTCGGCCCGGCGGCGGGCCCGGACGCGGGCCACCTCGGAGGATTCCAGCTGGTAGGGCACCGAGGTGACCATCACGCCCGAGGTGAAGAGCAGCCGTCCCTTGAGCCGCAGGGCGCTCTGGTTGTGCAGCAGGTGCTCGTACCAGTGGCCGACGACGTACTCGGGGATGTAGATGGCCACCACGTCGCGCGGGCTGTTGCGGCGCAGGCCCTTGACGTAGTCGATGATCGGCCGGGTGATCTCGCGGTAGGGCGAGTCGAGGACCTTGAGGGGGACGTCGATGCCGCGCCGCTGCCATTCGGCCTGGAGTGCCTTGGTGTCGTCGGGGTCGACGTTGACGCTGAGCGCCTCCAGCGTGTCGGAGCGGACCAGCTTGGCGTACGACAGGGCGCGCAGCGTGGGCTTGTGGACCTTGGAGACCAGCACGATGGAGTGGACGCGCGACGGGCGGACGTAGTCGTCGCCCGGTTCCTCGTCGGCGGCGATCTCGTCGGAGACCCGGGTGTAGTGGCGGCGGATCGCGGTCATCGTGGCGTAGAACACGCACATGCCGAGGACGGCGACCCAGGCGCCGTGGGTGAACTTCGTCAGCAGCACGATGACGAGCACCAGGCCGGTGAGGAAGCCGCCGAAGGTGTTGATGGCCCGGGAGCGGACCATGTGGCGGCGCTTGGCCTGGTCGGTCTCGGTGCGCAGCAGGCGGTTCCAGTGCCGGACCATGCCGGTCTGGCTGAGGGTGAAGGAGACGAAGACGCCGACGATGTAGAGCTGGATGAGCCGGGTGGAGTCGGCTCCGTAGACCACGACCAGGATGATGGCGAAGGCGGCGAGCAGCACGATGCCGTTGGAGAAGGCCAGCCGGTCGCCGCGGGTGTGCAGCTGGCGGGGCAGGTAGCGGTCCTGGGCGAGGATCGAGCCGAGCACCGGGAAGCCGTTGTAGGCGGTGTTGGCGGCGAGGAAGAGCACCAGGGCGGTGGCGGCGGCCAGGAAGATGAACGGCACCGAGTTGTGTCCGAAGACCGCCTCGGCGACCTGGGCGATGACCGGATCCTGGGTGAAGCCGGAGCCGACCGGCTTGCCGTGGTCGAGCAGGTCGGAGGCGGGGTTCTCGGCCATCCGGACCTTGGTGTTCACCGCGAGCGCGATGATGCCGAGCAGCATGGTGACGGCCAGCAGGCCGATGAGCGCGAGCGTGGTCGCGGCGTTCTTCGACTTGGGCTTGCGGAAGGCCGGGACGCCGTTGCTGATGGCCTCGACGCCGGTGAGCGCGGCGCAGCCGGAGGAGAAGGCGCGCAGCAGCAGGAAGACCAGGGCGAAGCCGCCGATTCCGGAGGACTCGGCGTGGATGGTCAGATGCGCCGTGGGCGCGCGCATGTCGTGTCCGGTGGCGATCCTCAGCACGCCCCAGGCGATCATGCAGAAGACCCCGAAGACGAAGGCGTACGTCGGGATCGCGAAGATCGTGCCGGACTCGCGCACCCCGCGCAGGTTCATCAGCATCAGCACGATGATCATGGCGACCGCGCCCAGCACCTTGTGCGTGACGAAGAACGGCACCGCGGAGCCGAGGTTCTCGATGCCGGAGGCGATCGACACCGCGACGGTGAGGACGTAGTCCACCATCAGCGCGCTGGCGACGGTCAGGCCCGCCCTGGCGCCCAGGTTGGTGGTGGCGACCTCGTAGTCGCCGCCGCCGGAGGGGTAGGCGTGCACGTTCTGCCGGTACGACGCGACGACGGTGAACATCACCACGGCGACCGCGACGACGATCCACGGGCTGTAGTGGTAGGCCGCCCCGCCGGCGATGGACAGGACGAGCAGCACCTCGCCCGGCGCGTACGCCACCGACGACAGCGAGTCGGATGCGAAGACCGGGAGCGCCAGCCGCTTGGGCAGCAGCGTCTCACCCAGTCTGTCGCTGCGGAGCGCCCGGCCGATGAGGATCCGCTTCGGCAGGTCGGTCAGTTTGGACACCCCGCGATGTTAAGGGATCGTCAATACGTGCGGGTCCCCCCGGTCGGACTCGGACTGTGACGATCTTGTGTGCCCGGCGTGCGCCGCCCGCGCCCGGCGCCCGCCGGGACGCAACCTTCTGCGGCGCCGGGCGCGTGTGTAGCTTTGGCCGCGGTCTGAGACGCTGGACGAGGGCCCTGACGACCAGATCGGTCGCGGGCCGTCTCAGGCGAAAACGTTGGCAGCCGGAAGGACGGTCGTGCACGTCGTGATTATGGGGTGCGGGCGGGTGGGGTCCACCCTCGCGCACTCCCTCGAACAGCAAGGTCACACGGTCGCGGTGATCGACCAGGACCCCACGGCGTTCCGCCGTCTCGGGTCCGGGTTCGGCGGGCGCCGGGTGACCGGGGTGGGGTTCGACCAGGACACGCTGCGCGAGGCCGGGATCGAGGAGGCGGGAGCCTTCGCGGCGGTCAGCAGCGGTGACAACTCCAACATCATCGCGGCCCGGGTGGCGCGCGAGATGTTCGGGATCGAGAACGTCGTGGCACGGATCTACGACCCCCGGCGGGCCGAGGTCTACCAGCGGCTGGGGATCCCGACGGTGGCCACCGTGCGGTGGACGGCCGACCAGATGCTGCGCAGGCTGCTGCCGTCCGGCGCGGAGCCGCTGTGGCGCGACCCCAGCGGCGGGGTGCAGCTCGCGGAGGTGCACACGTCCGCGGCCTGGATCGGCCACAAGATCAGCCTGCTCCAGGAGGAGACCGGCGCCCGGGTGGCGTTCATCACCCGGCTCGGCGAGGCGATGCTGCCCGGCGCGCAGACCGTGCTGCAGGAAGGCGACCTGGTGCATGTGATGCTGCGCACCGACGAGGTCGCGGCCGTCGAGGCGGCCTTCGCCAAGGGACCCGAGGAGGACCACTCATGAGGGTGGCCATTGCCGGCGCCGGCGCGGTCGGCCGGTCCATCGCGGCGGAGCTGCTGGAGAACGGGCACGAGGTGCTGCTCGTCGACAAGAACCCCACCTCGATCTCCGTGGAGCGGGTCCCGCAGGCCGAGTGGCTGCTGGCCGACGCGTGCGAGATCACCTCGCTCGACGAGGCCGCGCTGCAGCGCTGCAACGTGGTGATCGCCGCGACCGGCGACGACAAGGTCAACCTGGTGGTGTCGCTGCTCGCCAAGACCGAGTACGGCGTGCCGCGGGTCGTCGCCCGGGTGAACAACCCGAAGAACGAGTGGCTCTTCAACGAGTCCTGGGGCGTGGACGTCGCCGTGTCCACCCCGCGGCTGATGTCCGCGCTGGTCGAGGAGGCGGTGAGCGTCGGCGACCTGGTCCGGCTGCTGCGCTTCAGCCAGGGCGACGCCAACCTGGTGGAGCTGACGCTGCCCGAGGAGGCCGCGCTCGTCGGCACCCGGGTCGGCGACGTGGAGTGGCCGCAGGACACCTCGCTGGTCACCATCATCCGCGGCAACCGGGTGCTGACGCCGTCCAAGGACGACGCGCTGGAGGCGGGCGACGAGCTGCTGTTCGTGGCCGCCCCGCACCGCGAGGAGCAGCTGGAGGACCTGCTGTCGGTGCAGGACCGCAGCGGCGGCTGAGCGGCGTGCACGACCGCGTGACACGGCGGTGGCCCGGACCCCTCCCGAAGGGGGTCCGGGCCACCGCCGTACGTACGCGGGCCGTCCGCGGCTACTTGACCGGCTGTTCCTCGGCCTCCGCCGACTCGGCGCGCTCCTTCTCGGCCTTGCGCTCCTCCTCGGCGGCCTCCATCTCCGCGATCACGTCGATCGGCGGCGGCGCCTTCACCAGGAAGATCCAGGTCAGGTAGACCGACAGCAGGAAGGGCGGGATGCCGAGCGCGACCTTGACCCAGCCCAGCTGTGTGGCGTCACCCCAAAAGTAGAGCGGGAAGAGGATCGCCGACTTGCCCAGCAGGATCAGGCCCCACGCCCAGCTGGCCTTGGTGTACGCCACCAGGCGGCCGGGGTTGCGGGTGCGCCACGACAGGTTCTCCCGGAAGACCGGGCCGAGGATCAGTCCCAGCAGCGGAAAGCGGGCCAGCGAGGAGACGACGTAGGCGATGCCGAGGCCCAGGGTGTAGAGCATGCCGGGCAGGTAGAAGTTCTTCGCGTTGCCCGACATCATCGCGAAGAGCACGCCGAAGCCGATGCCGAAGACGCCGCCGAAGGCGTGCTTGAGGGTGTCCTTGCGGGCCAGCCGCACGACGGCCAGCACCAGCGACAGCGATAGCGCGGCGAACGCGGACGGCGCGATGCTGTGGTTGACCGTGTAGATCACCACGAAGACCAGGCCCGGGACGGTGGTCTCCACCATGCCCAGCACCCCGCCGAACGCCTCCAGCAGGGCCGCCTCGGTCGCGGCCCGCACGTCGGCGCTGTCGCCGTCGGGTGCGGCGCCCGCGGGGCGGGTGGTCTCGTGGTTCTCGTGGTCCGTGTTGTCGATCGACGCCACCGGCTACTCCTGTCCGACCGGACGCAGTTCGTACTTCGGGTTGAAGAGCACCGGACGGCCATGGTTCATGGAGATCCGGCCGGAGGCG
Source organism: Streptomyces sp. NPDC004031 (assembly GCF_053604375.1). NCBI lineage: Bacteria > Bacillati > Actinomycetota > Actinomycetes > Kitasatosporales > Streptomycetaceae > Streptomyces > Streptomyces sp. NPDC004031. The sequence continues at coordinate 90,616 of NZ_JBSGHL010000012.1, read as the reverse complement.
ATGATCCGGCGGCCGGGTTCGATCCCGGTGATGCTGCGGCGGCCGAGCCAGACCACGTCCAGCGCGGCGGATCCGTCGAACAGCTCCGCCTCCAGTGCGGGCACGCCCGCCCGAGGACGGAGAGTGACCGTACGCAGCGTACCCGTGACGGACACTATCTGGCGGTCGGAGCAGTCCTTGATCCGCGTACAGCCCACCGCCCGGGACTCCTCCTGGAGCTCCTCGGAGTGCAGTTCCTCCTGCGAGGTCGACAGCCGGCCGAGCATACGACGGAAGCGGCCCGCGGGTCGCTCGTCACGGATGGCACCACTCATGCGTTCCAGCGTACCGGCCGGACCTCACGCCTCGAAGCGGTAACCCATGCCGGGTTCGGTGATGAAGTGCCGCGGCCTGGCCGGGTCGGCCTCCAGCTTGCGGCGCAGCTGCGCCATGTAGACCCGCAGGTAGTTGCTCTCCGTGCCGTAGGCGGGGCCCCAGACCTCCTGCAGCAGCTGCTTCTGCGAGACCAGCCGGCCGGGGTTGCGCACCAGCACCTCCAGCAGGTGCCACTCGGTGGGGGTGAGGCGGACGTCGGCGCCGTCGCGGTGCACCTTGCGCGCGGCGAGATCGACGGTGAAGCTGTCGGTCTCCACGGCCGAGGCGCCCTCGTCGGGCGCGGTGGGCGCGGCGCGGCGGACCGCGGCGCGCAGCCGGGCCAGCAGCTCGTCCATGCCGAAGGGCTTGGTGACGTAGTCGTCGGCCCCGGCGTCCAGCGCCTCGACCTTCTCGTCGGAGGCGTGCCGGGCCGACAGCACGATGATCGGCACCCGGGTCCAGCCGCGCAGGCCCCGGATCACCTCGACACCGTCCATGTCGGGCAGCCCCAGGTCCAGGACCACGACGTCGGGGTGCCGGGCCGCCGCGAGCCGCAGCGCGGCCGCCCCGTCGTGGGCGGCGTCCACCTCGTAGGACCGCGCCCGCAGGTTGATCACCAGCGCCCTGACGATCTGCGGTTCGTCGTCGACCACCAGCACCCGGTACATCCGCCGCTCTCTTCCGCTTCCCGGCTCGCGCCGCTCGCCGCCCCCGCCCGCCGCGGGCTCCCGGCCCGCCGCCCCGCCGCTCATGTGGTCGCCGTCGCCGGCAGCCCGGGGCGGGCCGGCGCGCCGCCGGCGGCCGCCCGCAGGGTCAGCACCATCGTCAGGCCGCCGCCGGGGGTGTCCTCGGCGACCAGGGTGCCGCCCATGGCCTCGGCGAAGCCGCGGGCGACGGCGAGGCCGAGGCCGACGCCGGTGCCGCGCGGGGCGTCGCCGTACCGCTGGAAGGGCTCGAAGATCTGCTCCTTGGCGTCCTCCGGGACGCCGGGGCCGCGATCGGCGACGCGCACCTCGACCCGGTCGCCGAGGGCGCTCGCCGCGACCAGCACGGGTTCGCCGGGCGGGCTGTACTTGACGGCGTTCTCGACGACGTTGGCGACGCTGCGCTCCAGCAGGCCCGGGTCGACGGCGACCATCGGCAGCGACTCGGGGATGTCGAGGGTGACGCTGCCGTCGGGGACCCCGCCGAGCGCCTTGGGCACCACCTCGTCGAGGTCCAGCTCGCGGATCAGCGGGTTGACGGTGCCGGTCTGGAGCCGGGACATGTCCAGCAGGTTGCCCACCAGGTGGTCCAGCCGGTCGGCGCCGTCCTCGATGCCGGCCAGCAGCTCCGCCTCGTCCTCCGGCGACCAGGCGACGTCCGCGGAGCGCAGCGAGCTGACGGAGGCCTTGATGCCGGCCAGCGGGGTGCGCAGGTCGTGCGAGACGGCGGCGAGCAGCGCGGTGCGGATCCGGTTGCCCTCGGCGAGCTCGCGGGCCTGCCCGGCCTCGTCGGCGAGCCGCTTGCGGTCCAGCACCACCGCGGCCTGCGCGGCGAACGCGGACAGCACCCGGCGGTCGGCGGCGGGCAGCACCCGGCCCAGCAGCGCGAGCGAGAGCCGGTCGTTGACGGCCACCTCCACGTCGGCGTCCTCCGGGCGCACGCACGGGACGGCCCCGACGGAGGCGGCGCAGGTCCACGCGTCGCGCTCGTCGTCGCGTTCCAGCAGCACCACCGAATCCATCGCGAAGGTCTCCCGGACCCGTTCCAGCAGCGCGTCCAGCGAGCTCTCGCCGCGCAGCACGCTGCCGGCCAGGTGGGAGAGGATCTCCGCCTCGGCGCGCAGCCGGGCGGCCTGCTGGGTGCGCCGGGCGGCGAGGTCCACCACCGAGGCGACGGCGACACCGACCATCACGAAGATCACGATCGCGATGATGTTCTCCGGCTGCGCGATCGTGAAGGAGTGCGTGGGCCGGGTGAAGTAGTAGTTCAGCAGCAGCGAGCCGCCCACCGCGCACACCAGGGCGGGCAGCAGTCCACCGATGAGCGCCGCGGCCACCGTGAGGGCCAGGAAGAGCAGCATGTCGGTGGCCTGGCCCATGCCCGGGTGCCACTGGGTGAGCAGCAGCGTCAGCAGCAGCGGGCCCGCCACGCCGGTCAGCCAGCCGCCGACGACCCGGGAGCGGCCGAGCTTGGCGCCGCGCGCGGACGGCAGCCCGCGGCCCTTGGCGACCTGCTCGTGGGTGACGATGTGGACGTCGATGTCGGCGCTCTCGCGTGCGACGGTGCTGCCGACGCCGGGGCCGAAGACGTACTGCCAGGGCTTGCGGCGGCTGCTGCCGAGCACGATCTGGGTGGCGTCGACACCGCGGGCGAAGTCCAGCAGCGCGTCGGGGATGTCGTCGCCGATGACGTGGTGGAAGGATCCGCCGAGGTCCTCGACCAGGGTGCGCTGGACGGCCAGCTCCTTGGCGGAGCCGGACACCGGGCCGTCGCTGCGCACGATGTGCACGGCCATGATCTCGCTGCCCGAGCCCTTGGCGGCCATCCGCGCGGCCCGCCGGATCAGCGTACGGCCCTCGGGTCCGCCGGTGAGGCCGACGACGATGCGCTCACGGGCCTGCCAGGCGGCGGATATGCGGTGCTCGGCGCGGTATTCCTGGAGGTACTCGTCGACCCGGTCGGCGGTCCACAGCAGCGCGAGCTCGCGCAGCGCGGTCAGGTTGCCGGGGCGGAAGTAGTTGGACAGGGCCGCGTCGACCTTGTCGGGCGCGTAGATGTTGCCGTGCGCCATGCGGCGGCGCAGCGCCTGGGGCGACATGTCGACAAGCTCTATCTGGCCGGCGCGGCGGACCACCTCGTCGGGGACGGTCTCGCGCTGCCGCACCCCGGTGATCGACTCGACGACGTCGCCGAGCGACTCCAGGTGCTGGATGTTGACGTTGGAGACGACGTCGATGCCCGCCTTGAGCAGCTCCTCGACGTCCTGCCAGCGCTTGGCGTTGCGCGAGCCCGGCACATTGGTGTGGGCCAGCTCGTCGACGAGCGCGATCTCGGGGGCGCGGCGCAGGATCGCGTCGAGGTCCATCTCGGTGAAGGCCGTGCCGCGGTAGTCGCACGTGCGCCGCGGTATCTCCTCCAGGCCGTGCATCATCACCTCGGTGCGCGGCCTGCGATGGTGCTCGACGTAGCCGATCACCACGTCCGTGCCGCGCTCCGCCCGCCGGTGGGCCTCGGAGAGCATGGCGTAGGTCTTGCCGACGCCGGGGGCGGCCCCCAGGTAGATGCGCAACGTGCCGCGTGCCATGGTCAGACCTTAGATCGGCCGAAGCGGACACATCGGACTCGGGGCCTCCGTCCGGGCGCACCTTGACGCCGTCTTGACGCCTGCGTACGTCCATGGTCCCTCGGAAGCGCCCCGGGGGCGCCCCGCGGCTCAGCCGTCCGAGACGATCCGGCCGTCGCGCAGCTCCAGCACCCGGTCGGCCAGCGCGATGAGCTGGTTGTCGTGGGTGGCCACCAGCGCGGTGACACCCTCGCTGCGCACCACCGCCCGCAGCAGCTCCATCACCGCGAGGCCGGTGTCCGCGTCGAGCTGGCCGGTGGGCTCGTCGGCGATGATCAGGTCGGGCCGGTTGGCGAGCGCGCGGGCGATGGCGACCCGCTGCTGCTGGCCGCCGGACAGCTCACCGGGGCGCTGGGCGGCGTGGTCGGCCAGGCCCACCAGGGCGAGCAGCAGCGACACGCGCTCCTCGCGCTCCTTGGGCGGGGTCTTGCGCAGCCGCATCGGCACACCGACGTTCTCCGCGGCGGTGAGGATCGGGATCAGGCCGAAGGACTGGAAGACGAAGCCGATACGGTCGCGGCGCAGCGCCAGCAGGTCGTCGTCGCCGAGCCCGGCGAGATCGGTGCCGTCCAGGGATATCCGGCCGCCGTCCGGCGAGTCCAGGCCGCCCACCAGGTTGAGCACGGTGGTCTTGCCCGAGCCGGAGCGGCCCTTGAGGGCGACCAGTTCGCCGCGCCCCACCGAGAAGGACACCCCGCGCAGCGCGTGCACGGCCGTCTCACCGCTGCCGTACGTCCGGCGCAGGTCCTCGACCACCACCATCCCGCCGGTTCCCGGTACCGTCGCCACCGCCGCCGCGGACTGCTCGGCCATCCCCGCGCCTTCCTCCTGGTCGCTCATCCGTCGTCCCGCCCCCGCTGCTCCCCGCCGGACGGCTGTCCGGCCTCGTCGCCCGCCGCGCCCGGATCCCCGGCGCCGCGGTCGGGCCACACCCCGATGTGGTCGTTCTCCGCGGTGAGCCGGACGCGGCGGCTCAGGCCGTAGCGCTCGGTGTACTCCCGCGGGAGCTGGAGCCGCCCCACCCGGTCCAGGACGGCGTACTCCTCCGCGACACCCGGCCCGCCGCCGTCGGCCCCGCCCGCCCCGGGGCGCAGCACCTCGGTCGCCGTGCGGCCGTCGCGTATCCGTACCGTACGCCGGACCTGTTCCGAGACGGCCGGGTCGTGGGTAACGATCAGGATCGTTACGCCCAGCTCGGCGTTGGTACGGCGCAGGGCCGCGAAGACCTCCTCGCCGCTGGCGGTGTCCAGCTCGCCGGTGGGCTCGTCGGCGAAGAGCACCCGGGGGGTGTTGGCCGCGGCCACGGCGATCGCGACGCGCTGCTGCTGGCCGCCGGACAGCTCGCCCGGACGGCGGTCGCGGCAGTCGGCGACGCCGAGCATGTCCAGCAGTTCCACGGCCCGCCCGGCCCGCCGGGAGCGCGGCACCCGGGCGTAGCCCATGGGCATGGCGACGTTCTCCCGCGCCGTCAGGTAGGGCAGCAGGTTGCGGGCGGTCTGCTGCCACACGAAGCCGACCGTGCTGCGCCGGTAGTCCAGCCGCTCCCGGCGCTTCATGGCCAGCAGGTCGTGCGCCGCGACCCGGGCGCGCCCGGCGGTCGGCAGGTCGAGCCCGGACAGGATGCCCAGCAGCGTGGACTTGCCCGAACCGGACGCCCCGACGACGGCCAGCAGCTCGCCCTCGTCGACGGTCAGGTCCAGCCCCTGGAGCGCCTGCACCTCGACGCCCTCCGTGCGGTAGACCCGCACGAGGTTGTCGCAGACGATGAGCCCCTCGTCGGGCGCGGGCGCGGTGGAGGCCATGGCGCGGGCCTGGAGCGTGGCGAGGTCGGTCATACGGGCTCCCGGTGGTCGTCGTGCGGTCCTGCGGGGCGGGCCGCGGTACGGGCCTCGGTGCGGGGGGCGCGGCGGGCGTGGCGGGCGGTCATACCGCGTCCCCCAGCCTCAGCACCGCGCCCAGCCCCCGGCGGCGGCCCGCCCATGTCTCGGCGGCGACGGCGGCGGCCACCAGAGCGGCCAGGCCCGCGCCGAGCCCCGCGGTCAGGGCGTAGTCGGTGTGCAGCGCGGGCGCGACGGGCCCCCCGGTGAACTCCCGCAAGGTCAGCGCGGGTCCCAGGATGCCGGGCAGCAGCAGGCCGAGCGCCACTCCCCCGGCGGCCGCGGCGAGCGCCATCGGCAGCAGCTCCAGCAGATCCAGCGCCGCGATCCCACGGGTCGGCAGGCCCAGGGTGCGCAGCCGGGAGGCGGTGCGGCCGCGGTCGCCCGCCGAGAGCAGCAGCTCCAGCACCAGCGCCACCAGCGCGAACACCACGGCCAGCGCGGTGGCGGCCGCGTAGGTGCGGCGCACCCCGCGCAGCAGCCCGTCGTGCTCGGCGAACGCCAGCTCGTCGGCCTTGACCCGGACCTCGCCCGTGGGACCGGTGATCTGCGGACCCGTGGTGCGCAGGACGTCGCCGTCCAGGTGCGGGCCGTAGAGCAGCACGGCGGCGTTGTCGTACTCGCTGGTGCCGAGCATGCGCAGCTCCGCGGAATCCACCAGCAGCATCGGACCGGCGACGGCCGCCGCCGTCCGGCTGTCGGCGCTCTCGCCGCGCCCGCCGGCCTGCTGCTCGACGCTCAGCAGCGGGCCGAGCGCCGGATCGTGCCGGGCGGCGTCCGGCAGCAGGCCCACGACGCGGATCGAGACCGTGCTGCGCCGCAGGGTCGTGGTGTACGTGTCGCCGACCGTGCCGCCCGCGAAGTCGGCACTGGCCAGGGCGGGCAGGACGTAGCGGTCCCCGGTCGGCGCGGGCGCGGGCCTGCCCGCGAGGCCCACGGCGGCGAGCGCGCGGGCGGCGGCGGAGTCGGGGGCCTGCCGGGCGAGCGCGGCGGCGTCCACGCCCGCGACCCGGGTGAGGGTGTGGCGGGAGCCGTCCTTCGTGCTGGTGACCTGGCAGACCAGGCTGCGCACGACGGTGGCCCCGCGCACGCCCTGGACCCCGCTGAGGGCGCTGTCCACGGTGCCGTCCCGGCCCGCGCCGATCACGACCGCGTCGGCCCCGGCGCTCCACACGGCCGCCGCCCGGCTGCCGTCGGCGACCGTACGCGACACCAGCCCGCCGAAGACCGCCGTGGACAGCGTCATGACCAGCACCAGCAGGGCCAGCGCGTGTCCGGGCGCCTCCCGGGCGGCACGCGAGAACGCGATCAGCGGCACGGTCCCGCGGCGTCCGCGCGCGGCCCGCGACACCAGCCGCAGCGGCAGCGGATACAGCCGTACCAGCAGCACCACCGCGGCCGCCCCCAGCAGCGCGGGCACCACCGCGAGCTGCACGTCCAGCCCGCCCGCCCCGGCGCCGTGGGCGCGCAGCATCAGCACGCCCGCCGCCGCGAGCAGCAGCACCGTGCCCTCGACGACGAGCCGCCGCACGGCCGGAGGACGGCTCTCCCGGCCACCGCGGTCGCGGGCGGCGGCCAGCGTGAGCAGCGGCAGCGCCAGCCACGCGACGGCGGCGACCAGGATCCCGGGCAGCAGGCTGCCGTGCCCCGCTCCCGCGGGCGTGGCCAGGACCGCGGCGCCGGTGCCGAGCGCGGCCCCGAGCAGCGCGGCGGGGGCGGTCTGGACGAGCCGGACCAGCGCGAGGTCGGTCGCGGAGGCGCCGCGGGCGCGTTGCAGCGCCTGTGCCCGCGCGCGGCGGTGGACGGCGAGCCGGGCGGTGACGACGACGGTGGCCAGGCCGACCGCCACGAGCCCCGCGAGCGCGAAGGACTCCAGGGTGCGGGCCTGGTCGCGGGCCCGCGCGAAGGGTTCCAGCAGCGCGGACACGCTGTCGGAGGTGGTGATCGTGGACGCGGGGTGGCGCCCGACCTTGCAGGGCGCGGCCTCGTAGTCGTCGGCGCCGGGGCAGAAGACGCCGGCGACGGCCGCCGTGAAGCTGTCGGTCGCGTCCTGCAGCGTGCGCAGGCCCGCCGGGGTCGCCATCCGGGTCGCCTGCTCGGGCGACATCCGCACCGAGTCGCGCCACTCCACCGTGAAGGGGTCGCCGAAGCCGCGGTCGAGCCGCTGGAGCGCGTCGATCGAGCCCGCGGCGATCACGCCCTGGGCGCGCCACATGCCGTCCGGGCGGGTGGGCCGGGCGAGCAGCGCCTCCTCGTGCCAGAGCGCGGCCGCGGAGCCGGTCGGCGGCGCGAAGAAGCCGCTCACGACGGCGTCGGTGTCGTTGGTGCCGATGTCCCGGGAGAGGTGGAAGCGCTGGCCCACCCGCAGGTGCAGGGCGTCCCGGGCGGCGGTGGAGAAGGCGACCGGGATCGGCGAGGACGCGGTCGGCGGACCGGGCGGGGTGCCCTGGGTGTACGCGGAGCGCGGCGGCGCGTCGTCCGCGTACAGCAGCCCGAGCCGCACGGTGCCCGCGGACGTGCTGGTCCGCAGCAGCGGGACCTCGATACGGGTCGAGTCGTGCACCAGCATCGCGCGCAGCGGCGGCTTCGCCGCGGTGAGCAGCTGTGCGCCCGTCGTCCGCAGGTCGTCCGCGAGAGCCGAGCGGGACGGGTCGGGAACGGAGACCGCGTCGTCACGCTTGAGATCGACGGTGTGCCGGAACTCGGGACCGTTCTGCCGCGCCACGGCGAAGCGGCTGCGCAGCGCGTCGCCCGCCCACCGGTCGAGCAGCGGCGGCCCGGCCGCGGTGACGAGCGCGAGCAGCGCGACGACCAGGGTCAGGCACGCCAGCAGCGGCACCTCCGCCCGCGCCTCCCGCCGCACCTCCGGATCCCGTACCCCGCTCCCCGGCCGCAGCCTGCGCACCACCCCGAACCCGCTCATGCCCGTCCCCCCGCTCGCCCCCGACATGTCCCCCACCCGCTGCTCCCGCCCGCGCCCCGCCACCCGGCACGGGCAGCACCCCGAACGCCCCGGACCCCGCCGCTGGCCGCGCCGGAACCGGGAACCCGGCGGACGCGCAGGCCACGGCAGCCACTGCCCGGCACCCCCGCCGACGCGCGACCGCAGGCCCGGTGGGCGCACGGGACACGACAACCGGCACTGGCACCGGCACCGGCACCGGCACCGTGAACGCCCCGGACCTCGCCCGCCGGGCCGCCGCCGTGGGTCCGGCGGGCACTCTGCGCGCGGCGGACAGCGCCCCGGACCTCGCCCGCCGCCGGACCGCACCCGCAGGCCCCGTGGGCGCCCTGCCCGCGGCGGACAGCACCCCGAACGCCCCGGGCCCCGCCCGCCGGGCCGCCGCCGTGGGTCCGGCGGGCGGGCGCGGGCGGCGTCGCGTGGGGCGGCCTCATCCGTCGTCACCCGCGCGCAGGACGCGGACCAGGTCGACGCGGGCGAAGACGCGGGCCAGGGCGGTGACCACGGCGACGATCAGCAGGGCCGTGCCGAGGGCCACCGCGGCGACCTCCAGCCAGGGCACCGCCACGGTCAGGCTCGGGACGATCGGCGCCCCGGTGGCGTCCACGCTGACCAGCGGGGTGATCACGGCCGCGAGGAAGGCGCCGAGCGCGCTGCCGACCACGACGGCGAGCAGCGCGAGGCCGAGTTGCTCGGTCCACAGCAGCGCGGACAGCTGGCGTCTGCGGACGCCGATGGCGCGCAGCAGCGCGAACTCGCCGCGCCGCGAGCGGGCCGACATCGCGGTGTGCAGAGTGAAGCCGATGACGGCGAAGGCCGGGGCGAGCACCAGGGCGAGCACGAGGGCGGCGCGGGTGCCGCGCTGCAACGGGTCGTCGCGGATCTGCCGGGTGGCCTGCGCCACGGTGGTGCCGGTGCCTGCGGCGGGGTCGGCGCGCAGCGCGGCCGCGGCGGCGGTGGCGTCGCCGTGCCGGGCGGACAGCAGCCAGAAGTCGTCGGGCGGCGGTTCGCCGCCGGTCGCGACGACGGCGGCGGCGAGCACGCGCGAGTCGACGAGCAGCCGGGGGACCGAGCGGTCGACGCCGGGCACGGCGGTGATCTGGCCGATGATCCGCACCGTGATGTTCACCCCGGCTCCGGCGTCCAGGGAGACGACCGCCCCGGTGCCGAACTCGCCGGTGGCCCGGAGCGTGGCGTCGGCGAGGGCGGGCACGACGGGCTGGGCGTGCGTCCCGACGGGGCCGAGGCTCATGTCCCACTCCGGCGGCATCGCCGCGGGGTCCGGGCCGCGGAAGGTGCCGGAGAACAGCGCGCCGGGCACGGGCGCGTTGGCGCACAGGTGCGGCCCGGCCGAGGACTCGACGCCGACGCTTTCGGGGGTGCATCCGGACGTGTCGAAGACCGGGTTGCTCAGGTCCCGCCACAGCGCGCCGTCGGGGGCCGCGGTGGAGTCGATCCGCAGGTGGTACAGGCGGCGCTGGTGCGGGAAGCGGATGCTGAAGGAGAGCCCGACGACGCGCAGCGGGTAGTGGCGGGCGGCGGGGGCGCGGCCGGGGTAGCCGAGCGGCAGCCGCACGGTGTACGGCGTGCCGTCGGTGACCGGCAGCGAGGTGGTGAGGTGGTCGGGGAGCCCGTCGGCGTCCTCGACGGTGAGGGTCAGCTCCACCGGCACGTAGGGTCCGGCGCCGCCCGCGGACAGCCGTACGGTGAGCGGCAGTTCGGTGGGGCGGCCGGGCAGGGTGAAGCCGTGGGCGGGGACGGTGGCGCCGAGGCCGGCGATCAGGTCGGCGGCGGGGCGATCGGTGAGGTCGGGCCGCAGCGCGGGCACGGGCCCGGACGTGCCGGACGTCTGGGTCCCGAGGATCGCGGCGGTGTTCAGGCCCTCCACGGTCAGCGACCGGTCGCCGCGGCTGACGCCCAGGCCGGTGACGGGGGTGACGGCGGCGATGCCGGGCAGACCGGCGTAGACGTCGTGCCGCTGCCCGATGGGCGGCACCTGCCCCACCGTCCGGAGCGGCGGGACCACCCGCAGGTCGCCGCCGACGCCGAAGGCGGCCTGGTCGTCCGCCCCGCGGTCGAGGATCGCGAGCGCGGTCACGCCGAGCGAGCCGACGGCGAGCGCGAGCGTCATGAGCAGGGCGGGGCCGGTGTGCCGGGCGGCGCGGCGACCGACCTGCCAGCCGCCCAGCGGCAGGACGAAGCCCGCGGCGCGGCGCGCGGCCCGGTCGATGAACGGGGCGGCGAGCGGCAGCAGGCGCAGGCTCAGCAGCGTGGCGGCCGCGGTCATCAGGACGGGGGTGAGGACCAGCACCGGGTCGACGGAGGTGCCGCTGAGCCCGCCGCCGGCCACCGGGCTGCGGTAGTGGCGCAGTTCGAGCCAGCCGGCGACGGCGACCGCGGCGAGCACCAGGTCGGTGCCGGCCCGCTGGAAGGCGGCGGCACGGGCGCCGCGCAGCCGCAGCCGCATCCCCGCGCGGCGGTCGGCCGCGGTGCGGGCGGTGGGGACCAGCACCGCGGCGCCGTGCACGGCGAGGGCCAGCAGGGCCGCGGCCCAGCCGAGGGCTGTCGCGCCGGAGGCGGCCAGGTCGCCGTGCAGCAGTCCGGCGTGGTGCAGCCCGGCGAGCAGGGGTCCGGCCAGGAAGGGCGCGGCCACCGCGGCGGGCACCGCGACCAGTGCCCACTGCCCGGCCGCGGCGCCGACCTGCCGGAGCGTTCCGGCGCCGCGCGCGCCCTTGAGCGCGACCTCCGCGGCGCGTGCCTGGGCGAGCTGGCGGGCGGTCAGCACCAGGGCCGCGGTGGCGAGCGCGGCGAGCAGGGCGGCGGGGATGTAGATGCCGGCGCGGGCGACGGCCATCGGCACGGACAGGGCGCCGAGCGCGTCGGGCAGGTGCGAGACGGTGTAGACGTCGCTCATGGCGGGCGTCCGGCCCTGGAAGACCGACAGCGCGGTGTCGCTGCCCGCGAAGTCGGCCACGCGGTCGCGGAGCGGGTCGATCGCGCCGAGGCTCAGCCGCGAGGTGTCGGGGGTGCCGATCCAGGCGGCGAGCGCGTCGGCGGTGAGCGCGGGCCGCGCGGTGAAGGCGCCGGGGGCGACGAGGACGAGGCCGTCGGTGGTGCCGTAGGAGCTGGTGAGCCCGGCCAGGACACCGGGCTCGCCGGGCGCGGGGACGTAGGTGCCGGTGAGCCGCAGGAGGACGCCCGCCGGGCCGACCTGGAGCCGGAAGGTCTCGCCGACGCGCAGGCCGACCTGGGCGGCGGCGGACTGGCTGAGCACGGCTTCCAGGGGGGCGCCGGGCCCGCCCGCGGTGGTCCGCGGCCAGGCGCCCGCGGTGAGCCGGGCGTGCGCCGCGGGGTCGGGCAGGGCGAGGACCACGGAGGACGCGCCGCTGACCGTGCCGTCGGCGCGGAGCAGGGAGTATTCGGAGGACAGCGAGATCGGGGCGCGCAGCGCGGTGTAGGTGTGGTGCGGCACGTCGCCGAAGACCCGGTCGAGCGCGGCACGGGCGGCTTTGTCGCCGCCGGGGAGGTCCTGCGCCCGGTAGTGGCCGAGGACGTCGACGCCGATGTCGGTGCCGGTGGCCAGCCGCTGCTGGACGGCGTTCTGCACGGAGCGGTCCGCGAGCGCGGCGAGGGCCGACAGGACGGTGGCGGACAGAAGGATCGCGAGGGCGGTGGCGATCAGGACGGCGAGGTGGTGGGTGCTGCCGCGCACCGCCGCGGGTGCGGCGGGGCCGCCTGTTCCGCGGCGCACCGGCCCAGGCCGTACGTCCGTCGCCATGCGCCGTTCCACCCCCGTGCCGCCCCCCGGCGGGCGGCCGAGCGGCCGCCCGGCGGCGACGGTAGTCCTGGAGATGACGCAGTGCAATACTTCCGATCAACTGGAGTTTATTTTCCGGTTGACGCAAAAATTTGCGGCAGGGCCCCAGGGCGAACCCAAGGTGTTCCGCGCCCGGCCCGGCACATGGCTGCGGGTCCGGACCTGACAACAGGTCCGGACCCGCGGGAACCGCTCGTTCGGTGCGCAGCGCCCGGCGTCAGTGCAGCTCGGTGATCTCCGGGCCGCGGCGCATCGGGTCGATGCCGTCGCCGAACCGCGACTGCGGCTCGGGCGCGGCGCCGCCGTCCGGCACCATCTGGGCGTCGTTGGGCAGCTTCAGGACGATCGGGTCGCGCGGCGCCATCGGCGACTCGCCGCGCACCACGACGGTGTCGCGGAAGACCGACTCCAGCACGCCCGCGGCCTCCGGCTGCACCGCGCCCTGCCCGGAGATGACCCCGCGCAGGAACCAGCGCGGCCCGTCGCAGCCGACGAAGCGCACCAGCTGCACGCCGTTGCGCCCGTCCGGCAGCGGCACGGGCACCTGGGCCCGCAGCTCCCAGCCCAGCGGACCCTCGACCTCGTCGACGACGCCGCCCTGCTGGGTGATCCCGGAGGCGATCTCCTCGCGCACCTCGCCCCAGATCCCCTCGGACTTGGGCGCGGCGAAGGCCTGGAGCTGGACGGCGCTGTCCCGCAGCACCACGGTCGCGGCGACGATCGACTCGCCGGCGACCTCGACCCGCAGCTCCATGCCCTCGACCCCGGGCACGAACAGTCCGCCGAGGTCGACCCGGCCGTCGGCCGGGTTGCTGGTCTCGCTCACGTCCCACGGGCCGTCCGGCCGCGGCGCGGGCGGCAGGTTGTACCCGGGGGCGTCCCCGGAGTCGTCCGACCCGGCAGTGTCTTCGGCCGGCTCTTCGTCGGCCTCGACGGCCTCGTCGAGCTCGTCGAGGGCGTCTTCGCGCTCCTTGCGACGACGGAACACGGTCACTGTCCTTCCCGGTCTGCTACGACCGATGCGTATCCGTATCTGGACGTGTCAGCCGGGGGCGCTTCCCCCGCGGCATGACCCCCCGTGGAGCCGAAGCCCCCCGCGGCCCGAACAGATCCGGGCAGTTCCGCCACCTCGTGGAAGCGGACCCGCTCGACCTGCTGCACGACCAGTTGGGCGATCCGGTCGCCCTTGGCGAACCGCACGGACTCGCGCGGGTCGAGATTGACGACGATCACCTTGATCTCTCCACGGTACCCGGCATCGACCGTTCCCGGGGCATTCACCATGGCCACACCGCAGCGCGCGGCCAGTCCGGAGCGCGGGTGCACGAAGGCCGCGTAGCCGTCGGGCAGCGCGAGCGCGATCCCGGTCGGCAGCACGGCCCGCTCGCCGGGCGCCAGCTCGGCGGGCTCGGTGGTGGTGAGGTCGACCCCGGCGTCGCCGGGGTGCGCGTAGGAGGGCACCGGCACGGAGTCGTCGAGGCGGCGCAGCAGCACGTCCACGGGCGGCCGGGTCACGGGTTCACCTCGAAGGCGCGGGCGACCTTGACCTGGTCCGGGTCGGCCATCGCGGCCCGGATCTCCTCGGGCCGGCCGTTGTCGGTGAAGTGCTCCAGCTTGACCTCGACGAAGAGCGCGTCGGCGCGCACCGCGAGCGGCCCGTCGGGGCCGCCGATCCGGCCCTCGGCGGAGCTGTAGATCTTGCGTCCGGCCACCGCGGTGCAGCGGGCCGACAGGTGGAGGGTGGCGCCGACCGGCACCGGGCGCAGGAAGTCCGTCTCCAGCCGCCCGGTCACGGCGATGACGCGCAGCATCCAGCCGAGCGCGCCCAGCGTCTCGTCCAGCGCCGAGACCAGCACCCCGCCGTGCGCCAGGCCCGGAGCGCCCTGGTGGGCGGGCTGCACGGTGAACTCGGCGGTCAGGGTGACGCCCTCGCCGGCCCGCGCCGCCAGGTGCAGGCCGTGCGGCTGGCCGTCGCCGCAGCCGAAGCAGTGGTCGTAGTGCGCGCCCAGCAGCTCGCCCGGCGCCGGGGCGTCGGGGTGGCGTACCGGCGCGACGGCGTCGGCGGGGGGTGTCAGGCCGGCGCGCGGGGCGCCGGGGGGTGTCGTGGCTGCACTCACGCCCGAGACCCTACCCTCCTGGGGCCGCCGAGCGGGCGGCGCGGGCACGCACATTCGCGCGTGGCAGTCTGGTGGCATGCAGCCTTACGACGAACGCCTCACCGTCCCGCGCTCCTGGTGGTTCCTCGCCGTCGGCGTGGGCGTCGCGATGGCGCTGATCCTGCTCCCCTTCGGCCCGCTGCCGCTGCTGGCCGGGCTGGTGGTCGGCGCGGCGCTGTCGCTCATGGCGGTCAGCTCGTACGGGTCGGCGCGGATCCGGGTGGTGGCGGGCTCACTGGTGGCCGGGAAGGCCCGCATCCCGGTGGGCGCGCTGGGCGAGGCAACCGTGCTGGACCGCGAGGAGACGGTCGCGTGGCGGACGTACAAGGCCGATCCGCGGGCCTTCATGCTGCTGCGCTCGTACGTGCCGACCGCGGTCCGCGTCGAGGTGACCGACCCGGCGGACCCGACGCCGTACGTCTACCTGTCGACGCGCTCCCCGCAGCGGCTGGCAGCGGCGCTGGAGGCGGTACGGGAGGCGGTACGGGAGCAGGCCGCGGCGGAGAGCCCCGAGCCCGCTCCGGGGGCCGCGGAGGCGCGCTGAGGGCGCGCGGGGACGGCGGGGGCGGGGACGGCGGGGGCCGCCGTCACGGGCTGGGGTACGGGCCGGGGCCGGCCTCGGACTCCGGCACCTCGGGCCACGGGAACTGCGCCGCCCGCAGGTCACGGCGGACCCGCTCGGCGAGTTTGCGGGTGTCGCGCCGGTTGACCACGGCGCCGACGGCCGCGCCGATCATGAACGGGGTCAGCGTCGGCGCGTTGCGCAGGGTGCGGCGCAGCAGCTGCTGGCGCACGCTGCGCTTCATGCTGCTGCCCAGGGCGACGTTGACCGTGGACAGCTTCAGCACGTCGATGCCGCGCTGCTCGGTCCAGGACCACAGATAGGCGGTGGCCCGCTCGCGGGCACCGCCGGGGACGCGCAGTCCGTAGACCTCGTGCAGCTCGGCGATCAGCTTGTACTCGATGGCCGCGACGCCGAGCGTCTCGGTGGCCAGTTCGGCCGGCATGGTCGGCGGGCTGGGCAGCATCGCGGCGGCGCCGACACCGGCGCCGACCGTCATCGTGCCCCTCACCGCGGCGGCGATCAGCCGGTCGGCGATCTCGTCGGGGCCCAGGCCGGGAAACTGCCTGCGCAGGGTGGCGAGGTCCCGCACCGGAATGCGGGGTGCCACCTCGATCAGCCGCTCCGCGACCGATCCGATCCCGGCCCTCGCGGCGCTCCCGCTCCTGCGGGCTCCGCCGCGCACGCCGTGCACACCGCGCACGCCGTGCCGGACGCCGTACCTGACCCCGCGGCCGAGGCCGCGCGCGGTCATGGCTGCGAGCGAGGCCGCACGGCCTCGCTCGGCGCCCTCACGGCCCGTCGGTGCGCCGGACACCGGATCAGGCCGCGCAGTCGCGGCAGATCGGGTTCCCGTTCTTCTCCGACGCGAGCTGGCTGCGGTGGTGGACCAGGAAGCAGCTCATGCAGGTGAACTCGTCCGCCTGGCGGGGCAGCACGCGGACCGACAGCTCCTCGTTGGACAGGTCGGCGCCGGGCAGCTCCAGGGACTCGGCCTGGTCGAACTCGTCGACGTCGACGGCGGAGGTCGTCTTCTCGTTCCGCCGGGCCTTCAGTTCTTCGATGCTGTCCTCGTTGACGTCATCGTCGGTCTTGCGTGGGGTGTCGTAATCAGTAGCCATTTTCGCTCTCCCCCTGTGGGTGTCTGCGGTGTCTCCAGCGCACGTAACGCGCGGGAGGCCGGACTTGTGCCCGACCTGAAGCGGAGATTTTGCCTCACATCAAGGCCCGTTACTCAATCGACACCCAGCCGCACCCCCGAAGAGGTGATCACGACTGTGGCCGATCATGGTCGGCAGTGGCCGGGAATGTATCGGCCGCGGCCGCCAGTACCTGTACTTCCCGTGATCATGACCTGCGGAAACATGGATTTTCCGGTCTTTTCCCCAATGTCTTGATCACTGAGTGTAGGCACTGGGTAGATCGTGTGTGCGATCGATCACAACCATCCCATGGTCGTCACAGACCGCAAAATTACTCGCAAAGCGAACAGCGATCGGGCATGTCGCGACACTGTGTGATCACCCGAGTGACACGCTTCACACCCGCCGGGCGGCATCGCCCCGCCCCAGGTCAGACCGGGATCGCCACCCGCATCACCAGTCCGCCGCCCTCACGGGGCTCCGCGGTGATGACGCCGCCGTGCGCTCGGGCGACCGAGCGGGCGATGGACAGGCCCAGCCCGACGCCCTTGTCGCTGCCCGTGCGCTCGGTGCGCAGCCGCCGGAAGGGTTCGAAGAGGTTGTCGATCTCGTACGCCGGGACGACGGGCCCGGTGTTGACCACGACCAGCACCGCGTGGCCGTGCACGACCTCGGTGCTCAGATCGACCCAGCCGTCGTCGGGCACGTTGTAGCGCACCGCGTTCTGCACCAGGTTCAGCGCGATGCGCTCCAGCAGCACGCCGTTGCCCTGCACCACCGCGGGTGACAGGGCCGCGCGCAGCTGCACGCCCTTGGCCTGCGCCTCGCCGCGGGCCTGGTCCAGCGCCCGGGAGGCGGCCTCGGCCAGGTCCACCGGCTTGCGGTCGATGATCTCGTTGTCGCTGCGGGCCAGCAGCAGCAGGCCCTCGACGAGCTGCTCGCTGCGCTCGTTGGTGGCCAGCAGCGTCTTGCCGAGCTGCTGGAGATCCGGGGAGGCCACCGGGTCGGACAACTGCACCTCCAGCAGGGTGCGGTTGATCGCGAGCGGGGTGCGCAGCTCGTGCGAGGCGTTCGCGACGAAGCGGCGCTGGGCGTCGAAGGACCGCTCCAGCCGGTCGAGCATCTCGTCGAAGGTGTCGGCCAGCTCCTTCAGTTCGTCGTCCGGGCCCTCCAGCTCGATACGGCGCTTGAGGTCGGAGCTGACGACGCTGCGGGCGGTGCGGGTGATGCGGCCCAGCGGGGCCAGCACCCGCCCGGCCATCATGTAGCCGAAGGCGAAGGCGACGACCGCCAGGCCGATCAGGGCCAGCAGCGAGCGCTTGAACATGGTGTTGAGGGCCACGTCGCGCTGGTGCTGCATGCAGACGTTGATCGCCGCGGTGAAGTCGCGGGTGTTGGTGTTCTCCCCCGTGGGCAGGCTGGGGCAGTTGACCGGCTGGAACGTCCCCGTGATGATCTTGAAGGGCAGCTCGCTGCCCTGCTTGATGGCCTGCGCCGCCAGCAGGTAGATCACCCACAGCAGCAGCACGCCCGCGATCAGGAACATCCCGCCGTAGAGCACGGTGAGGCGTATCCGGATCGTCGGCCGCAGCCACGGCGGCGGCCGGTCGGCGGGCTGCGGATCCCACGGCGGACGCGGCGGCGCCTGCGGGGCGGGCGGGGTCGGGGAGGCGGAGGAAGCGGTGGCCACGCGATCAGATCCGGTAGCCGGAGCCGGGCACCGTGACGATCACCGGCGGCTCGCCCAGCTTGCGGCGCAGCGTCATCACGGTGACCCGGACGACGTTGGTGAACGGGTCGGTGTTCTCGTCCCAGGCCTTCTCCAGCAGCTGCTCCGCCGAGACGACCGAGCCCTCGGAGCGCATCAGCACCTCCAGCACGGCGAACTCCTTGGGCGCCAGATGCACCTCGTTGCCGTCCCGCGTGACCTCGCGGCGGTTGGGGTCGAGCCGGATGCCGGAGCGCTCCAGTACGGGCGGCAGGGCCGTCGTCGTACGGCGGCCGAGCGCGCGCACCCGGGCGGTCAGCTCGGTGAAGGCGAAGGGCTTGGGCAGGTAGTCGTCGGCGCCGAGCTCCAGGCCCTCCACGCGTTCGCTGACGTCGCCGGCCGCGGTGAGCATGAGCACCCGGGTGGGCAGGCCCAGCTCGACGATCTGGCGGCACACGTCGTCGCCGTGGACGACGGGCAGGTCGCGGTCGAGGACGACCACGTCGTAGTCGTTGACGCCGATCCGCTCCAGGGCGGCACCGCCGTCGTAGACCACGTCGACGGCCATCGCCTCGCGGCGCAGGCCGGTGGCAACCGCGTCGGCGAGCAGTTGCTCGTCCTCGACGACCAGTACGCGCAAGGCGCTGTTCCTTCCATGAGCTGTGTGGATTCTTGTCCATCCTGCACCGGGGACCGGTAAATCGGCGGTAAGTGCGGAACCCGTGGAATTTCCGGGGGGTCACGGAGGTTTCCGCCGCGGGCACGGCGGGGAGGACGACTGCACACCCACCCACCACGCCCGTCGCGTGTCGTCACGCGCGGCATCTGGCTTGACACGCAGCGCGTGTCAACGGAGACGAGGAGGGGGCGCCATGGACGCGTTCACCACCGGAATCCTGCAGCGCATACACACCACGGAGTCCGATCTGCGCAGGGCTCGCGAGACGGGCGACGACTTCCTCGTCGAGGTCGAGCAAGGAGAGCTGGACGATCTGCGCCGGCTCGCGGCAGAGCACGGCGTGGACGTACGGCCCAAGGTCGCCTGACCCCCAGCCGCACGCCCCGGCCCCTGGAGGGAGCCGGGGCGTTCGCATGTCCGGGGCCGGGCGGCGGGCCCCCGGCACCGCGGCCCCCAGTCCCCCGGCCCCGCGGCGTCCTCGGGGCCCTGGGAGCCGTACGGGCGGCCACGGCGGGGTCCGGTGGCCCGGGTCAGTCGCGCCAGGCGCCCAGGTCGTCCAGCAGCCGCTGGAGCGGCTCGAAGAGCCCGGCGGGGGCGGCGACGGTCAGCTCGCCCGAGGGCCGCTCCCCCGGCCGGCCGCCGGTGAGGGCGCCCGCCTCGCGCGCGAAGAGGTCGCCCGCGGCGAGGTCCCAGGGGTTCAGGCCGCGCTCGTAGTAGGCGTCCAGCCGCCCGCAGCCGAGGTCGGCGAGGTCGATCGCGGCAGAACCGGCCCGCCGGATGTCGCGGACCTGCGGGATGAGCCGGCGGGCCACCTCGGCCTGGGCGGTGCGCCGCTCGGTGAGGTAGCCGAAGCCGGTGGCGACGAGTGCCTGCGCCATCTCCGGCGCCGGGCGGCAGCGCGCCCGCACCCCGTTGACGAAGGCGCCGCCGCCGAGCACGGCCTGGTAGGTCTCCCCGCGCATGGGCGCCTCGACGACGCCGACGACGACCTCGCCGTCCTGCTCGGCGGCGATGCTGACCGACCACGACGGCAGGCCGTAGAGGTAGTTGACAGTGCCGTCGAGCGGGTCGACGATCCAGCGCACCCCGCTGCTGCCGGGGCTGCTGGCGCCCTCCTCGCCGAGGATGCCGTCGTCGGGGCGGGAGCGGGCGATGCGGTCGGCGACGAGCTTCTCGGCCGCGATGTCCATCTCGGTGACGACGTCGATGGGGCTGCTCTTGGTCGCGGCGACGCCCAGGTCGGCGGGGCGGCCGTCGCGCAGCAGCGCGCCGGCGGCGCGCGCGGCGTCCAGGGCGACCTCCAGCAGTTCGGCGTACAGCGCGCCGTTGCCGTCCGGTGGCGGTGTGCTCACGTCGTGCTCCTCGGGTCGGGGGCTCCGGTCGCGGCGACCGGTGCGGTCGGGTGCGGCACGGGCTCAGTCCAGGCCCGCGGCGGCGGGCAGCGGCGTCCGGGCGGGGCAGCAGCCGCGCGGGCAGACGTCGTGGCTCGGGCCGAGCGCGCCGAGCGCGCAGCGCTCGGGGGCCTGGCCGCGCTCGGTGGCGGCCCGCTCCAGGACCAGTTCGCGCACGGCCGCGGCGAAGCGCGGGTCGGCGCCGACGGTGGCGGCGCGGGCGACCGGCAGGCCGAGTTCCGCGGCCTTGGCGGCGGCCTCGGTGTCCAGGTCGTACTTCACCTCCATGTGGTCGGAGACGAAGCCGATGGGCACCATCACGACGGCGGGGGCGCCGTCGGCGTGCTGCTGCTCCAGGTGGTCGCAGATGTCGGGCTCCAGCCAGGGGATGGTCGGGGCGCCGCTGCGCGACTGGTAGACGAGTTCCCAGGGGCGGTCCACGCCGTCGGCGGCCCGTACCGCGTCGGCGACGAGCCGGGCGGTGTCCAGATGCTGGGCGACGTAGGCGCCGCCGTCGCCGTGGTCCTCGACGGGGCCGGAGGTGTCGGCCGCGGCGGTGGGGATGGAGTGGGTGGTGAAGGCCAGCCGGGCGCCGGCCCGTACCCCGGGCGGCAGTTCGGCGAGCGCGGCGAGGGTGGCGTCGGCCATGGGGCCGACGAAGCCGGGGTGGTTGAAGTAGTGCCGGAGCTTGTCGACCTGCGGCACGGCGCGGCCCTCGGCATCGAGCGTCGCCAGGGCCGCGGCGAGGTTCTCGCGGTACTGCCGGCAGCCGGAGTAGGAGGCGTAGGCGCTGGTGGCCAGGACCAGGACCCGGCGGTGCCCGGCGTCGGACATCTCCCGCAGGGTGTCGGTCAGGTAGGGCGCCCAGTTGCGGTTGCCCCAGTGGACCGGCAGGTCGAGGCCGTGGTCGGCGAAGTCCTTGCGGAGCGCGTCGAGCAGCTCGCGGTTCTGCGCGTTGATCGGGCTGACGCCGCCGAAGAGGAAGTAGTGCCGGCCGACCTCCTTCAGCCGCTCGCGGGGGATGCCCCGGCCGCGGGTGACGTTCTCCAGGAAGGGCACGACGTCGTCGGGCCCCTCGGGGCCGCCGAAGGACAGCAGCAGCAGGGCGTCGTACGGCGCCGGACCGCTGGTCGGCGCGCCGGTCCCGGGCGCGGGGGTGTCGGGCGTGGGTGACTGCTCTGGCATGGCTCCGATCCTGCCACCCGGGGACCCCGCAGCCCGACCTGCCCCGGCGCCGGTTAAGCGGTGTTCACCGGCCGGTCGGCTCCGTAAGCTGTATAGACCATCCACAGTCCTTACGGGAGCACCGCCGTGACCAGCCCCTACGTTGCGATCTTCGCTGCCCCCGGCAGCCGGGCGTTCTCCGCGGCGGGGCTGATAGGCCGGATGCCGCTGTCCATGCTGGGCATCGGCATCGTCACGATGATCTCCCAGGTGACCGGCCAGTACGGGCTCGCGGGCGGGCTGTCGGCGACGACCGCGCTGTCCGGCGCGGCGATCGGCCCGCTGGTCTCCCGGCTGGTGGACCGCTACGGCCAGTCGCGGGTGCTGCGCCCGGCCGCCGCCGTCACCGTGCTGTCGGTCGCGGTGCTGCTGCTGGGGGTACGGGCCGGGGCGCCGCACTGGGTGTTCTTCCTGGGCGCGGCGGGGGTGGGCGCGACACCGAGCCTGGGCGCGATGGTGCGGGCACGCTGGTCGGTCATCCACCGGGACGCCCCGGAACTCCTCCACACCGCTTATTCGTTCGAATCAGTGGTGGACGAGATCGTCTTCATCGTCGGCCCGATCCTGTCGGTCGGCCTGTGCACGGTCTGGTTCGCCGAGGCGGGGCCGCTGCTGGCCGCCGCCTTCCTGGGCATCGGCGTGCTGCTGCTGGCCGCGCAGCACGGCACCGAGCCGCGGCCGCATCCGCGCGCCCACCACGCGGGCGGCTCGGCGCTGCGGGCCCCGGGCATGCCGGTGCTCGTCGTGGTCTTCACGGGGATGGGCGCGATGTTCGGCGCCGTCGAGGTCATCACGCTGGCCTTCGCGGACGAGCGCGGGCACAAGGCGCTGGCCAGCCTGGTGCTGGCCACGTATGCGCTGGGCTCGTGCCTGGCGGGTGTGGTGTTCGGGCTGGCGCAGCCGCGCGGCAGCGCCCGCGGGAGGTTCCTGCTGGGCGTCGTCCTGATGGCGGTGAGTATGATCCCGCCACTACTGGTCGGAAACCTGGTGTTCCTGGCCATGGCGCTGTTCGTCTCCGGCCTCACGATCGCCCCCACCATGGTGACGACGATGAGCCTGGTCGAACGGATCGTGCCGCGGGCACGCCTGACCGAGGGCATCACGTGGACCTCCACGGGCCTGGCGGTCGGGGTGTCCCTGGGAGCCGCGCTCGCCGGTCGGGTGACCGACGCGCACGGCGCCTCGACGGCATTCGCGGTACCCGCCGGCGCGGCGTTCCTCGCCGCGGCGGCGGCGGGACTCGGGTACCGCCGGCTGCGGCCGGCGCCGGAGCGGGAGGACGTGCACGGTGAGTACGACGGCGACGAGGAGCGGGACGCGTTCGGCGCGCTCGAAAAACACGGCGACGTGGCGTAACTGGGCGGGGAACGTGGCAGCGCGCCCGGTGCGCAGCGTGGCGCCCGCCTCCCCCGACGAGCTGGCCGCGGTGCTGCGCAAGGCCGCCGAGGACGGGCTGACGGCCAAGGCGG
Source organism: Streptomyces sp. NPDC004031 (assembly GCF_053604375.1). Classification (NCBI taxonomy): domain Bacteria; kingdom Bacillati; phylum Actinomycetota; class Actinomycetes; order Kitasatosporales; family Streptomycetaceae; genus Streptomyces; species Streptomyces sp. NPDC004031. Next base: position 67,947 of record NZ_JBSGHL010000012.1, on the reverse strand, counting down.
TCGGCTCCGGGCACTCCTTCACGTCCGCCGCGGCGACGGGCGGGGTGCTGATCCGCCCCGACGGGCTCACCGCGATCCGCTCCGTCGACCGGGCCGCCGGCACCGTGACGGTCGAGGCGGGCGTGCAGCTCAAGCACCTCAACGCGGCGCTCGCCGCCGAGGGCCTGTCGCTGACCAACATGGGCGACATCATGGAGCAGACCGTGGCCGGCGCGATCAGCACCGGCACCCACGGCACGGGCCGCGACTCCGCCTCGATCGCCGCGCAGATCACCGCGCTGGAGCTGGTCACCGCCGACGGCTCGGTGCTCAGCTGCTCCGCCGACGAGCGGCCCGAGGTCTTCGCGGCCGCGCGGGTCGGGCTCGGCGCGCTCGGCGTGGTCAGCGCGGTCACCTTCGCGGTGGAACCGGTCTTCCTGCTGACCGCGCGCGAGGAGCCGATGCGCTTCGACCGGGTGATGGCGGAGTTCGAGGAGCTCGCGACCGGGAACGAGCACTTCGAGTTCTACTGGTTCCCGCACACCGACAACTGCAACACCAAGCGCAACAACCGCAGCCAGGGGCCCGCCGCGCCGCTGCCCGCGGTGCGCGGCTGGATCGACGACGAGCTGCTGTCCAACGGCGTCTTCCAGGCCGCGTGCGCGCTCGGCAGGGCCGCCCCCGGCACCATCCCGGGCATCGCCCGGATCTCCAGCCGGGCGCTGTCCGCCCGCACGTACACCGACATCCCGTACAAGGTCTTCACCAGCCCGCGCCGGGTGCGCTTCGTGGAGATGGAGTACGCGGTGCCGCGCGAGGCCGCGGTCGACGCGATCCGCGAGCTCAAGGCGACGGTGGAGCGGTCCGACTTCCGGATCAGCTTCCCCGTGGAGGTGCGCGTCGCGCCCGCCGACGACATCACGCTCTCCACGGCGTCCGGCCGCGACAGCGCCTACATCGCGGTGCACATGTACCGGGGCAGCCGGTACCAGGAGTACTTCACCGCGGTGGAGCGGATCATGACGGAGCGGGAGGGCCGTCCGCACTGGGGCAAGATGCACACCCGCGACGCGGACTATTTCCGCGCCGTCTACCCCCGGTTCGGCGAGTTCACCGGATTGCGCGACCAGTTGGATCCCGGACGGCTTTTCGGCAACGACTACCTCCGCCGGGTGCTGGGTTCGTAGGACTTCGCCCCTTTTATCCAGCGGCGTTCACTCCCGCGAGTGAGACGCGTCACCCAACTCCCGCCCGGCGCACCACAATCGGCGGCGCGGCAGCCACCCTGCGGTGGCCCAAATGGAGTACCGTGACGATTCCGTGCTCCCGGTGCCCGTCCGGTCGCTCGGACGGATGGGAGGTAGCTGCGACGGCAGTCGCCCCGCTGCGTGGCGTAAGGTCACCCAGAGTGGCCAATCGTCCACCTTCCCATAACGGGGTGTCACCACACAGGGACGACACGCCGGGCAACTCTGCAAGGTTGTGGCACGCTGCACCCGGGAAGGCCACACTCGTCCAACGGGAGCAGCGACGCACCCGACGTCGGCAGGCACCATCCGGGAGGTAACCGTGCCCGAACTGCGCGTCGTGGCCGTCAGCAACGACGGCACACGACTGGTGCTCAAGGCTGCCGACAGCACGGAATACACGCTCCCCATCGACGAGCGGCTGCGCGCCGCCGTGCGCAACGACCGGGCCCGGCTCGGCCAGATCGAGATCGAGGTCGAGAGCCATCTGCGGCCCCGCGACATCCAGGCGCGGATACGCGCGGGTGCCTCCGCGGAAGAGGTCGCCCAGCTCGCCGGGATCCCCGTGGAGCGGGTCCGCCGCTTCGAGGGCCCTGTGCTGGCCGAACGCGCCTTCATGGCCGAACGGGCCCGCAAGACCCCCGTCCGGCGGCAGGGCGAGAGCACCGGCCCGCAGCTCGGCGAGGCGGTGGCCGAACGGCTGCTGATGCGCGGCGCCGAGAAGGAGACCGTGCTGTGGGACTCCTGGCGGCGTGACGACGGCACCTGGGAAGTGCTGCTGGTCTACCGCGTCGCCGGCGAACCACACTCCGCGAGCTGGACGTACGACCCGCCGCGCCGCCTGGTGCAGGCCGTCGACGACGAGGCCAGGTCGCTGATCGGCGAGAACCCGCCCTCCCAGGCGCAGGAGCCGAGCTTCCCCTTCGTGCCGCGCATCGCCCGGCTGCCGCGCGAGCGCACGATGGACCGCGCGCTGGAGCGCCCGGAACGGCCCGACCGTACCGAGCGGCCGGACCGCGCCGCCGCGCGCGCCGAGGAGCGCGGGGCCGCCGCCGCTGCTGCCGCTGCCGCCTCGGCGGAGACGGACGAACGGGACTCGCTCACCAGCCTGCTGGAGGCGGTACCGAGCTTCCGCGGCGACATGGTGGTGCCGGCGCCCCCGACGGCACCGGACGCGCCGCCCGCACAGGAGCCCGCGGCCGAGGCCGAGCAGGAGTCGGCCGCCCCGGCCGCCTCCGCAGGGTCCGCGTATGCGGACGTCCTCATGCCGCGGGCGGTCGCGGGGCACCGCGACCGGCTGATCGGGACGACCGACCGCCAGGCCGAGGCGGACGGCGTCCGGCCGGGCCGCCGGGCGACCGTCCCGAGCTGGGACGAGATCGTCTTCGGCAGCCGCCGCAAGAAGCAGGAGTAATCCCCGCCGGGTCCCCCCTCGACCGCCGCCGCGCCCGACCGAGCTTCCCACCTGCGCGCGGGGTGCGCATTCCGCCGCTGCACGGAGGTAGGGCTGCGCGCTGCCGCGCCGGGCGAGCGTTTTTTAGGGGCGCGGGGAACTGCGCTCCCAGCCGTCCACCGGCCGGTGGTCCGGTACGGACCGAACTGCCCCTTAGGGCCGGTGACGACGTGCAGCGTCGTCGTGGCTGGCCGCGCAGTTCTCCCCCAGAGCTTCGCCTGGGAGGTACCCCCAGGCGCCCCTGGTGGTTGCCCGGCGCGGCAAGCGCGAACGCTCGCCGCGCGGGGCGGAGGGGTCAGACGGGGCCGGGGCCCGTTTCGACGGGGAGGCCGGACGCGGTCCATTCGCTCCAGGAACCGGGGTAGAGGGCCGCGGTGATCCCCGCCTCCGCGAGGGCCAGCACCTCCTGCGCGGCGGAGACGCCGGACCCGCAGTAGACACCGACCTCCGTGCCGGGAGCGGCCCCCAGCGCGGTGAAGCGGGCGGCGAGGGCCTGGGCGGGCAGAAACGTGCCCTCGGGGGTGACGTTCTCGGTCGTGGGGGCGTTGACGGCGCCCGGGATGTGCCCGGCGACCGGGTCGATCGGCTCGACCTCTCCCCGGTAGCGCTCCCCGGCGCGGGCGTCGAGCAGCAGTCCGCTGCGGGCGAGCGCGGCGGCCCCGGCGGCGTCGAGCACGGGCATGCCGCCCGGCTTCGGCGTGAAGTCGCCCTCCCCCGGCGGGGGTTCCTCCGTGGAGAGCGGCTGCCCGGCGGCGCGCCAGGCGGCGAGTCCGCCGTCGAGGACCTTGACCCGGTGGTGGCCGGTCCAGCGCAGCAGCCACCAGGCGCGGGCGGGGCCCCAGCCGTTGCCGTCGTCGTAGACGACGACGTCGCGGTCGGCGCTGACCCCGGCCCGGCGCATGGCGGCGCCGAACTCCTCGGTGTCGGGCAGCGGGTGCCGGCCGCCGGCGCCGGGCGGCGCGGCGAGTTCGGCGTCCAGATCGACGTAACGGGCCCCGGGGATGTGCCCCTTGGCGTATTCGCCGTGTCCGGGCGGGCCGCCCATCTTGTAGCGCACGTCGAGCAGGACCGGCGGTACGGGCGCGGCGGCGAGGTCGCCGGCGGAGATCAGGAAATCCATACGCCTATTGTGGAGGCCCGGCACCGCGTTGCGGCGCGGTCAGACCGCGTACCGCCGCCCCGGGTGCGACGATCGCTGGTGCCGGCTCCCGCGGAAAGCCGGGCAGGCAGCGGGCTGCCCACGAGGAGAGCGTTCGCATGACCACCGAGGTACGGCACCGGCGGGCGCCGGGCACTCCTTGCTGGGCCAGTCTCATGGCGCACCGGGCGGACCGGACGCGGGAGTTCTACGCGGCCCTGTTCGGCTGGGAGTTCGCGCCGGGCCCGCCGCAACTGGGCTCGTACACGCTGGCGGAGAAGGACGGGCTGCGGGTCGCGGGGATCGGCGAGGGGTCGTCGGAGCCGCACCGTCCGGTGTCGTGGACGACGATGCTGGCGGCGGACGACGTGGACACGGCGGCGGAGCGGGTGCGCGAGTGCGGCGGCACGGTGGGCATCGGGCCGCTGAACGCGGGCGAGGACGGCCGGCTGGCCATCGCCGTGGACCCCTCGGGCGCGGTCTTCGGCATCTGGCAGGGCGGCCTGTTCAGCGGCGCGGACGTCACGGGGGTGCCGGGCAGTGTCGGCTGGAGCGAACTGCTGACCCGCGAGGCCTCGACGGTCGAGAAGTTCTACGAGGTGGTGTTCGGCCTCACCGTGGAGCGCGTCGGGGACCAGGACGAGGACCGCGCGGTGCTGGTGACGGGCGGCAACGCGGTCGCCGGGGTCCGCGGGCTGGGCCGCGCGCTGCCGCGCGACCGCGGGGCGCACTGGATGACGAGCTTCGCGGTCGCGGACGTGGACGCCGCGGCCCATCTGGCCGTGCGGCTGGGCGGCCGGATCCTGACCGCCCCGCACGCGGGCCCGCACGGGCCGACGGCGACCCTGTCCGACCCCGAGGGCTCCCCCTTCTCGCTCGTCGGCCTTCCCTAGGTTCTCAGTTCCCCTCACGCCAGCAGTTGCGGGGCGGCGGTCAGGACCAGGCCTGCCGCGCCGCGGACCTCGGCGCCGGGGCCGAGGCCGCCGGTGACGATCTCGATGCCGCGGGCAGCGGACGGCAGGGTGTGCCGCTCGATGCCGGCCCGGAGCGGTTCGAGCAGGTCCTCACCGGCCGCGGCGAGGTCGCCGCCGACCACGACGAGCCGCGGGTTGAGCAGCGTGACCAGGGTGGCCAGGGCGCGGCCGACGGCGTCTCCGGCGTCCCGGACGGCCCGCAGCGCGCCGGTGTTGCGCTGCTTGATGAGGGCGAGCAGGTCGCGCGGGGCGATCGGGCGGCCCCAGCTCTGGCTGAGCAGCCGGGCGATGGCGACGGGGCTGGCGACGGTCTCCAGGCAGCCGCGGTTGCCGCAGCGGCAGATGAGCCCGTCGGTGATGAGCGGCAGGTGGCCGATCTCGCCCGCGAGGCCGCGCGCGCCGAGCAGCAGCCGCCCGTTGCTGACGATTCCCGCGCCGATACCGGCGGACAGCCGGACGTAGACCATGTCGTCGACCTGCCGTCCGGCGCCGTACATCAGCTCGGCCAGCGCGCCCGCGTTGGCGTCGTTGGTGACGCGGACGGGCAGCCCGGTGCGCTCGCGCAGTTCGTCGGTGAGGTGCAGGCCGACCCAGCCGGGCATGATGCCCTCGGCGCCGAGTTCGCCGCTGCCCTTCTCGACGGGCGAGGCGATGCCCGCGCCGATGCCGAGCACCCGGTCGCGGGCGACACCGGCCTCCTGGAGGGCGCGGCCGACGAGGACGGCGACGAGGTCGAGGGTCTCGCCGGGGGCGCGGTCGACGTCCTTGGCGACCCAGTGCTCCCACAGCACCGTGCCGAACAGGTCGCTGAGGATGACCCGGACGTGCTGGTGGCCGATGTCCGCGCCGATCGCGTACCCGGCGCTGGGCACCAGGGACAGCGTCTGGGCGGGGCGGCCGGTGCGCCGCGGCTCGGGCTCGTCCGCCGCCTCCCGGTGCGCCTCCTCGGTGACGAGGCCGACGGTGATGAGGTCGGCGACGAGCGAGGACACGGTGGCCCGGGAGAGCCCGGTGACCCGTACCAGTTCGGGGCGGCTGATGCGCGGCGCGGCGTGCAGCGCCTCCAGCACCCGGAGCCGTCCGACCTCGCGCAGGTTGACTGGTGTGTCGATCGTGACTCCCGTGGTGTGCCGGCGCGGTGCTGCGGGTAATCGGTTCGCAACACGGCGCCCTCTTGCGTCAGGCCCGGTCAAGAGCCTTGACTTATGACGAACTTCAGGCAGAAACTCGCGAACTGTTCTACCCAACTCGCTGAGTTTCAGTCGATCCCGGATGAATAACGATTCCCGGCCGTGCGCCGCCCGAGGAGGACACACGTGACGACGACAGACCCGCAGCCCCTGCGGATCGGCATGGTGGGCCATGCGTTCATGGGGGCGGCGCACTCGCACGCGTGGCGCACCGCGGGCCGCTTCTTCGACCTGCCGCGGCCGGTCGAGCTGACGGCGGTGTGCGGCCGGTCGGCCGACCGTGTCAAGCGGGCCGCCGAGCGCTACGGCTGGCAGTCGTACGAGACGGACTGGCGCGCGCTGGTGGCCCGGCCGGACATCGACGTGGTGGACATCTGCACGCCCGGTGACAGCCACGCGGAGATCGCGCTCGCCGCGCTGGCCGCGGGCAAGCACGTGCTGTGCGAGAAGCCGCTGGCCAACTCGGTGCGGGAGGCCGAGGAGATGACCGTCGCGGCCGCCAAGGCGGCGGCCGAGGGCGTGCGTTCGATGGTCGCCTTCAACTACCGCCGGGTGCCCGCGCTGGCGCTGGCCCGGCAGCTGGTCGAGGACGGCCGGCTGGGCACGATCCACCAGGTGCGCGCGCAGTATCTCCAGGACTGGCTGGTAGACCCGGAGTTCCCGCTGGCCTGGCGGCTGCGCAAGGACCGCGCGGGCTCGGGGGCGCTGGGCGATCTCGGCGCGCACAGCATCGACGTCGCGCAGTACCTGACCGGCCAGCGGATCTCGTCGGTGGGCGCGGTGCTGGAGACGTTCGTGACCGAGCGGCCGCTGCCGGCCAGCTCCAGCGGCCTGTCCGGCACCGCGAGCAGCGAGCGCGGCCAGGTGACGGTGGACGACGCGGCGCTGTTCACCGCGCGCTTCGACGGCGGCGCCATCGGCGTGTTCGAGGCGACGCGCTTCGCCACCGGCCACAAGAACGCGATGCGGATCGAGATCAGCGGCTCGGCGGGCAGCCTGGCCTTCGACGCGGAGTCGATGAACGAGCTGTCCTTCCACGACCGTTCGGAGGACCCGGCGACCGCGGGCTTCCGCCGCATCCTGGTGACCGAGGACACCCACCCCTACCTGCACGCCTGGTGGCCGCCCGGCCACCTGATCGGCTACGAGCACACCTTCACCCACCAGGTGTCGGACTTCGTGACGGCGATCGCCGAGGGCCGCGACCCGAAGCCGTCCTTCGCGGACGGCCTGCAGGTGCAGAAGGTGCTGTCCGCCGTCGAGTCCAGCGCGGCCGCGCTGGGCGTGCACATCCCCGTCCAGGGCTCCCCGGCGGCGTCCTGACGCCCGCACCCGCACCCGCACCCGCACCTCCCGACCGTACCCCCGCCCACCTGTCCCAGGAGGACGCACCATGGCACGACCCGTCACGCTCTTCACCGGCCAGTTCGCCGATCTGCCCTTCACCGAGGTGTGCCGGCTGGCCTCGCAGTGGGGCTACGACGGCCTGGAGATCGCCTGCTGGGGCGACCACTTCGACGTCGAGGCGGCGCTCAGCGACGACGGCTACCTGCCGCGGCTGCGCGACACCCTCGACAAGCACGGCCTCAAGTGCTGGACGATCTCCTGCCATCTGACCGGCCAGGCGGTGTGCGACCACCCGATCGACGAGCGGCACCAGGGCATCCTGCCGGCCCGCATCTGGGGCGACGGGGAGCCCGAGGGCGTGCGGCAGCGGGCGGCGGAGGAGATCAAGAACACCGCGCGCGCCGCGGCGGCCTTCGGGGTGGACACGGTCGTGGGCTTCACCGGTTCGTCGATCTGGCACACCGTGGCGATGTTCCCGCCGGTGCCGCCGTCGATGATCGAGCGCGGCTACCAGGACTTCGCCGACCGCTGGAACCCGATCCTGGACGTCTTCGACGAGGTCGGGGTGCGTTTCGCGCACGAGGTGCACCCCAGCGAGATCGCGTACGACTACCACACCACCGTGCGGACGCTGGACGCGATCGGCCACCGCCCCGCCTTCGGGCTGAACTTCGACCCGAGCCACTTCGTGTGGCAGGACCTCGACCCGGTCGGCTTCCTGTGGGACTTCAAGGACCGCATCTACCACGTCGACTGCAAGGAGTCCGTCAAGCAGCTGAACGGGCGGAACGGCCGCCTCGGCTCGCACCTGCCGTGGGGCGACCCGCGGCGCGGCTGGGACTTCGTCTCCACCGGGCACGGCGACGTGCCGTGGGAGCCGGTCTTCCGGATGCTCAACAGCATCGGCTACGCGGGACCGATCTCCGTCGAGTGGGAGGACGCCGGCATGGACCGCACCCTGGGCGCCCCGCAGGCCCTCGCGCACGTGCGGGCGCTGGCCGCGATCGAGCCGCCGGCCGCGTCCTTCGACTCGGCGTTCAGCTCCTCCTCCTGACCGCGGGACGTACGCGTACGGCGGCGGCCGCCCCGCCCGGGATCACCGGGAGGGGCGGCCGCCGTCGTGTGCGCCGCGGGCGGGTCAGCCGCCGATCGCGACCGAGAACAGGTGCATGCCGACCTGGTGGTCGATCTGCCCCTTGCTGACGTCCGGCAGGGTGATCGCCTGCACGGTCTTGCCCGGCAGCAGGTCCACGGTCGCCGCGGACATGTGCACGGTCTGCGTCTGCTGCCCGCCGCCGTTGTTCAGGTACGGCGTGCTGGCGGCGAAGTCGCTGCCCTGCGAGGGTGATCCGGCCCACCAGTCCGACAGCGCCAGCGCGTACGTCTGGGTCGTGCCGTCGGTGTAGAGGATCACGCCGGTGCCGGAGGTGGAGCCGAAGGTGCTGGTGCCGACGAAGCCGAGCTTGCTGCCGGTGCCGGTGATCTGGACGGCCTGGCCGCCCGCCACGACGTTGTCGGGCTCGCCGGTGCCCGCGGTGGCGGGCCAGGGGAAGGACAGCCCGTCGTGGACGGTGCTCTTCCCCGCCGTCCAGCCCTGTGCGGCGAGCGCCTGGAGGGAGAAGCTGGCGCCCTCGGCGTCGATGCTGCCGGTCTTGGTGTCGGCGTCGTCGCTGATGCCGGAGTTGTCGAAGGCGGCGGCGAAGGAGGCGTACGGCACGGTGACCGGGGCCTGGGCGCCGTAGTCGCCGCCGGGGGTGCTGACGGTCGCGCCGAGCGTGAGGTTGTCGGGCTTCGCCCCGTCGGGGACGGTCACGTTCCACCGGGTGGTGACCGACTGCCCGGGGCCGACCTCGCCGAAGACGTCCGGGGTGGCGGCGGTGGCCTGCCAGCCGTCCGGGACGGTGAGCCCCACGGCCACGTTCTGCACGGCCTGCGGGCTGCCGTTGGTGTACGTGGTCGTCGCCGTGACGGTGCTGCCCGCGGCGGCGACGGGCGGTGCGGTGAGGGTCAGCGTGTCGCGGACGACGATCGGCGCGGAGCCGGTGACGCCGCCGACGGTGGCCGACAGGGTCGCGACGCCGTCGGCGACCGCGTGCACGGTGCCGTCCGCGTCGACCGAGGCGACCGCCGGGTCGCTGCTGGCGTAGCGGACCTTGGTCTTCGTCAGGTCCACGAAGGACTGGTCGTTGTTGACCGCCTCCACGACGCCGTCGGCGGTGATCGAGGTGTCGCGCTGCTCCCGGGTGTGGTCGGTGTCGTCCTTGATCCACCGGTTCTTCCCGGCGAGCGAGAAGGTGGCGCCCGCCTCCAGCACCACGTTCTCCGGCTGGACGGTGACGGTCTGCACCTTCGGGGTGAGGGTGCCGGTGACCTTGACCTTGGTGCTGCCCGCGGGGTGCGCGGAGTCGGGGCCGACGGAGAAGCGGTAGCCGCCGGCGGGCACGGTCTGCCGGGAGGCGGCGGCGTCCCACACCGCGAGGTCGGCGGCCGCGACGGTGAAGGTGAGGTGCTGGGACTTCCCCGGCCCGAGCACCTTGGTCTTGCCGAAGCCCGCGAGCCGCTGCTGCGGCATGTCGATGCCGGGCACGTCGAACGGCGTGGCGGCGTAGAGCTGGGCGACGGCCGCGCCGGGGGTCTTCCCGGTGTTGGTGACGTCCACGCCGATCTTCACGGTGCCGTCCGCGGTGATCGAGGACTTGTTCGCGGTGATGTTCCTGTACGAGAAGGTGGTGTAGCTCAGGCCGTAGCCGAAGGGGTAGGTCGGCTCGCCGGTGAAGTACTGGTAGGTACGGCCGAGTCCGCCGGTCTCGGCCGGGGTGAGGCCGTAGTTCTGCTTGTCGGGGAGCTGCGAGTCGTCCTTGTACCAGGTGAAGTTGAGGTGCGCCGACGGATTCTGCTTCCCGAAGAGGACGTCGGCGAGCGCGGTGCCCTGGTCCTGGCCGTTGTAGCCGCTGAAGAGGACCGAGGAGACCTTGTCCTGCACGTCGTCGATCGTGACCGGGCCGTCGGACTGGATGACCAGCGCCGTCCTGTCGTTGCCGAGGGCGGCGGTCTGGTCGATGAGCGAGCGGTAGTTGCCGGGCATCGCGAGGTTGTCGCGGTCGTTGCCCTCGTCGCCGTTGGCCTGGGTGGTGCCGACGAAGACCACGACCAGGTCGGCGGCCTTGATCGCGTCCTTGGTGGCGTCGCTGAGCACGGCCGGGCCGGTCGCGGTCGAGGAGGTGCCGGCCGCGTCGTAGACCACGGAGGCGTACGGGTCGACCGAGTGGACCGCGTTGAGCACGCCGCGCAGCGGGGTCGTGGTGTGGGTGGGCTTGCCGGAGTAGAGGCCGAGGGTCGTGGTGTCGGCGAGGTCGCCGAGGACGACGACCTTCTTGGCCTTGGTGACGTCCACCGGCAGCAGCGGCGCCTTGGCTGCGGCCGGCTTCCCGTTCTTCAGCAGCACCAGCGAGTTGTCGGCGACCTTGGTGGCCAGCGCCTGGTGCGCGGGGCTCTCCACCTGGTCCTTGGTGATCTTCGTGTACGGCACCGAGCCCGCCGGGTCGAACTCGCCGGTGGCCATCCGCACGCTGAAGACCTGCACCAGCGCGGTGTCCACGACGCCCTCGCCGAGCGCGCCGGAGGCGATGGCCTCCTGGATGTTCGCGGTGGTGGCCTCGTCGCCGGTGCAGTTCAGGTCGGTGCCGGCGCGCAGGGCGTAGGCCTGGCTGCCGGCCTGGCCGGAGAGCTTCTTGCCGGTCGCGGTCTCGGTCCAGGTGGGGCTGTCGGCGTGGTCGGTGGTCCAGCCGGGCGGCGCCCAGTCGTGGCCGCCGGGGAACTGCCGCCAGCCGGTGCCGACGGCGCCGCAGTCGGAGGTGATGTAGCCGTCGAAGCCGAAGGTGCGCCGGGCCAGTTCGTCGGTGGTGTACGTGTCGGCGACCGAGGGGGTGCCGTTGATCGCGTTGTACGACGTCATGAGGCCCGCGACATGCGCCTGCTCGATGAGGTCGCGGAACTGCGCGGTGTAGTAGTCGCGCAGCTCGCTGTCGCTCACGTCGGAGCTGATGCCGGTGCGGTTGTCCTCGACGTTGTTGAGGGCGTAGTGCTTGGCGGTCGCGGCGACCTTGAGGTAGCCCGTGGGGGAGCTGCCGTCCTGGTTGTTGCCCTGGTAGCCGTCGATGAACTGGCCCGCCATCTGGCCGACGAAGTACGGGTCCTCGCCGAAGGCCTCGTCGGTGCGGCCCCAGCGCGGGTCGCGGTCCAGGTTGACGGTGGGCGCCCAGAAGGTGAGCGAGCCGTAGTCGTCGGCCGAGGGCCCGAGGTTGTTCTGCCCCTTGCCGAACAGCGACTTGTCGAGGAAGCCGCGGATCTCGTCGGAGATCGCCGTGGTCTCCTGGTACATCAGGTCCTTGTCCCAGGACATCGACGAGGCGAAGTTGACCGGGAAGCTGGTCGCCGCCGGGTTCAGCTCGCCCTGGCCGCCCGCCGCGGTGTCCGCGCCGAGCCGGTTGACGCCGTGCTGGCCCTCGCTCCAGTAGGTGTACTGCTGGACGCCGAGCCGCGGAATGGCGGGGGCGTTGTTCGTGCTGAGCTGCTGGACCTTCTCCTGGAGCGTCATCCGGGACACCAGGTCCGCGGCGCGCTCCTCGAAGGAGTAGTGGGTGTCCAGGTAGATCGGGGTGGCCGCGGCCGTCGCGCGGGGGGTGCCGGCCACGGCCGCGGCGCCGCTCCCCGCGGTCAACGCGGCCGCGCACGCCAGGGCGCACGCGACGGCGACTCCCGGGCGCCGGCGCTTTCGCTGGTCCATCCTGCCTCCGTACGTCATCGAGCAGGGACCCGGGCCGCTCCGCGACTTTCGTCCAAGTCCGGAGAAAGGTCCGGGCAGTGCGGTAACAACTGGGCAGTGTGTGGCCAGTTCTGATGCAAGGTCAAGACGTATGCGCGAAATTATCCGATGAATAATGCTGGAAAATGGCATGCCGGATCACGCAAATTGCGCAAGTTCCTTGCAATGACACGGTGGCGACGGGCCCGGCAGCACTGCTCAGGGGCGGTCCCGGCCGCGCAGCCGCGGGGTGAAGGTGGCGTGGAAGATCGTCGAGGCCGCGCCGACCGCCGCGGCCTCCGCGCTGAGCACCGACGGCTCCACCTCGACCTGCCGCAGCCGGCGCGCCTGCGGGAAGTCGTTGACCACCCGGCGGATCTCGTCCAGGTAGTAGGACGCGGTGTCGTCGGTGAAGAAGGGGCCGCCCAGCACGATCAGGTCGATGTCCAGCAGATCGACCAGGCCCAGCGCGCCGCGCCCGACCGCGCCCGCGACCTCGCGCAGCGCGGCGACCGCCGCCGGGTCGCCGCCCGCCGCCGCCCGTCCCACCGCGCGGTAGGCCGCCGACGAGCCGCCCGGCGGCGGCAGGTCGGCGCCGCCCGCCGCCCGCAGGCCCAGCCGCGCCGCGGCCTCGGGGACGGACACCGGCGGATTGCACTCCGGCAGCAGCTCGGGCTTGCCGTCCGGGCCGACCCGACCCAGCGCGACCGCGCACAGCTGGCCGAACTCCCCCGCGTTGGCGCTCACCCCGCGGTAGATGTCGCCGTTGAGATAGAGGCCGGAGCCCACCCCCGTACCGAGGTAGAGGTACGCGAAGTCGCGCGCCCGGCGGTCGCGGCCGATCCACCGCTCCCCCGCCGCCGCGGCCAGCGAGTCCTTCTCGATGATCACCGGGCAGGGGAAGTGGTCCTGGAGCAGGTAGAGCAGCGGCAGGTCGTTCCACGCCGACATCAGCGGCGGGTCCAGCACGGTGCCCGACGCGATGTCGACCGGGCCGGGCACGGCGACGCCGATACCGAGGAAGCCGTCCTCGCGCACCGCGCCGCGCGCCTTCTCCAGCGCCTCCCGGCCCAGCGCGACGACCTGCGCGACGAAGTCGCCCGGGTCGATGTCGGCGCTGACCGGCCGGGTGCAGGTGCACACGAGGGCGCCGTCCAGGTCGATGACCACCGCGGTGATGACCTCGGGATCGATGTGCAGGCCCAGCGCGTGCGCCGCGCTGCCGCACAGCCGCACCGGGGTGCGTGGCTTGCCCGAGGTCGCCCGGCGCTGCGCGTCCTCGACGAGGATGCCGCGGTCCAGCAGCGACCGGGCGATCCGGGAGACGGACTGCTGGGTCAGGCCCGTGCGGTGCGCGATCTCGCCGCGGGTGATGGTGCCGGCCAGCCGCACCGCCTCGATCACCACGCACTCGTTGAACGAGCCCAGGTCGATCTGGTTGACACCGCTGGAGGACACCTGGCGTGGGACCGCTCCCAGAACGGCGGCGTCCGGGACCGCCGTCCGCGGTGCGCGCAGGTGCCCGGCGACGCTCTCCCGCAGCCAGCCCACCGGGCCCTCGGACTGCTGGAGCGCGGCGATCAGGTCGAGGTAGACGCGGCGCGAGGACTCCGGGTGGCTGGTGCTGTCCAGGGCGACCATCGCGCGCAGGAAGCCGCGCCAGGACGAGCGGGCCGGCAGCAGATGCCGGCTGGGGCCGCCCGGCGCCGCCGCGGGCGGCACATCCGGCACGGCCGCGTCGTCCCACAGCGTCACGGCGTGCAGCGCGATGTCCGGGTGGTGCCCGGCCGCGGCCGCGAGGAAGGCGGCGAGCCCGTCCGGGCCGGGCTGCCGGGGTGCGGCGGCGCGGCCTGCGGGGCGCCGCTCCTCCAGCGCCCGGCCCAGCCCGGCCAGCACGTCCTCGCCGATCACGGTCGCGGCCGGGCCCGGCGCGGCTACCGGGCGGCTGCGGGTCCCGGCCAGCAGCACCGCGCGGCGGGCGTCGGCGTAGAGGCCGAGCACCCACACGTCGGGGCCGGGCAGCGGCGGGACGGTCGGCACCTCGGGGCCGGGCCCGGCGGCGTCCGGGGTGAGGCGCCAGCGGCGGCGGATGGCGGCCACCGTGGCGTGCGACAGGCCCAGTTCGCGGGCGATGGCCCGGCCCGCGCCGCTGCCGCCGGGGGCGAGCAGGGCGCGGGTGACGACCTCGGCCTCGTCGACGGTGGCGGGCCGGCCGGTGCGCGGGCGCTGCTCCAGGCCGCGCAGTCCGGCGCTCTGCCAGCGGTGCCGCCAGGTGCCGACGGTCTGCCGGGAGATGCCGAGGCGGCGGGCGATCTCGGCGTCCCGCACGCCCTCCTCGGCGAGCAGCACCACCCGGGCGCGGACCGCGAGCGGCCCGCCCTCGGCGGCCCACCCGCGCAGGACCTCGCGGCTGCCGGAGCGCGGGTCCGCCTGCTCCTCCGGCTCTCCGGCGACGGCGGTGACGGTGCGGACCTCAGTCACGGCCCACCCCCTGCGCGGCGGCCGGGGTCAGCCGCAGCGTGAGGATCTGGAAGGGGCGCAGGGTGAGCGGTACGCCGTCGGCGGCGTGCGGGCGGGGGCTCAGCGGGGACTCCAGCAGGTCGGTTTCGTGGACGGCGGCGACGGGGAAGCCGGCCGCAAGCGTGGCACGCGCGCGGCCACCACGCGATTCATACAGTCTGACAACGATGTCTCCGCTGCGGTCGTCGGCCAGCTTGACCGTCTCGACCAGCACGTCCGGGTGGTCCACCGCGACCAGCGGCTCCTGCGGCAGCGCGGGACCGGGCCGCAGCGGCAGCGCGAGCGCGTAGCCCTCGGCGACGGCGTCGCCGACCCCGGCCCCCGGGCGCAGGGTGTGCCGGAAGTGCTGGACACCGCGGTCGGCGTGCGGGTCGGGGCTGTGCGGGGCGCGCAGCAGGGTGCTGCGGACGACCGTGGTGGTGCCGCCGTCGGCGCGGGTGTGCCGGGTGACGTCGTAGCCGTAGCCCGCGTCACCGGCCAGGGCGACGCCGAAACCGTGCTCGCCGACGTGGATCCAGCGCTGGGCGGCGGCCTCCTGGTGGGCGGCGTCCTGTGCGGTGTTCTCGTGCGTGGGGCGGGTGACGTGCCCGAACTGCACCTCGGCGCGGGTGTTCTCGGCGTGCACGTCGAGCGGCCAGGCGGCCTTGAGCACGGTGTCCTGCTCGCGCCAGTCGATCTCGGTGTCCACCGCGAGCGCCCGGCTGCCCGCGCCGAGCGCGAGGTCCTGGACGACGGTGGAGCGGCCGGTGCCGCGCGTCACCCGCACGACGGCGAGCAGCGGTCCGGCCGCCCGCACCTCGACCCGCTCGGCGGTGTCGAGGTCGCGGCGGGTGGCGCGGTAGCCGGGGTCGAGCTGCAGCGCGCTCCAGCCGGCGGGTTCGTCGCGGTGCAGCTGGAGCAGGTTGCCCGCCTCGCCGGGGGCGATGGCGTCGCGCCCGGTGGCCAGGTCGACCGCGGAGCGCACCAGGCCGTGGGCGTCCACACGGACCCGCAGCAGCCCGTTGTCCAGGACGTGCCCCCCGTCCTCCGCGGGGGTGACGGTGACCGGGGCGGTGCCGTCGAGCGGGAGTCCGGCGGGGCCGGCGCCGAGGGCGGGCGCCTGCGCCAGGACGGCCACCTTGCCGTCGGGCAGCGGCTGCGCGGTGGGGTAGAAGGTGCCGGTCCCGGCCTCGGGGGCGGGGAGCACGGCGACCTCACGGCGGGCGTGCGGCGCGGAGTTGAGCACGTAGGTGCCCTCGGGGTCGCCGGCCGCGCGCCGGACGAGCCGGTCGAGGCGGCGGTGGACGTCGCGGTGGGTCTGCTCGGCCTCCTCGTGCACCCAGGCGATCGAGGTGCCGGGCAGGATGTCGTGGCACTGCTGGAGCAGCACCTTCTTCCACAGCCGTTCCAGCTCCTGGTAGGGGTAGCTGACGCCGAGCCGCACCGCGGCGGTCGCCGACCACAGCTCGGCCTCGTGCAGCAGCGCCTCGCTGCGCCGGTTGCCGCGCTTGGTGCGGGCCTGGCTGGTGTACGCACCGGTGTGCGGGGTGAGGTCGATCTCGCCGCGCCACACCGGGGCGGCCACGCAGGACTCTCCCCCGGCGGGTCCGGCCGGTGCGCCCGCGGGGGCGGCGTACTCGGCGGCGGCGTCGCGGAAGAAGTGGCCGGGCTGGCGGAGCGTCACGCGCGGGGCTCCGTCGAGGTCGGCGAGGCGGCGGGCGCGTTCCAGCATCGCGCGGTCGGGCCCGCCGTCGCTGCGGCCGAAGGGCAGCAGGGAGCGGGTGGCCAGGCCCTTCTCGGCGAAGCCGGCGACGGCGTCCGCGGTGTCCCCGGCGGTCAGCTCGCTGCCCTCGGGTCCGCCGGGGGCGAGGTGGGTGAACAGCCGGGTGCCGTCGAGGCCTTCCCACCAGAAGGTGTGGTGGGCGGGGCCGCAGCCCGGGTCGGGGCGGCGGCTGAGGAACCAGGTGGCGCCGGACAGCGCGGCGATCTGCGGGAAGGCGGCGGAGGCCCCGGAGGCGTCGGGCAGCCAGACCCCGTCGGCCTCGACGCCCAGCTCGTCGCGGAAGAAGCGCCGCCCGTAGACGAACTGCCGCACCAGCGCCTCGCCGCCGGGCAGTTCGGCGTCGGCCTCGACCCACATGCCGCCGACCGGCGCCCAGGTGCCGTGCGCGACGGCCTTGCGTATCCGCTCGAAGACGTGCGGGTGGTGCTCCTTGGTCCAGGCGTAGTGCTGGGCGGCGGAGGCGGCGACGATCAGCTCGGGGTATTCCTCGGCGAGCGCGGCCATGGTGCTGAAGGTGCGGGCGCACTTGCGCACGGTCTCGCGCACCGGCCACAGCCAGGCGGAGTCGATGTGGGCGTGGCCGACGGCGTCCAGGTGATGGGCGGAGTCGTGGGCCGGGCGGGCGAGCAGCGGGGCGAGGACGCCGCGGGCGCGGGCCGCGGTCCGGCCGACCGCGCGCGGGTCGACGGCGGCGACCGCGCGCTCCAGGCCGACGGCGATCTCGTACCGCCGCGGGGCGTCGGCGGGCAGTGCGCGCATCAGGCCGAGCAGTGTCTCGACGTCGTGGACGAGCTGCCAGACGTCCTCGTCGCGGATGGCCAGGTCTGCCCGGCGCAGCCGGAACAGCGGGGTGTCGCCGGCGGTCGCGGGGTCGCCGTAGCGGGTGCCGGCGCCGCTGCCGCCCTCGATGCGGGGGTTGGCCGCGGCCTCGACGAGCAGCCGGACGCTCTCGCCGCCGGACGCCGAGCGGTGCAGCAGCACCGCGCCGAGCCCGGGGTGCAGGCCTTGCAGCGGGATGCCGTGGGCGTCGTGGACGAGGGCCTCGGCGCGGCCGCCGTACTCCCCGGCGCCCTCCTCGGAGCCGAGGTCGACGAGCGCCTCGACGCGGCGCCCGGCCCAGCGCTCGGGCACGGTCGCACGGACGTCGAACCAGCTGGTCGCCCAGGGGCGGCCCCAGGGCTCGCCCACGGTGAAGGGGGTGTAGTCGGCACGCAGGGCCACCTCGGCGGGCACCGGTTCGCCGGCGATGTGCCAGGCGCCGACGTCCATGGGCAGCCGCTGCGGATAGAGCGCGGGGCGCAGCCTGTCGGCGAGGAAGGCGGCCGTGCGCTCTTCCCCGGAAGTGGTCCGGTCATGCATGGGCAGCCCTTCCTGTCCAGCCAGTAACCGCTATGTAAAACCATGTGTGTTATCAAGTCAACGCTTACGACACTTTCGGCTTTCCTGCTGGTCGTGACCTGCGAAGACGTATACGTCAGGCGAATTAACCGCCGCGCCGCGCATTCTTCGGACATTAATTGACGTGACATCGTGGAGACGAAAAGGCGGCGGAGGTACCGGCCCCCATGACCGGTCCCTCCGCCGCCTTCCCTGCCCGTGCCGCCGCTGGTGGCGGGCTTACGTGAGCGGCACCGCCGCCGGGCGCTCGCAGGAGGTGGCGACCGGCAGCGACCGCCCCTCGTGCGCCGCGTCCAGCAGGGTGAGCATCACGTCCAGGACGTGCTCGGCGAGTTCGCCCGACGCCAGGTGCGGGCGGTCGCCGGCCACGGCGTCGGCGAGGTCCGCGAGCCCGGTGCCGCGTCCGGCGCCACGGTGCCCCGCGGAGACCGGCAGCTCCTGCCACGCGCCGCCGGTGAACAGCTCCACCGGGCCGTCGAAGCCGTTCGGGTCCGGCACCCCGAGCGAGCCCCGCGTGCCGTGCACCTCGATCCGCGGCAGGTGGGCGGCGTGGATGTCGAAGCTCATCACCAGCGTGGACAGCGCGCCGCCCGCGTGCTCCAGCACGCCCGTGACGTGCGTGTCGACCTCGACCGGGAAGCGCTGCCCGGCCCGCGGCCCGCTGCCGATCTCCCGCTCGGCGCGCGGGGTGCTGGCCGCGCCGGTCGCCCGGACGACCGGGCCGAGCAGGTGCACCAGCGCCGAGAGGTAGTACGGGCCCATGTCCAGCAGCGGGCCGCCGCCCGGCCGGTAGTAGAACTCCGGGTCCGGGTGCCAGGCCTCGTGGCCCGCGGTGGTCATGAAGGCGGTCGCGGCGACGGGCCGGCCGATCAGCCCGTCGTCGACCGCCTTGCGCGCGGTCTGGGTGCCGGTGCCGAGCACGGTGTCGGGCGCGCTGCCGACCCGTACGCCCGCGGTGCGCGCGGCGGCCAGGACGGCGGTGGCCTCCGCGCGGGTCGCGGCGAGCGGCTTCTCGCCGTAGACGTGCTTGCCCGCCGCGATCGCGGCGAGCGCGACCTCGGCGTGCACGGCCGGGATCGTCAGGTTGAGCACCGCGTCCACGTCGTCGCGCGCGACCAGTTCGGCGACGTCGCCCGCGACCTCGGCGCCGGCCGAAGCGGCGGCCTCCTTCGCGCGCTCCGGGTCGAGGTCGGTGACGGCGGTCAGCCGCAGGGTCTCCAGCCGGGCGATGGTGTCGAGGTACTGGCCGCTGATCTTGCCGGCCCCGACCATGCCTATCCTCAGCGGCTCGCCCACAGAAGTCCCCTCTCGGTGATCGCCCGCACCTCGGGCACGTCGAAGTCGTCGGCCTTGTGGCCGATGGCGGAGACGAAGACCCGTCCCGCGCCGTGCGTCCTGGTCCACACCTGCGGCATGACCACGTCCCGCGAGCGGTCCCCGGCGGCCGGGAAGACCGAGGTGGCCAGCACCTCGCTCGCCGGGTCGGTCGACATGAAGTAGTGCTCGGTGTGGACGGCGAAGTCCTTCAGGCCCGCGGTGATCTCGTGGCCGCCGTCCGCCAGTTCGACGGTGTAGTCGACGAAGCCGGCCGGGTGCATGAGGAACTGGCCGCCGGTCAGCTGGGCGTAGTCCAGGTCGCCGCGGAAGGAGTCCAGGACCCCGCCGTGCCAGCCGGCGAAGCCGGTGCCCGCGCGCACCGCCGCGGACAGGCCGCGGCTCTGCCCGGGGGTGATCTCGCCCATGGTCCAGCACTGGACGACCAGGTCGGTACCGGCCAGCAGGGCCTCGTCGGTGTAGACGTCGAGCGAGTCGGAGATCTCGACGGCGAAGCCGTTCTCCTCCAGGAAGGGCAGGAAGAGGCCGGTGATCTCCACCGGGCTGTGCCCCTCCCAGCCGCCCCGGACGACAAGGGCCTTCCGTACGGATTCGGTCACGGGCGTTGCACGCTCCCATCGGTGTTGCGCAGCAGGGCCCACCGGTCGTGGGCCAGCGGTTCGGGTACCGGGTACCGGCGTGCGGCGGCCTCGTCGAAGTCGACGCCGTGCCCGGGGGTCTCGTGCGGGCGCAGGCCCCCGCCCTCCGCCACGACCGTACCCGGGAAGACCTCGTGCACCGGCGGCTTGAAGACGGCCGCCTCCTGCACCCCGAAGGCGTGACTGGAGATGTCCATGGCCAGGGTCGCGGCCTGCGCGACCGGGCTGACGTCGGCCGGGCCGTGCGGCGCCAGGCGTACCCCGCGCAGCTCGCACATCGCCGCGATCTTGCGCGCCGGGGTCAGTCCGCCGAGCGTGGGGACCCTGATCCGGGCGAAGTCGATGTCGGGTCCGGCGAGCAGCGCGGTGAACTGCGCCGGGTCGTGGAAGAGTTCGCCGACCGCGAGGGGGACGGGCGAGGCGTCGTGCAGCCGCTTGAAGTGGCCGGCGTCCTCGGGGGCGAGCAGGTCCTCCACGAAGTACATCCGGGCGTCCTCGACACGGCGCAGGAACTCCCGGGCCTGCCGCGGGTCGAGGCGCTCGTGGACGTCGTGCAGCAGCTCGACGTCGTCGCCGACCAGCTCGCGGACCCGGGTGAGGACGGGCGGGACGTGCCGCAGGTAGCCGGCGCTGTCCCACGGCACGCGCCGCTCGTGCACCGCCTGCGGATCTGCCGCGCCGCCGCCCGCGGTGCCGTAGGTGTCGGCGCCGGGCACCGCGGCCTGGATCCGGACGTGCCGGTAGCCGCGCTCGCGGGCGGCCAGCACCTTGTCGGCGATCTCGGCGGCGTCCTGGCCGTCGACGTGCGTGTAGGCCTCGGCGAAGGCCCGGACCCGGCCGCCGAACAGCGAGTGCAGCGGGGCCCCGAGGCGCTTGGCCTTCAGGTCCCACAGGGCGACGTCGACACCGCCGAGGGCGTTGCCGGTGACGGAGCCGCCGCGCCAGTAGCCGCTGTTGAGCAGCAGCCGGTGGATGTCCTCGATGTCGTCGGGGTCGCGCCCAACCAGCATCGGGGCGACGTAGTCGTCGAGGACCGACCGGACGGCCAGCGTACGCTGGGGGTCGCTCGCACAGCCGAGGCCGTAGAGTCCGGGGTCGTCGGTCTCGACCCGGACGATGAGGTGCGGACAGCCGTGCGGGGCTGTCAGGAACGTGCGAACGGCCGTGATGCGTACGGCGGCTCCGCGCTCCTCGACCCAGGGTGCGGGGGCGAGGACGACGGGACGGCCGGGGTCGGTGCCGGTATGGCTGTCGGTGCCGGCATCAGGCAATGCCATGTGGGACTCCCACGTACAGATAGCAGAATGTCGTACTGCCATCCGAACGTATGGAGGGCGGTCGACAGTTGTCAATGCCTGTCCGCGGCCGCCACCCGGTCACCCGTCAACAACCCTGCGGTCAGCGGGAGTTGGTCTGCGGGAGGCGGCAGGGCATGCCGCGGCACGCACCGGCGGCGCGGAGGGGACGCCGGGGCGTGCCGGGAGCGACTGGGGGCGGCCGGTCAGTGCTGGCCGAGGCGTTTGAGCAGGGTGCTGAGGCTGTGCGCGGCCTCGGTGACGGCCTGCGCGACCTCTTCCAGCCGGGCGTCGTCCATCCGGCTCTTGGGGGCGGAGCAGCTGATCGCGTCCATGCCCTGGCCGCCGCCGAGCGGCACCGCGACACAGCGGATGTCGACGGAGTTCTCGCCGTCGTCGGTCGCCCAGCCGCGCAGCCGGGTCTCGGCGAGCTGGGCCAGGAAGGCGTCGGGGTCGGTCACCGTGCTGGGGGTCAGCCGCTCCAGCGGCCAGTCCAGCCGGCGCTGCACTTCGGCCGGATCGAGCTGCGAGAGTACCGCCTTGCCCAGCCCGGTGGCGTGCGCGGGCAGCCGGCGGCCGACCGCCGAGTACATCCGTAGCGCATGTCTGGACTCGCGTTTGGCCAGGTAGACGACGTGCGTGCCATCCAGCCTGCCCAGGTGCACCGCCTCGCCGGTCTCCTCGGCGAGCGCGTCCAGCACCGGCCCGGCCAGGCTCGTGACGTCGTCGCCCTCCAGGTAGGCGGTGCCCGTCAGCAGCGCCTTCAGACCGATGCCGTAGCGCGTGCCCGACGCGTCCAGGTCGACCCATCTGCGGGCCTCCATGGTCCGCAGGATCGCATGCAGGCTGCTCTTCGGCACGGACATCGCCGCGGCCATCTCCGCCAGTGAGAGCCGGGCCCCCTGCACCCCGAGCAGCTCCAGCACTTCCAGCACGCGCGCCGCGGACTTGACCTCTTCCGGCTTCCGTCCGCGCGCCGCTTCTGCCACCGATTCCACTGATCCTCCGCTCCCCGCGCCGACGCCTCTCGGCCGCGCTGTGCCCATCTCACCTCAGCGCGCGTCTTGACGCTATACCAAACACGACCCTAAGTTCAGGGACTCCAACGTCATTCGGTCTTCTGAACGACCGAAGCCTAGGTAGGGGCCCATGCGCACACCATTCGCACGTTTTACCCCGAAAACGAGACTTGCCGCGGGAGCGGTGGCGGCCGTCCTGTCGATGAGCCCGCTCGCCGCGTGCGGCGGCGGCTCCTCCGGTGGCGGCGACGCCAAGTCGCTGACCATGTGGACCTTCAAGCAGTCCCACGTGGCGGCGCTGAAGAACGCGGCGGCGGAGTTCAAGAAGCAGACCGGCATCACGGTGAACGTCCAGGCGTACGGCCCGGACGACGCCTACACCACCAAGGTGCAGGCCGCCGCCAAGACGCACGACCTGCCCGACGTCCTGGAGGTGCACTCCGACGGCGAGGACTTCGCGCTCGGTGCCACCGGCATCACCAAGGACATCGCCAAGGACGTCGGCAGCGACTGGAGCGGCCTGTACCAGAAGGGCGTCCAGACCTCCGGCACGGTGACCCCCGCGCACTACAAGGAGTCGGTCCCCACCGACTCCAAGTCGCACGGCGTCAAGGAGGGCCAGCGCTTCAGCGTGCCGCTGACCTCGGGCACCTTCGGCATCATCATGGGCAACAAGAAGATGCTGGCCGCGGCGGGCGTCACCAAGCCCCCGGCCAGCTACGAGGAGTGGCTCGCCGACCTCAAGGCGACGACCGACAAGGACCCGAAGAACGGCGGCGTCTCCCTCGGTCTGAAGGTCAAGGCCACCGGCCTGACCTGGGCGCTCCAGCCGCTGGCCTTCGGCGAGCTGGGCAAGGACAAGTACCAGGCGCTGTGGAACAAGGACGCCGCCACGGACTTCGCCTCGCCCGACGGCCAGAAGGTGCTCGCCGACTACGCGAAGATGCAGCCGTACTGGATGCCCGGCACCCAGACCCTGGACATCGACGCGGCCGACCAGGCCTTCGCCCAGGGCAAGTCGGCCTGGGACATCGGCGGCACCTTCACGCTGGCCTTCCTCCAGCAGAACGGCATGAACCCCGACGACGTCATGGCCTTCGGCTTCCCCGGCCCGCAGTCCGGCGCGGTGCCCAAGCCGGCGCTCGCCCCGCTCGCCCTGACCGGCCTGGCCGTCACCTCCACCAGCGCGCACCCTGACAACGCGCTCAAGTGGATGAAGTTCCTGGGCCAGCCCGACGTCGCCTCGAAGTTCGCCAAGGACGCCACCGAGGTGCCCTCCACCGAACTCGGCGCGGACGCCGCCTCGGTGATGGGCGCGACCCTCGCCGACATGACCAAGGCCTTCGAGGGGACCCCGGAGAACACCTACGACCCGAACGTCGCCGACTTCCGGCCGCCGGGCTACGACCAGGACTCGATGGCGGAGATCCTCGCCGACCTCACGCCGCTGAAGCAGAAGGGCGTGGACGCCACCGGCAAGGCCCTGGCCAAGCTGAACAACAACTTCTGGGCGACGGCGAACAAGTGAGCACCGCACCCCGTCCCGTACTGACGGAGACGGCCGCCGCCGGCCGGGGCGCCCCCCGGCCGGCGGACGCGGCCGGCCCCGCGGGCGGCCGCCGTATGCGCCGCCGCACCTACGAGGCCTTCTCCGGTTATCTGTTCGTCGCCCCGGCCGTGATCCTCTTCGCGGTCATGGGCCTGTACACGGTGGGCTACGGCTTCATGCTCAGCTTCGCCCGGTGGAACGGCTTCGCGCCGCACTGGGACTGGGTGGGCCTGCAGAACTACAAGGATCTGCTCTGGCAGAACCCCGCCTACGCCCCCCGGCTGCACCACGCCGCGAAGCACACGCTCTACGTGATGATCTTCGTACCGCTGCTGACCGTGCTGGTGTCCTTCCCGCTCGCGGTGCTGCTCAACTCCGCCAAGCGGATGCAGGGCCTGCTGCGCTCGGTCTACTTCGTGCCGTACGTGACCAGCGGCGTCGCGGTGTTCTTCGCCTGGCAGTACATCCTCCAGCCGGACGGCGCGATCAACACCGTGCTGAGCAGTCTGGGCATGGGCTCGCTCAGCCAGCCGCAGGGCTGGCTCGGCAACCCGGACACCGCGCTGCCGACGATGATCGTCGTCACGGTGTGGGGCGCGGTGCCGGTCGCGATGCTGCTGTACCTGACGGGGCTCCAGGGCATCGACCGCAGCGTGCTGGAGGCCGCGCAGCTCGACGGCGCGGGCTGGTGGCGCACCAATGTCTCGGTGGTGTGGCCGCTGGTGCGGCCGATCACCTCGATCGTGGTGCTGCTCAACCTGCGCGACTCGCTGCAAGGCTTCCAGACCTTCCTGGTGATGACCAACGGCGGCCCCGGGGACCACACCAACGTGCTGGGCCTCGAGGCCTACCGGCTGGCCTTCCTCAAGGACCTCGCGCCGACGCTGGGCCTGGCGAGCGCGCTGGGCTGGCTGCTGTTCGCCGCCGCGCTGGTCATCGCGCTGATCAACCTGCGAGTCATGCGGAGCAAAACATGACAACGATTTCCCTCGGCTCGGGGACGGGCCGCGGCAGCGGAGACGCACACCGCAAGGACGGCGCCGCGGCGGCCCGCGCCCGCAGGGTCAGTGCCCGGGTACTGGTCGGGGTGCTGCTCGCGCTCTACGGCGTGATCAGCATCTACCCCTTCCTGTGGATGGTGTCGGCGGCCTTCAAGGACCAGATCGAGGTGGTCCGCGGCGGCCATCTGATCCCGCACCACCCGACGCTGGACACCCTCACCAGCACGTGGAACCAGCTGCACTTCTTCCGCTACTTCATGAACAGCCTGGAAGTCACCCTGCTGACCGTGGTGCTGACCCTGGTGGTCTACGCGGCCGCCGGCTACGCCTTCGCGGTGCTGGACTTCCCCGGCCGCGGCGCGCTCCAGAAGCTGTTCGTCGCGCTGCTGTTCGTGCCCGGCGTGACGGTGATGCTGCCGATCGTGCTGCTGGAGAACAAGATGGGCATCCTCGGCACCCACATGGGGCTGGTGCTGCCCTTCGTCAACGGCGGCGCACCGCTGTCGGTGCTGCTGATGACCGGTGCCTTCGCCTCCGTGCCGAAGGAGCTGCGCGAGTCGGCGCGGGTGGACGGGGCGAACGAGTTCCACATCTTCACCCGCATCTACCTGCCGCTGACCCGCCCGGCGCTCATCACGGTGGCGCTGATCACCGCGATCCCCACCTGGAACGAGTACCTGCTGACCCGGGTGTCGCTCAACGACCCGAACACCTACACGCTGCCGCTGGGCCTGCAGACCCTCGCCTCGGAGAACGTGCCGCACTACAACAACCTGATGGCCGGCGCGCTCATCGTCGTGGTGCCGGTGGTCCTGCTCTTCCTGGCCCTGCAGCGCTACTTCGTCAACGGCCTGGTCGGGGCGGTGAAGGGCTGATGCGGATCCTCGTGACCGGCGCCGCCGGCCACATCGGCGGCCATGTCACCGAAGAGCTGCTCACGGCGGGCCACGAGCTGGTGCTCACCGACCTGCTGCCGGTGGACGAGCCGCGCGCGCTGCGGGTGCACACCGGCGACCTGCGGGACGCCGACCTGGTGAGCAAGGCCGTCGAGGGCGTGGACGCGGTCGTCCACCTGGGGGCGATCCCGCACCCCAACGTGCCCGACCACAGCGCGATGTTCGCCGCCAACTGCCTCTCCGCGCACCGGGTGTTCGACGAGGCCGGCCGCTCCGGGGTCCGCCGCGTGGTGGCCGCCTCCAGCATGGCGGCGGCCGGCCTCGCGTGGTCCCCGGTGCCGGTCTCGCCGTCCTACGTGCCGCTGGACGAGGGGCACCCGAGCCTGGTGCGCGACCCGTACGGGCTGTCCAAGGTGGTGCTGGAGGAGATCGCCCGGACGGCGCACCGGCGCTGGGGGCTGGACGCGGTGTGCATGCGCTTCCCGTTCACCGGCACCGGCGACCGGCTCGCGGACTTCCTGGCCACCTGCGCGGCCGACCCCGCGGCGCAGCGGCACGACCTGTGGGGCTGGCTGCACACGGACGACGCGGCGCGGGCGATCCGGCTCGCCGTCGAGGGCGACGTGACCGGCTGCCACGTCGTCAACGTCACCGCCGCCGACACCACGTCGGCCGTGCCCTCGGCGGAACTGATGGCCGCGCACCACCCCGGCGTACCCGTACCGCCCTCGGTCACGGGGCACGCGAGCCTGTTCGACACGACGGCATGCACCGATCTGCTGGGGTTCGTCCCCCGGCTCACCTGGCGTACCACCGAAGGAGAGAGCTGATGTCGCACGCATCCCCCTCCCGCCGCTGACCGCACCCTCCCCCGGCCCTCGGCAAACCCCCAGCAGAAAGAGCACACCAGTGCATGACGACCGGCATATCGTCGAAGAGCGGATCACCAAATTCCTCGCGCAGGTGGTCAGGCCCGCCCTCTACCGCGACCCGGTGGACCTGGACCTGACCGTCTGGCACGTCCCGGGCGAACCCGTCCCGGTGGCGGACGCCCTGGCCGCCGCGTACGAGCCGACGGCGATCGGCGAGACCTGGGGCGGCCCCTGGTCGACCAGCTGGCTCAAGGCCACCGGCCGGGTCCCGCAGGAGTGGGCGGGCCATCGCGTCGAGGCCGTCTTCGACCTGGGCTTCGACCCCACCAAGGGGCCGGGCGGGCAGGCGGAGGGCTTCGCCCACGACGCCTCCGGCTCCCCCTTGCAGGGGCTGCACCCGCACCACCGCAGTGTGCTGCTCGCCGAGTCCGCCGCGGGCGGCGAGCCGGTGGAGCTGCTGGTGGAGCTGGCCGCCAACCCGATGATCGAGGGCGCGAAGTCGGTCGGGACGTGGTTCGGCTCCAAGGAGACCGCGGGCACCGAGCACCTCTACCAGCTGCGCGAGGCGCACATCGCGGTGCGCGAGAACACCGTCTGGCACCTGCTGCACGACATGGAGGTGCTCGACGAGCTGATGCGCGAGCTGCCCGTGGGCGGCTCACGGCGGCACGAGATCCTGCGCGCGCTGGCGCACGCGATCGACGCGGTCGACGTGCGGGACGTCGCGGGCACCGCGCAGGCCGCCCGCGACCGGCTCGCCGACGTGCTGTCCCGCCCGGCATACGCGTCCGCGCACACCGTCACCGCGGTCGGCCACGCGCACATCGACTCGGCGTGGCTGTGGCCGATCCGGGAGACGGTGCGCAAGTGCGCCCGCACCTTCACCAACATGACGACGCTCGCCGAGGAATACCCCGAGCTGGTCTTCGCGTGCTCGTCCGCGCAGCAGTACGCGTGGATCAAGGAGCGCCGCCCGGAGATCTTCGAGCGCATCAAGAAGGCGATCACCGAAGGCAACTGGGCGCCGGTCGGCGGCATGTGGGTGGAGGCCGACGGCAATCTGCCCGGCGGCGAGGCGCTGGCCCGGCAGCTGGTCTTCGGCCGCCGCTTCTTCGCCGAGGAGTTCGGCCTGGAGCAGGAGGGCGTGTGGCTGCCGGACTCCTTCGGCTACACCGCCGCCTACCCGCAGCTGGCCACCCTCGCCGGGGCCAAGTGGTTCCTCACGCAGAAGCTGTCGTGGAACGAGACCAACCGGCTGCCGCACCACACCTTCGCGTGGGAGGGCATCGACGGCACCCGCATCTTCACCCACTTCCCGCCCGTCGACACCTACAACGCGAGCCTGACCGGCGCCGAACTGGCGCACGCCGAGAACAACTTCGCCGACAAGGGCGCCGCGACCCGCTCGCTGGCCCCGTTCGGCTTCGGTGACGGCGGCGGCGGCCCCACCCGCGAGATGCTGGAGAAGGCCCGGCGGCTGCGCGACCTGGAGGGCTCCACCCGCGTCGAGGTCGGCCACCCGGAGGACTTCTTCGCCGCCGCCCGCGCGGAGTACGAGAAGCTGCCGGTCTGGCGCGGCGAGCTGTACCTGGAGAACCACCGCGGCACGTACACCAGCCAGGCCCGCACCAAGCACGGCAACCGGCGCGCCGAGGCGCTGCTGCGCGAGGCCGAGCTGTGGTCGGTGGCCGCGGCGGTGCGGGGCGGGGCGCCCTACCCGTACGAGAAGCTGGAGTCGATCTGGCAGCGGGTGCTGCTGCACCAGTTCCACGACATCCTGCCCGGCTCGTCGATCGCCTGGGTGCACCAGGAGGCCGAGAAGGTGCACGGCGAACTCCAGGCGGAGCTGGCCGAGGTGATCGGGACCGCGCTGGACGGCGGCGAGGGGGTGGCGTTCTTCAACGCCGGGCCCTACGCGCGCCGCGAGGTCGCGCTGCTGCCGGAGGGCATGCACACCGAGGGCGGCCAGCGGCTGTCCGACGGGCGGCAGGCCGTGCTGGTCGAGGCGCCCGCGCTGGGCAGCGGCCGGGCCGTCGATCCCGCCGGTACCCAGGCCGTGACCGCGGTCGCCGAGGACGGCACGATCACCCTCGACAACGGGGTGCTGCGGGTCGTCGTCGACGCCCAGGGCCTGGTGCGCTCGGCGTACGACCTGCGGGCGCGCCGCGAGGCCATCGCACCGGGCGCCGCGGGCAACCTGCTCCAGCTGCACCCGGACGACCCGAACCTGTGGAGCGCCTGGAACATCGACGGCTACTACCGCGACACCGTCCGGGACCTCACCGACGCGGTGTCCGTCGAGATCGCCGAGTCCGGTCCGCTGCTGGCGTCGGTACGGGTGGAGCGCGCGTTCGGCGACTCGCACCTGGTGCAGCACCTGGAGCTGACGGCGGGCAGCGACCGGCTGGCCGTCAGGACCGACATCGACTGGCAGGAGCGCGACACCCTGCTCAAGGCCGCCTGGCCGGTCAACGTGCACGCCGAGACCGAGAGCGCGGAGATCCAGTTCGGCCACGTCCGCCGCCCCACGCACGAGAACACCAGCTGGGACGCGGCCCGCTTCGAGCTGTGGGCGCACCGCTGGGTGCACCTCGGCGAGCACAACTGGGGCGCCGCGGTCGTCAACGACTCCACCTACGGCCACGACGTGTCCCGCACCACCCGCGAGGACGGCGGCACCACGACCACGCTGCGGCTGTCGCTGCTGCGCTCCCCGCACAGCCCCGACCCGCAGGCCGACCGCGGCCGGCACAGCTTCGGCTACGCGCTCGTCGTCGGCGCCGGGGTCGGCGACGCCGTCGCCGCGGGCTACGCCTTCAACCTGCCGCTGCGCCCCGCGGGCGCGGCGCCGGCCGGCGGGCCCGCGCTCGTCACCGTCGACAACCCGGACATCACCGTGGAGACGGTCAAGCTCGCCGACGACCGCAGCGGCGACGTCGTGGTGCGGCTGTACGAGTCGCGCGGCGGCGCCGCCCGCGGTGTGCTGCACACCGGCTTCGCCCTGGCCGGGGCCGAGGTCACCGACCTGCTGGAGAACCCGGTGGAGCCGGTCGCGGCCGGCGCCGACGGCGGACTGCCGCTGGAGCTGCGGCCCTTCCAGATCCTGACCCTCCGGCTGCGCCGGGCCTGATCCCGCGCCACCCCTGAACGGCCGCGCCGCCCCCTGCCGACGGGGGCGGCGCGGTCCGGGCCCGCCCCGGGCCGGTCCGCCGGTCCGGCGGTTCCGGCTGCCCCGGAACCGGGCCCGCACCGCACCACCGAAAAGAACAGCACCACCGAACAGAACGGCACCACCGGCAAGAACAGCACCACCGGCACCACCAGCACCGCACGCACACGCACCATCCGCACGACCCCTGACCGTACGTCCTGTCGTGATCCTCCGGAGGTTGTCCCCGTGCCACCCAGACGTTCCCCGCTCCGGGCGCTGCTGCGCGCCCCCGCGCTGCTGCTGCTCACCGTGGCTGCGCTGCTGCTGCCGGCCTCGCTGCCGGCGTGGGCCGCCGCGCCCACGCTCTACCCGCTGGGCGTCGGCGCCGATCTCGGCCCCGACCCCTTCACCCTGGGCCTGACCGCGACCGCCGGTGACGACGCCTCCGCGCTGCGGACCGGGACGCAGGACGGTACGCCGTACTGGCGCACCGACGTCGCGAACGGCGCCGGATACCTGGCGTTCGACCTCGACCAGGACTACACCGACACCGTGACGGCCGGTCAGCTCACTGTCGCCGTCACCTACCAGGACACCGGCGGCGGCACCCTCCAGCTCACCCGGGGCAGCGGCTCCGGGGACGCGCTGGGCAGTGTCGCGCTGGCCGGGTCCGGTGACTTCACCACCGCGGCCTTCACCGTCCCGGCCGACTTCTCCGCGGGCCGCGAGCTGCGGATCTCCGGTACGGACGGCGGCGCTCCGGCCGACGTCACGGTGGCCCGGGTGCGGATCGCCGCGGGCCTGTCGGTGGACCTCGGCCCCACGGTCGAGACGCACGGCGTCGACCCGCGCGCGGGCGACAACGACTCCCACCTGGTCACCGGCACCGTGGACGGCCGCGGCTACTGGCAGACCGACCACAGCCACGCGGGCGCCGAGACCGGCTTCTTCTACATGAACGCCGACGACACCGTGGTCTACGACACCACGGACCCGGTGGCCGTCAGCATCGACTACTACGACCAGGGCAGCGGCGGGATCCAGCTGGAGTACGACTCCCCGGGCGACACCATCCCGCAGATGTTCAAGCAGTCGCCGCTGTTCACCTACGGCGACTCGGGGACGTGGAAGACCCACACCTTCGTGCTGGACGACGCGATCCTCACCAACCGCTCCAACGGCTCCGACTTCCGCATCACGACCGGCGGCAGCGCGGCCGAACTCAAGGTCGCCCGGGTCACGGTGACGGCGCTGCCGAAGACCCTCGACCCGACGACGGGCCTGAAGCAGCTCGTCGCCCAGGCCGACCTGGCCTACCTCGCCGCCCGCGAGGGCACCCGCGACGGGCAGTACCCGGCGGGCGCCAAGGAGGCCCTGAAGCAGGCCGCGGACCAGGCCCGTACGGTCGCCGAGGGCACCGGCGTGACGGACGAGCAGGCCCGTACCGCCTTCCACACCCTGCAGGCGGCGCTCGACGCCTTCCACGCGCTGGCCGTGAACACCGACCTGGCGCACCTGGGCACCGCCACCGCGTCCAGCTCGGCGGCCGGCTCCTCCCCCGCCGCGGCCATCGACGGCGACGGCGGCACCGCCTGGACCAGCGGCGACGCCGGAAAGGGCGAGACCTTCACGGTGGACCTGGGCAAGCCGCAGCGCTTCGACCAGGTGCTCGCCACCTGGCAGGGCTCCTTCGGCTGGGACTACACCGTGCAGGTCGGCACCGACGGCCGGCACTTCACCACCGTCGGCCGCAGCGGCGCCACCGGCGCGGGCTCCGCGACCAGCACCGCCTTCCCGCTCACCACCGCGCGCTACGTCCGGCTCGCGGTGACCGGCTACGCGCCCGGTGCGAACAAGGTCGCGCTGGCCGACCTGGAGGTGCACCGGCGCAACGCGGTCACCCCGCACCCGGTGCTCGTCCACACCCGCTATCCCACCCCCGACCCGGTGGTCGCCGACTTCGACGTCCGTGCCTACGGCGCCGACGCCACCGGCCGCAAGGACGCCACGGCCGCCGTGCAGCGGGCGCTGTACGACTGCCAGGACGCGGGCGGCGGCACGGTGTGGATGGGCGCGGGCACCTACCGGATCACCACCACCGTGGAGGTCCCGGCCTTCTGCTCGCTGCGCGGCGACCGGCGTGACCCGGACACCGGCTCGGGCTCGTACGGCACCGTGATCAGCGCCGATCTGCCGTCCGGCGCGGACGGCCCGGTGCTCTTCCGGATCGGCGGCAGCGCCTCCGTGCAGGGCGTCACCACGTACTACCCGCGCCAGAACGCCGCCCACCCGGTCCCGTACGGCAACACGTTCGAGATCCCGGGCTCGGCCTGGCAGAGCGACGCCAACTTCATGATGGGCACCGTCGCACACGTCACGATGCTCAACTCCTACCAGGGCATCGGCATCTCCACGAAGGCCGACGACCGCGGGCGTCCCGCGGTGCAGGGCCAGGTGCACGAGTCGGCGACCGTCGCCGACGTCAAGGGCACCGTGCTGTCGGCCGGAGCGACCGCCTACAACGGCTCGGACGTCGGCACCTGGAGCGACGTCACCTTCTCCAACGCCTACTGGGCGAAGGCACCGGCGGCCTACCAGCCGCCGAAGCGGGCCGGCCTGGACCGCTGGACCCGGGCCAACGCCACCGGCCTGGTGCTCGGTGACCTCGAATGGGACCAGTTCTCCGGTATCTCGCTGTCCGACCTCCACATCGGCATCCGGACGGTCAAGGGCCAGCGCGCCACCTTCACCGGCTCGTTCCTGCGCACCTCGGTGGTCCGCACGGACGTCGCCCTCCAGGTGGACGACCTCGACAGCCGCTGGGGCATGTCCTTCGCGGGCGGCACCCTCCAGGGCAGCACGGCCTCGGTGCGCAACACCACCGGCGGCTATGTGAAGCTCACCGGCACCACCCTGGACGGCCCCGCCTCCGGCACCGTCGTCCGGATGCCCGGCGCCGTCCCGGCCGCCCCGGCCGCGACCGCCGACCCGGCCCCGAAGCGGCAGGCGCTGTACGTCGCGAGCGGCGTGCCGCACGGCGTGGGCTACCTGCCCGCGGCCGACGCGACCGGCCCGCTGCAGAAGCTGCTGGACACCGCGGGCAGGCAGGGCGGCGGCACCGTCTACCTGCCGGCCGGCTGGTACCGCGTCAGCACCCATGTGAAGGTCCCGGCGGGCGTCGAACTGCGCGGCGCGGCGGCCTCGCCGAACCGCGACGAGGACGGCGACAGCGGCGGCACCGTGCTCTTCGCCTTCGAGGGCCGCAACACCTCGGCCCCCGCCACCGCCACCGCGCTCGTCACGCTGGCCGGCGACGGCGCCGGGGTCCGCGGCCTGCGGGTCTTCCACCCGGAGAACAACCCGGCGACCGGCTACGTCCCCTACCCGTACGCCATCCGCGGGGCGGGGCGCGGCACCTACGTCGTCGACGTCACGATGACCAACACCTGGAACGGCATCGACCTCACCTCCGAGCGCAGCGACGGCTTCACGGTGCGCAAGGTCGGCGGTGTCTTCCTCAACCGGGGCATCACGGTCGGCGCCAACGACCACGGCACGATCGACGGTGTCCTGAGCAACGGCAACGCCGTCAACCGGACCGGCTTCTACGAGCCGGGCTGGGGCCTGGGGAGCAACCTCTTCCCGCAGACCATCGACGGCGTCACCCGCAAGAACACCGACCTGGTGCACGTCGCGGGCGCCCGCGCCCTGACGGTCCTGGACGTCTTCGGCTACGGCATGCACGACGGCCTGGCCGTGGAGTCCGGCCAGGTCAGCGCCTTCAACCTGGGCACGGACAACCTCGGCGACGGCGGCTACACGGTCAAGGCCGGTCCGTCCGCGGACGTCCGCGCGGTGAACGTCATGCGCTACAACGGCACGACGTACACCGGTCCGGCGAAGCTGTTCAACATCATGGCGATCACCATGGTGCAGCAGTCGGTGACCGCGAGCGCCTCACCCGCGGCCGGCGGCACGGTCACGGTGACCGGCAACGCCACCGAGCCGGGCCGCTACGAGAAGGGCGACACGGTGACGGTCACCGCCGTCCCGGCCGCCGGGTACCGGCTGCTCGGCTGGACGCTGGACGGGGCCGACGTGCCCGCCGACGGCAACGCGCTGAGCGTCCCGGTCACGGCCGACCGCACGGTCGAGGCCGAGTTCGGCCCGGCCGCGGGCTGACCGCCCCCGGAAGAACGCGCGGGCCCGGGGCCGTCCCCCGGGCCCGCGCCCTTCGCGTACCGGCCGTCAGGCGCCCGGCACCGGCAGCACGTCGGGCGCCAGGGCCGCGGCGCCCGCCGACGCGGAGGTCATCCGGCGCCGGTGGTGGCGGCGGCACAGCACCTCGTAGCCCGTCTCGTCCTGCCGGGAGACGTCCCCGACCACCACCTGGGCGCCCTCCACGACCATCTGCCCGCCGACCGTGCGGGCGTTGTGCGTGGCCCGCGCACCGCACCAGCACAGCGCCTCGACCTGCAACGTCTCGATGCGGTCGGCGAGTTCGATGAGCCGCTGGGAGCCGGGGAAGAGCCGGGTGCGGAAGTCGGTCGCGATGCCGAAGGCGTAGACGTCCACGTCCAGCTCGTCGACCGCGCGGGCGAGCTGGTCGATCTGCTCCGGCGCCAGGAACTGCGCCTCGTCCACGACCACGAAGTCCGCGCGGCCGCCGCGGCTTATCAGGGCGACCAGGTGCGCGTAGAGATCCATGCCGTCCACCGCCTCGACGGCGTCGGTGACCAGCCCGAGCCGCGACGACAGCTTGCCCTCGCCCGCCCGGTCGTCCTTGGTGAAGATCACCGCCTGCAGGCCGCGTGAGGCGCGGTTGTGGACGATCTGCAGGGCGAGGGTGCTCTTGCCGCAGTCCATCGTTCCGGAGAAGAAAACCAGCTCGGACATGGCGGGACAGCGGCCTTTCGGTGGAGGGACAGGACAGGGGCGCGCGGACGCGGGAGGACTCAGGTGCGGACTTCGAGCAGCGGCACGAGCTGCTCGGCGGGGACCATCGAGCCGTGCAGGCCGGTCATCCTCGACTCCCCCGGCTCACCGCGGCTCGCGACGATCGCGATGTCGTCACGGGCGACGGCGACCACGTCGCCGATCCTGGGCAGCACCCGCGGCTCCACGTGCGGCCCGAACCAGCCCGCCGCCACCGCCTCGTCGCGGCCCGCGACCCACATCCGGTCGCCCAGCACCTCGCGCCACACCGCGAGCACGTCGGCGGCCGCGCCCGGCACCGCGTAGACGTGCCGGGCACGCCCCTCGCCGCCCAGCAGACCGACCCCGGCGCGCAGCTCCCAGTCCTCGTCGACGTCGATGCGCGACTCCTCGTCGAAGGGGATGTCGGTCATGCCGTGGTCGGCGGTGACGTAGAGCACCGCGCGCGGCGGCAGCTGCTCGGCGAGCCGCTGCACCAGCCGGTCGACCGTCATCAGCTGGCCGCGCCAGGCGTCGGAGTCCACACCGTGCCGGTGGCCCATGCCGTCCAGCTCGCTGTAGTACGTGTAGACGAGCGTGCGGTCCGCGGCGGCCAGCCGGTCGGCGGCCAGGTCCATCCGCTCCTCGCCGGTCAGCCGGCCGTGGAAGGTGCCGCCGGACAGCGCGACCTGGGTGAGCGGGGTGCGCGCGAAGTCGGGCGAGGACACCTGGCAGGTGGCGATGCCCGCGGCGTCGGCGAGCCGGAAGACGGTGGGGTGCGGCTGCCAGACCGCCGGGGCGGTCCAGGGCTGCCAGCGCAGCTGGTTCATCAGCTCGCCGGTCGCCGGGTTGAGCGTCATGTAGCTCGCCAGGCCGTGCCGGCCGGGCGGCAGCCCGGTGCCGACGGAGGCCAGCGAGGTCGCGGTGGTGGCGGGGAAACCGGCCGTCAGCGGGCGGCCGGTGCCGTTCAGCGAACTGGGCAGCAGCGCGTTCAGGTAGGGCGCCTCGTCCGGGTGCCGGGCGATCAGCTCCCAGCCGAGCCCGTCCACGAGGAAGACGCACACCCGGTCGGCGGGCGCGAGCCGCAGTCCGGTGCGCGGCATGCCGTCGATGCCGAACCCCGCGACCGCGGCCGGGACGACGTCGCACAGCGCGGCGCTGCCGTAGGCGGGTACGGGGGCGGTGCGGGGGTCGAGCAGCCCGTCGTCGTGCAGGGGCTGGACCATCAGGCGGCGGCCGCGGTCGCCTCGGAGAGCGCCTGCGCGAAGGCGAGCGCCTGCCGTACGGTGTCGGGTCCGTCGCCCGCCTCGCTGACCCGCAGGGACAGGTCGTCGGCGGTGGAGGAGCCGGTGTAGCCGTGGTCCGCCTCGCAGTTGGGATCCCCGCACGCGGCCGGTTCCAGGTCGATCCGGGAGACGGCGCCCCAGCCGATCGTCAGCACGACCTCGCGCGGCAGCGTGCCCGGGGTGTACGCCTCCGGGTTGGCCACCACCCGGCTGACCACGACGGAGGAGATCCGGCCGATCTTGACCGACTCCGTCGACGTCGTGGCGTAGGGCGTCGGCGAGGAGTCGTCGGCGGCCTGCTCGTCGGTATGGCTGACGATGAAGCGGCTCGCGGTGAGCACCAGCACGGTCACATGCCGGCGCACCTCGTTCGCGTCGAACGTGGTCTCCTGGTGCACCAGGTACGACGTGACGGGCTCCTGCCCGACCGCGGCCTCCACGGCCTCCGACACGAGCCCCGGGTAGTACCCGCTGCGCTCGATCGCCGTCCGCAGTCCCTGCGTGGTGATCCCCGACTTCGCCATACGTCCATCCTAGGGGTCCTGCAGGTCCCCGCGGTGTCGCGTGCCCGGCGCGCGCCCGCCGCCGGTCCGTGCCGCGCGGCGGCCGTCAGTACTGCGACAGGGCCCGCGGGCCGAGGTCGGTCCGGGCGGGCGGCGGCGCGAGCCGTACGGTCGCGGCCAGCACGGTCAGCCCGTGCGGGGCGACGACCACCGGGTCCAGGCGCACCGCGACGACCTCCGGCAGGTCGTCGGCCAGCAGCGACACCCGCAGCAGCAGCTCCTCCAGCGCGCCGGTGTCGACCGGTTCGGCGCCGCGCCAGCCGAAGAGCAGCGGCGCGGCCTTGATGGAGCGCACCAGGTCCGCGGCGTCCCGGTCGGTCGCGGGGACGAGCCGGTGCGCGAGGTCGCCGAGCAGTTCGGAGGGCGGACCGGCCAGCCCGAAGGAGAGCACCGCCCCGGCGGCCGGGTCCACCCCGGCCCGGATCACCGTGTCCACCCCGCGCGGCGCCATCGCCTGGACGACGGGGCGCAGCTCCGCGGGCCCGCCCAGCCGCGCGGTCAGCTCCTCGTACGCGCGCCGCAGGTCGCCCTCGTCGGCGAGGTCCAGGCGGACACCGCCGAGGTCCGGGCGGTGCCGCAGGTGCGGGGCGGTGGCCTTGAGGGCGACGGGGTAGCCGATCGACCCGGCGGCGGCGACGGCCGCGTCGGGGTCCGGCGCGGGCAGCGCGCGGCGCACGGTGACGCCGTAGCGGGCGAGCAGGGCCGCCGCGTCGGCGTCGGAGAGGGTCACGCCCTGCGGCGGCGAGCCGGGCGGCAGCAGCCGGCGCACGTCCTCGGCGGCCGCGGCCTCCTGGATGTCGTCGAAGGCCGGGACGCGTCCCGGGTCGGCCGAACCCGCGCGCCACACGGCGTACCGGGCGGCCTCGGCGAGCGAGCCGACGGCCCGGTCCGGCGCCCGGTAGGCGGGCAGCCGCGCGCCCTCGCCGCCGGGTGCGCCGAGGCGTTCGGCGAAGGTCTCCAGGGCCAGGTGCACCACGACGACCGGCTTGTCCCCGGCGGCGGCGCGGCGCAGCGCGTCGGCGAGCGCGGGGTCGTCGCCCTCGTCCGGCACCCCGTCCAGGGCCCCGGCCTCGCCCGGCGGGGCGGCGGGTGGCAGGGCGTCGGCGGTGACCCGCGGGATGGCGGTGACCACGACCGCGTCCGTCGCCGGGTCGGCCAGCGCGCGGGTCAGGGCCTCGGCGAAGTCGGCGGGGGCGGCGGAGGTGGTGAGGTCCAGCGGGGCGGAGGGGCGCAGGCCCGCGGTGAGCGCGGCGTCGTAGGTGAGCAGGCCGAGGGATTCGGAGTTGCCGAGGATCGCCAGCCGGTCGCCCGCGGGGAGCGGCTGGAGGGCCAGCAGGAGCCCGGCGTCGAGGAGTTCGGTGACGGTGTCCACGCGGATCACACCGGCCTGCCGGAAGAGCGCGCTCACGGTGCTGTCGGGGATGCGCGCGACGGGCACCGCGTGCCCGGCGGGCACCGAGCCGCTGTGCAGGGCGCCCTTGACGACCACGACGGGCTTGACGGCGGCCGTGCGGCGGGCGAGCCGGCTGAACTTGCGGGGGTTGCCGAAGGACTCCAGGTACATCAGCACGGCGTCGGTGTCCGGGTCGTCCTGCCAGAACTGGAGCAGGTCGTTGCCGGAGACGTCCGCGCGGTTGCCGGCCGAGACGAAGGTGGAGGGCCCGGCGCCGCGCCGGTGCAGCCCGGACAGCAGCGCGATGCCGATCGACCCGGACTGCGTGAAGAGCCCCAGCCGCCCCTGGTGCGGCATGCCCGGCGAGAGGGAGGCGTTGAGCCGCACGGAGGGCGCGGTGTTGAGCACCCCGAAGGCGTTCGGCCCGATGAGCCGCATGCCGTGGCCGCGCACCAGCCGTACCAGTTCGCGCTGCCGCTCGCGGCCCTCGGGCCCGGTCTCGGAGTAGCCGGCCGCGACCACGACCAGGCCGCGCACACCCGCCTCGCCGCAGTCGGCGACGGCCTGCGGCACCTGCCCGGCGGGCACCGCGACCACCGCGACGTCCACGCTCTCGCCGCGTGCGGCGATCTCCCGCACCGAGCGGAAGCCGGGCACCCCGTCGAGGTCGGTGTCCGGCGCGAAGGAGTGGTTGACGGCGTACAGGCGGCCGGTGAAGCCGCCGGCGGCGATGTTGCGCAGCAGGGTGCGCCCCACCCCGCCGGGCCGCCGCCCGGCGCCGATCACGGCGACGGACTCCGGGCGCAGCAGCCGCTGCATGGAGCGGGCCTCGGCGCGGTGCTCGCGCGAGCGCATGACCT
This sequence comes from Streptomyces sp. NPDC004031, assembly GCF_053604375.1. Lineage (NCBI taxonomy): Bacteria > Bacillati > Actinomycetota > Actinomycetes > Kitasatosporales > Streptomycetaceae > Streptomyces > Streptomyces sp. NPDC004031. The sequence continues at coordinate 29,363 of NZ_JBSGHL010000012.1, read as the reverse complement.
GCACGGACTCGGCGGTGGGCTCCAGGTCCAGGTCGAGGTGGACGACGCCGTCGGCGAAGCTGCGCCGCTGGGTGTAGCCGGCGTCGGTGAAGACCTTGACCATCTTGCTGTTGGCGGGCAGGACGTCCGCGGTGAAGTGCAGGATGCCGCGCTCGCGGGCGACGGCGGCGATGTGCTCCAGCAGTGCGGAGGCGACCCCGCGGCCCTGGTGGGCGTCCTGGACCAGGAAGGCGACCTCGGCCCGGGTCCCGGCGGCGCCGGACACGGCCCGGCCGTGCTCGTCGGTGCGGTCGTAGCGGACGGTCGCGATGAACTCGCCGCCGACGGTGGCGGCCAGGCCCACGCGGTCGTCGTAGTCGTGGTGCGTGAAGCGGTGCACGTCGCGGTCGGACAGCCGGGGGTAGGGCGCGAAGAAGCGGTAGTACTTCGACTCGTCGGAGACCTTCTCGTAGAAGTCGACCAGGCGTCCCGCGTCGTCCGGGCCGATGGGCCGGACATGGGTGATGCCGCCGTCCCGCAGCACCACGTCGGCCTCCCAGTGGACGGGGTAGGGCCGGGGCGCTGCTCCCCGCGGGCCCTGGGCGTCTCGCGGGCCGTGCGCGCCGTGCGGTTCTTCCGGGCCTTGCGGGTCGGTCATGGCCTCCAGCGTATGCGGCGTGGCCATCTGGCGGGCGGCAGGCGCACGCGGGACCCTGGGCTCACCGGCCGGGTGCCCGGGTTGCGCCCGCGTCGTGCAAAAATGGTCTAGACAACTTGCACGATCTGACACACACACCGAAGGGCAACACCATGGTTGAGCGCCGCGTCAACGTCGGCTGGGCGGAGGGCCTGCACGCCCGCCCGGCGTCCATCTTCGTCCGCGCGGCGACCGCCGCCGGGGTGCCGGTCACCATCGCCAGGCAGGGTGGCGGCCCGGTCAACGCCGCCTCGATGCTCGCGGTGCTGAGCCTGGGCGCGAAGGGCGGCGAGGAGATCGTGCTGGCCTCCGAGGCCGAGGGCGCCGAGGTCGCGCTCGACCGGCTGGCCAAGCTGGTCGCCGAAGGCCTGGAAGAGCTTCCCGAGACCGTCTGACGCCTCGGGCGCCATGACGTGGCGCCGCACGGCTTTCCGCCGCGCGCGAGCAATTGCGCGCACGCCGGAACCAGCGGGTCCCGCAATCCACCAGGATTGCCGGGCCCGCTTTTTCACGCCCGTCTCACGCCTTTTCCGCGACCGCCCGCGGCGATACCCCGGACGATAATCACGCACTCTTGTATACGGTGCGATTGTTAATTGCGGCGGCGCCCCGCGTTTACACGGTGTTTCAGGGTTCTCACCGCCGCGGCGTGCTCCAGATGGACCGCGGCGAGCCTGCGGGCCCGCTCGGCGTCACCGCGCGCGACCGCGTCCACGATCGCCGCGTGCTCCTCCCACGCCTCCGCGGCGCGCCCCGCCCCGTCGTCGGCGTAGACCCAGGAGATCTTGTGCCGCAGCTGGATCAGCAGCGCGGCCAGCGTCGGGCTGCCGGAGGCCTGCGCGAGCGTCTCGTGGAACCACCCGCTCAGCGACGGCAGATCCGACACCTGCCCCTGCACCGCCCGCTCCTGGCCCAGCCGCACCAGTCCGCGCAGCACCTTCAGATGCGCGTCGGTGCGCCGCTGCGCCGCCCGCGCGGCGCCCAGCGGCTCCAGCAGCCCGCGGATCTCCAGCAGGTCGGCGGCCTCCTGCTCGGTGGGCTCGGCGACCGACGCACCGGCGTGCTTGCGGGTCCTGACGAAGCCCTCGGACTCCAGGGTGCGCAGCGCCTCGCGCACCGGCACCCGCGAGACGCCGTAGCGCTGTGCGAGCAGTTCCTCGGTCAGCCGGCTCCCCGGCGGGAAGTAGCCGGCGACGATGTCGTCGCGTATCGCCGTACACACCACCTCGGCAGAGATTCGCCGCGCGGTGCCTTCCGACCCGCTCACGTCCGATTCCGCATCGCCCGACCACGTCCTTTCCCCGAATTGTGCAGCGACTCTATTCCAGCACACCGGGAAAGGGGAATGCGGCCCCGGAATTACGGTGGTATGCGCATACGCGCGGACCCCGGCGCGCACGGGCGCGCCGGGGTCCGTCGGCGGTCGCGGGGCGCGCGGGCGGCGGACGCCCGCGTCTCCCGCGGGGCTCAGCTGGTGACGCGCACCGGTCCGATGCCCAGCTCGCGCACGGGCTCGGCGATGGCGGAGGCGTCGCCGACCAGGATCACCACCATGCGGTCCAGCGGGAAGGCGCTGACCACGGCCGCGGTCGCCTCGACGGTGCCGGTCGCGGCCAGCCGCTCGTACAGATGCGCCTGGAAGTCGTCCGGCAGCTGCTGCTCGACCTGGTCGGTGAGCGTCCCGGCCACGGCCGCGGCCGTCTCGTAGCGCAGCGGGGCCACGCCCACCAGGTTCTGCACCGCGACGTCCCGCTCGTCGTCGGTCAGTCCGCCCTCGGCGAGGGTGCGGACGACCTGCCAGGCGTCGGCCAGCGCGGGCCCGGTGACCTCGGTGGCCACCGAGCCGTTGATCGCCAGCAGCGCCGCGCCGGTCCCGTCCGCGGAGGCCAGCAGCACCTGCGCGAAGGCCCGCACGCCGTAGGTGTAGCCCTTCTCCTCGCGCAGCACCCGGTCCAGCCGCGAGGTGAGGGTGCCGCCCAGGCAGTAGGTGCCGATGACCTGGGCCGGCCACACCGCGGCGTGCCGGTCGGGGCCGGTGCGGCCGATGAGGATCTGGGTCTGCACCGAGCCGGGCCGGTCCACGATGACGACGCGGGCGGCGTCGTTCGCGGTGATCACCGGGCGCGGGCGCGGCTGCGCGGCCGCGCCCGTCCAGCGGCCGAGCGTCTCGTCGAGCAGCGCGGGCAGGTCGATGCCGGTCAGGTCGCCGACCACCACCGCGGTGGCCGTCGCGGGCCGGACGTGCGCGGTGTAGAAGGCGCGCACCGCCGCCGCGTCGATCCGCCGGACGGTCTCCTCGGTGCCCAGCCGCGGGCGGGAGCAGCGCAGCTCCGCCGGGAAGAGCTCCTTGGACAGCTCCATGGCCGCGCGGCGCGCGGGGTTGGCCAGCTCGTGCTCGATCTCGTCGAGCCGGTTGGCGACCAGCCGCTCGATCTCGTCCTCGGCGAAGGCCGGGGCGCGCAGCGCCTGGGCCAGCAGCGACAGCGCCCGGTCCAGCCGGGAGGCGGGCACCTCCAGCGACACCCGCACCCCGGGGTGGTCGGCGTGCGCGTCCAGGGTGGCGCCGCAGCGCTCCAGTTCGGCCGCGAACTCCTCGGCGGTGTGCTCGTCGGTGCCCTCCGACAGCGCCCTGGCCATGATGGTCGCGACACCGTCCAGGCCCTCCGGCTCGGCGTCCAGCGGCGCCGCGAGCAGCACCTCGACCGCGACGACCTGCTGGCCGGGGCGGTGGCTGGTGAGCAGCGTCAGCCCGTTGCCGAGCGCGCCGCGCTCGGGGGCCGGGAAGGCCCACGGCTTGGGCGCGCCGGCCTGCGGCTGCGGGTGGAACGTCATGACGGCGGTGGTGTCGCTCACAGCTCGCCCTCCTCCTGGTCCGTGCCGGCGTCCGCGGCGGCGTCCTGCTCCCCGGCCTCGTCGTCGGCGGCGGCCTGCTGCGCCGCCTTGCCGGTGGGCTCGTACAGCAGCACCGCCCGGTTGTCGGGACGCAGCCGGGCCGCGGCGACCGCCCGGACCTCCTCCGGGGTGACCTCCAGCACACGCTGCACCGCGGTCAGCGCCTTCTGCGGGTCGCCGAACAGCACGGCGAAGCGGCACAGCTCGTCGGCCCGGCCGCCGACGGTGGCCAGCCGGTCCAGCCACTCGCGCTCCAGCTGCGCCTGCGCCCGCTCCATCTCCTCGGGCGTGGGGCCCTCGGCGGCGAAGCGCGCCAGCTCCTCGTCGACCGCGGCCTCGATCGCGGCCAGCTCGGCGCCGCCGGACGACTTGACGTCCAGCCATCCCAGCGACGGCGCTCCGGCCAGCCGCAGCAGCCCGAAGCCCGCGGTCACGGCGGTGCGGTCGCGGCGCACCAGCCGGTTGTGCAGCCGGGAGGACTCCCCGCCGCCCAGCACCGTCAGCGCCAGATCGGCGGCGTCACCCGCACGGGTGCCGTCCTCGGGCAGCCGGTAGGCGGCCATCAGGGCGCGCGAGGGCACGTCCTCCTCGACGACCTCGCGCAGCTGACCGCCCATCACGTCGGGCAGCGAGCCGTCGCGCGGCTGCGGCTTGCCGTCGTGGGCGGGGATGGTGCCGAAGTACTTCTCCACCCAGGCGAGCGTCTGCTCCGGGTCGATGTCGCCGACGACCGCGAGCACCGCGTTGCCGGGCGCGTAATACGTGCGGAAGAACGCCTGGGCGTCCTCCAGCGAGGCCGCGTCCAGGTCGGCCATCGAGCCGATCGGGGTGTGGTGGTACGGGTGGCCGTCGGGGTAGGCGAGCGCGGTGAGGCGCTCGAACGCGGTGCCGTAGGGCACGTTGTCGTACCGCTGGCGGCGCTCGTTCTTGACCACGTCCCGCTGGTTGTCCAGGCTCTCCTGGTCCAGTGCGGTCAGCAGGCTGCCCATCCGGTCGGCCTCCAGCCACAGGGCCAGTTCCAGCTGGTGGGCGGGCATGGTCTCGAAGTAGTTGGTGCGCTCGAAGCTGGTGGTGCCGTTGAGGGAGCCGCCCGCGCCCTGGACCAGTTCGAAGTGGCCGTTGCCCTTGACGCTCCCCGAGCCCTGGAACATCAGGTGCTCGAAGAGGTGGGCGAGGCCGGTGCGTCCCTTGACCTCGTGGCGCGAACCGACGTCGTACCAGAGGCAGACGGCCGCGACCGGGGTGAGGTGGTCCTCTGAGAGCACCACCCGCAACCCGTTCGCCAGGCGGTGCTCGGTGGCTGTCAGGCCGCTGGAGTGTGCCTCCGGCGAGGCCGTGTGACCCATGGGCAAGCTGTCCTTCCGGTCGCGTGCGTCTGTCCGCTGACTGCGTAGAGTGCTGCCACTCTAGGCAAGCGAGTGCGCGGGCGGTGAAGTTCCCGGTCGCGGACGCGCTCGTGCCGGGCCGTGGTCGGCGTTGTCGGCGGCGCGGTCCACAATGGTCCGCGTCAGTTCACCCGGTCCAGCCGAACAGATGTCCGGTGCAGCAGAACCACCGGTGCAGCAGGAACCAGACGAAGGAGCGCCGCCGAGATGGCCCGCCGCACGACGAAGACCCCGCCGCCGGACGACGGTTTCGAGGAGCGGATCCTCGACATCGACGTCGTGGACGAGATGCAGGCGTCGTATCTCGAATACGCCTACTCGGTCATCTACGCGCGCGCCCTGCCCGACGCCCGGGACGGCATGAAGCCGGTGCACCGCCGCATCGTCTACCAGATGAACGAGATGGGCCTGCGCCCCGAACGCGGCTTCGTCAAGTGCGCCCGGGTCGTCGGCGAGGTGATGGGCAAGCTGCACCCGCACGGTGACGCGTCCATCTACGACGCGATGGTGCGGATGGCGCAGCCCTTCTCGCAGCGCCTCCCGCTGGTCGACGGGCACGGCAACTTCGGCTCGCTGGACGACATGCCGGCCGCCATGCGCTACACCGAGGCCCGGATGTCCGGCCCGGCGCAGCTGATGGTCGAGTCGATCGACGAGGACACCGTCGACTTCTCGCCCAACTACGACGGCCAGGAGCAGGAGCCCGCGGTCCTGCCGGCCGCGTATCCGAACCTGCTGGTCAACGGCTCGTCCGGGATCGCGGTCGGCATGGCCACCAACATGCCGCCGCACAACCTCGGCGAGATCGTCGCCGCGGCCCGGCACCTGATCCGCTACCCCAACGCCGACCTGGACGCGCTGATGCGCCACGTCCCGGGCCCCGACCTGCCGACTGGCGGCCGGATCATCGGCCTGGACGGGATCCGCGACGCGTACGAGACCGGCCGCGGCACCTTCCGGATCCGGGCGACGGTCACCGTCGAGGACGTCACGGCGCGCCGCAAGGGCCTGGTCGTCACCGAACTGCCCTTCAACGTCGGCCCCGAGAAGGTCATCGCCAAGATCAAGGACATGGTCGGCGCGAAGAAGCTCCAGGGCATCGCCGACGTCAAGGACCTCACCGACCGCGAGCACGGCCTGCGGCTGGTCATCGAGATCAAGAACGGCTTCAACCCCGAGGCCGTGCTGGAGCAGCTCTACAAGCTCACGCCGATGGAGGACTCCTTCGGCATCAACAACGTGGCGCTCGTCGACGGCCAGCCGCTCACCCTGGGCCTGCGCGAGCTGCTCCAGGTCTACGTCGACCACCGCTTCGAGGTGGTGCGCCGCCGCAGCGAGTTCCGCCGCACCAAGCGCCGCGACCGGCTGCACCTGGTGGACGGCCTGCTGGTGGCGCTCGTCGACATCGACGAGGTCATCGCGATCATCCGGGCCAGCGAGAACGCCGCGCAGGCCAAGGAGCGCCTGATGGAGCGCTTCGGCCTGTCGGAGATCCAGACGCAGTACATCCTGGACACCCCGCTGCGCCGGCTGACCCGCTTCGACCGGATCGAGCTGGAGGCCGAACGCGACCGGCTGAACGCGGAGATCGCCGAGCTGACGCGGATCCTGGATTCCGACGCGGAGCTGCGCAAGCTGGTGTCCGCCGAGCTGGCGGCGGTGGCCAAGCAGTACGGCACCGAGCGCCGCACGCTGCTGCTGGAGTCCGGCGGCGCACCCGTCGCCGCGGTGCCGCTGGAGGTCGCCGACGACCCGTGCCGGGTGCTGCTGTCCTCCACCGGACTGCTGGCCCGCACCACGGCCGACGCGTCCGGGGACGGGGGCGGCGGCAAGCGCGCCAAGCACGACGTGATCGTCTCCGCGGTGCCCACCACCGCCCGCGCCGACATCGGGGCGGTGACCACGCACGGCCGGCTGCTGCGGCTGACGGTCATCGACCTGCCGGTGCTGCCGGAGTCCACCGGGCCGCTGACGCTGGCCGGGGGCGCGCCGCTCGCCGAGTTCGTCTCGCTGGAGGACGACGAGCGGGTGCTGTGCCTGACCACGCTGGACGAGTCGTCGCCGGGCCTCGCGCTCGGCACGGAACAGGGCGTGGTCAAGCGCGTCGTGCCGGACTACCCGGCCAACAAGGACGACCTGGAGGTCATCGGCCTCAAGGACGGGGACACGGTGGTCGGCGCGGTCGAGCTGCGCACCGGCGAGGAGGACCTGGTCTTCATCACCGACGACGCCCAGCTGCTGCGCTACCCCGCGGGCCAGGTGCGCCCGCAGGGCCGGCCGGCCGGCGGCATGGCGGGCATCAAGCTCGCGGAGGGCGCCAAGGTGATCTCCTTCACCGCGGTGGACCCGGCGGTCGACGCGGTGGTCCTCACCGTGGCCCGCTCCGAGGGCACGCTGGACGGCGCGGGCGAGGGCACCGCGAAGCTCACGCCCTTCGAGCAGTTCCCGCGCAAGGGCCGGGCGACGGGCGGGGTGCGCTGCCAGCGCTTCCTGCGGGGCGAGGACGGACTGCTGCTGGCCTGGGCGGGCCCCACCCCGGCCCGCGCCGCCACCGCGGCGGGCGCACCGGCCGAGCTGCCGCCGAAGGACCCGCGCCGGGACGGCTCGGGCGTGCCGCTGGCCAAGCCGGTGACGGTGGTGGCCGGACCGGTGTGAGGCGGACGGGCCCGGCGCCGGGCCCGTCCTCCGCGGGGGCGGGGGCTCCGCGACGTTGCCGCGGAGCTGCGGGTTAGGCTCCCCCGGTGACAGTTACGTGCACGTCCGCGTCGGCGGAGCTGGGTGAGTCCGTCGCGGCGACCGCGGCCGTCGCGACCACCTGGCTGCTGGTCGAGCAGCCGGGCCCGTGGGGGGACAAGGCCCTCACGTCCAGCCGGCTCGACCCCGCCGTGGGCCGCGAGCTGGAACACCTCGCCGACGGCACGGGCGTGCGCGTCGCCCTGATCCGCCGCCCCGGGCGGCACGCCGACCGGCACACCCCGGCCGCGCACCAGGTGTTCGTCGCGCACACCGCGCCGGGCGGCTCATGGGTGCGCACCGGCTCCGTCGCGGATCCCGCGGAGCTGACGGCGCTGGACCTCACCGCGCTGGGCGCGGGTACGCACGGGGGCTTCGGCGAGGCGTACACCGGTCCGCCGCTGGCGCTGGTGTGCACCAACGGCAGGCGCGACCGCTGCTGCGCGGTGCAGGGCCGCCCGCTCGTCACCGCGCTGGCCGCGGCCGAGGGCCCCGGTATCTGGGAGGCCACCCACCTGGGCGGCCACCGCTTCTCCCCCACCGTGCTGGTGCTGCCCTACGGCTACGCGTACGGGCGGGTCGACGCGCGGCTCGCCAAGGAGGTGCTGACGGCGGCGCACGCCGGGCGGATCACCCTCGACGGCTGCCGCGGCCGCTCCTTCTGGGACCGCCCCGGGCAGGCAGCCGACCTCGCCGTACGCGCCCTGACCGGCGAGGACCGGGAGGACGCGCTGACGGTGTCCGGCACCGCCCCGCACGGCCCCGACGGCTGGACGGTGCGGGTGGCGCACACCGACGGCCGGGCCTGGGACGTCGGCGTCTCCCGGACGGCCGGGCAGCCGCCGCGCCCGGAGAGCTGCGGCGGCGCGCTCGGCACCCCTGCCGCCTTCACCGCGGACCGGGTGGCGGCCGTCAGCGGGCCTTCGTGACGAACTCCGTGGTGTAGGTCTTCGCCAGGTCCACCGTGGCGTTCTTCAGGTTGGGGTTGAAGGCCTTCAGCACGCGCTCCACGGTCGCCGGGCCGTCGGGCGGCATGACCCCGTCGGTGGTGAACATCGGCAGCGTCGCCTTGATCGAGGCCGCGTAGAGCTGCGCGCCGCCCTGCGCGTAGTCCGCGGGCATCTTGGCGGCGATCTCCTCGGGCGTGTGGGTGGACATCCAGCCCAGGGTCTTGACGAAGGCGTTGGCCAGCTTCTGGACGGTGTCCTTGTGGCCGTTGACCCAGTCGGTGTTCATGTAGAGGCTGGAGGACGGGTAGAGGCCGCCGAGCGCCTGCCGCGAGCCCTCCGGGGTGCGCATGTCGTAGAGCACCTTGCCGATGCCCTTGTCCAGGATCTGCGCGACGGTCGGGTCGGTCGTCATACCGCCCTGGATCGCGCCCTGCTGCATGGCGGCGATGAACGTCTGTCCGGCGCCGGCCGCGACTGGCGTGAAGTCGCTGACCTGGACGCCGTTGCTGACGGCCAGGTACTTGGTGAGGAAGTCGGTGGAGGAGCCGAGGCCCGTGACGCCGAGCTTCTTGCCCTTGAAGTCCTTGGCGGAGGTGATGTCGGCGGCGGCCTTGTCCGACACGACCTCCACCTCGCCGGGCGCCTGGGCGAACTGCACCACCGACTCCACGTACTTCTTCTTCGTCTGGAGGTCCAGCGTGTGGTCGTAGAAGCCGACTGCGCCCTGGACGTCACCGGACACCAGCGCGGTGGTCGCGTCGACACCGGCGGGCTCGGTCATGAGGGTCACGTCCAGGCCCTCCGCACGGAAGTAGCCGAGCTGCTGGGACAGCATCGCCGGCATGTAGATGACCTTGTCCAGACCGCCGACCATGATCTTGACCTTGGTTCCGCCGCCGCCGGAGCCGCCGGAGGAACCGGCCTTGCCGGAGGAGTCGTCGGCGCAGGCGGTCAGCGTGGTCAGGGCGAGGGCCGCGGTGACGGCGAGCGCGGGGAGGGTTCTGCGGGTGCGCATGGGGGTCACGTCCTTGTGAGGTGGTGGGGCGGTGGAAGGAGGCGGTACGTCAGCGGCCGGTGCCCGCGTCCGCGGGCTTCCAGCGGAAGAGCCGCTTCTCCAGGAAGGTGAGCAGGCCCTCGGCGACGAGGGCGACGACGGCGAGGATGACCATCGCCGCGTAGACACCGGCGGCGTTGAAGGTGCCCTGCGCGGTGGAGACCATCAGGCCCAGGCCCTTGGTGGCGCCGATGTACTCGCCGACGATCGCGCCGATCAGCGCGAAGCCGAAGCTGACGTGGAGGCTGGTGAAGATCCACGAGGTGGCCGAGGGGATGACCACCTGGAAGGTGACCCGCCGGTTGCTCGCCCCGAGGATCCGGGCGTTGGCGACCAGGTTGCGGTCGACCTCGCGGGCGCCCTGGAAGGCGTTGAAGAAGACCGGGAAGAAGACCAGCACCACCGCGGAGGCCACCTTGGAGGCCGGTCCGAGGCCGAACCAGATCAGGAAGATCGGGGCCAGCACGATACGCGGCAGGGCGTTGAGCACCTTGACGTAGGGGCCGAAGACGTCGGCGAGGAAACGCACCCGGCCCAGCGCGATGCCCAGCAGCACACCGGCGACGACGCCGATGAGCCAGCCGAACAGCGCCTCGGACAGGGTCGCCCAGATCTGCTCGGCGAGGCTGCCCTGCGCGGTGCCGTGCAGCGCCCACTGCCGGATCTGGTCCCAGATCTTGCTGGGCATGGAGAAGTTGAAGGGGTCGATGACCCCGGTGCGGGCGAACCACTCCCACAGGCCGAGGACGGCGGCGAGCACCAGCAGCCGGCAGCCGTACACCAGCAGCGTGCGGTTGCGGGCGGCGCGGGCCCGCGCCGCCCTGCGGTCGGCCGCGGACCCGGAAGCCGCGGCCTTCACCGTCTCCGGCCTGCCGGGCGCGGCCCGCTCAGGGCTCGCGTCCACGGGGTCACGCAGCGTTTTCGGCGGCTTCGGCACCGGTGGCACCCCTCTCCCTGGTGATGCGGACTTCCTCGCCGAGCGAGGACCAGATCTCGCGGTAGATCTCGACGAAGCGCGGTTCGAGACGGACCTCCTCGACCTTGCGGGGCCGGGGCAGGTCGATCGTGAAGACCTCCTTCACGGTGGCCGGGCCCGCGGTCATGACCACGACCTTGTCGGCGAGCGCGATCGACTCCTCCAGGTCGTGCGTGACGAAGACCACCGAGGCGCCCGTACCGGCCCACAGCTCCAGCAGCTGGTCCGACATCAGGGCCCTGGTCTGCACGTCGAGCGCCGAGAAGGGCTCGTCCATCAGCAGGATCGACGGGTCGTTGACGAAGGTCGCGGCGAGCGCGACGCGCTTGCGCTGGCCGCCCGACAGCTGGTGCGGGTAGCGGTCCTCGAAGGCCGCGAGCCCCACCCGGGAAAGCCAGTCCCGGGCCCGCTCCCTGGCCTCCGCCCGGGGCACACCGCGAAAACGCGGCCCCGCCATGACGTTGGACAGCACGGTGCGCCACGGGAAGACGGCGTCCTGCTGGAAGACGAAGCCGACCTCGGTGCCGATGCCGCGCACCGGCTCCCCGCCCACCAGCACCTCGCCTTCCGAGGGCTCCTCCAGGCCGCTGACCAGCGTCAGCGTGGTGGACTTGCCGCAGCCGGTGGGGCCGACGACGGCGACGAACTCACCGCGCCCGACCGTCAGGTCCAGATCTCTCACAGCGGTGTGCAGCGCGCCGGACGGTGTCCGGAACGCCTTTCCCGCCCCCCGCAGCTCGATGGCGGGACTCGTGTCGTGGGTCATGGCGGTGGACGCTACGAGCGCCCGCCGGGCCCGCACAGGCTTGTGAGCGCAAGCCCGCCTTGTGCCCGCAAGCTGGGCTTGTGCTCGTTTAGCCCACGTCAGGACAACGAAAGCGTGACGGACCCTGCCTTTCGGCGCGCCCAGCGTTTACGTTGCGTGGACGGCACGGGCGCCGGAGCCGCAGGTGCGCCCCGCTGCCGTCAGGGACGGAAACGGGACGCGCGGCCGGAGGAGGCGACGATGCGCATCGGGTGGCCGCGCCGCGTCTCGGCGCAGGTGCTGCTGATGCAGGTGCTGATCACCGCGGGGGTGACGGCCCTGGCGGTCGGGCTGTTCCTGGCACCGCTCAGCCGGCAGCTGGACCAGCAGTCGATGCGCCGGGCACTGGCCATCGCGCAGACGGTCGCGGCCGAGCCGCAAGTGGCCCAGGCGCTGCTGACCTCCCGGCCGACCCCGCAGGGCCCCGTGCAGGCGGAGGCCGAACGCATCCGGCTGGCCACCGGCGCCAGCTACATCGTGGTCATGGACGTGCACGGCACCCGCTGGTCGCACACCGACCGGTCCCGGATCGGCGAACACGTCTCGACCGACCCGAGCGTCGCGCTCGGCGGACACGACATCATGCAGATCGACAGCGGCACCCTGGGCCGCACCGCACGCGGCAAGGTGCCGCTGCGGGACGCGCACGGGCGGATCGTCGGAGCGGTGTCCGTCGGCTTCGACTACACCGGCATGCGCGCCCGGCTGCTGGCCGTCGTACCGCTGCTGCGCTACGCCGGAGCGGCGCTCGCGGTGGGCGTGCTCGCCGCGCTCTGGGCGGCGCGGCGGCTCCAGCGCGCCACGCACGGACTGGCCTTCGCGGACATCTCGGCGCTGCTGGACGAGCGGGAGGCGATGCTGCACGGCATCCGCGAAGGCGTCGTCGCGCTCGACCCGCACGGCAGGATCCGCCTTCTCAACGACGAGGCGCAGCGGCTGCTCGGGCTCGGCGCGCAGGACACCGGCCGCCCGCTGGAGGCGGTGCTGCCGCCGGGACGGACCACCGACGTGCTGGCGGGACGGGCCGAGGGCACCGACCTGCTGACGGTCAGCGACGGGCGGGTGCTGGTCGCCAACCGGATGCCGACCGAAGGCGGCGGCGCCGTCGTCACCCTGCGGGACCGCACCGAACTGGAACTGCTCGGCCGCGAGCTGGACTCCACCCACGGGCTGCTCGACGCGCTGCGGGCACAGGACCACGAACACGCCAACCGGCTGCACACGCTGCTGGGCCTGCTCGAACTCGGACTGCACGAGGCCGCCGTGGACTTCCTCGCCGAGGTGGCCGACGCCCACCGGACCTCCGCGGAGGAGGTCGCCGAACGGGTGCGGAACCCGCTGGTCGCCGCGCTGCTGGTGGGGAAGTCGGCGATCGCGGCGGAGCGCGGGGTGACCTTGCGGATCGCGCCGGACACACTGCTGCCGGACCAGGTGGTGGACCCGCGCGACGTGGTGACCGTGCTGGGCAACCTGGTCGACAACGCGCTGGACGCCGCGGCGGGCGAGGTGGAGGTGGAGCTGCGGGCCGAGCGGTCCACGGTGCTGCTGCGGGTGGGCGACGACGGGCCAGGGGTGCCGCCGGAGCTGCGCGGGCGGATCTTCGAGGAGGGCTGGACGACGAAGGAGCCGCCCGCGCACCGCGGACGGGGCCTCGGCCTGGCACTCGTACGGCGGCTCGCGGAGCGCTACGGCGGCACCGCGCGGGTGACCGCCAGGGCCGGGGGCGGGGCGCTGTTCACCGTGGTCCTGCCCGAGGCGCTGATGGCGGGGGACCTGGCGCCGCGGCAGGACGCCGCCGGGCAGCACCGGGTACTCGTCCCGGCGGCCGGAGGAGGGGACCGATGATCGAGGTGCTGGTCGTGGACGACGACTTCCGGGTGGCCGAGATCAACGCCGCCTACGTCGCCAAGGTGCCCGGCTTCCGGGTCGCCGGGCGGGCGCACACCGCGGCGCAGGCGCTCGCGGCACTGGAGCGCGGCCGCATCGACCTGGTGCTGCTGGACCACTACCTGCCGGACGAACCCGGACTGACGCTGGTGCGCCGGATGCGCCAGCAGGGCCACCACGCCGACGTCATCATGGTGACGGCGGCCCGGGACGTCGCGACCGTGCAGGCCGCGCTGCGGCTGGGAGCGCTGCAGTACCTCGTCAAGCCCTTCGGCTTCGCCGGACTGCGCGCCAAGCTCGACGGCTACGCGGCGCTGCGCCGGGCGCTGGACGGCGTCGCGGGCGGCGGCGGACGCGGTGAGGCCGGGCAGGAGCAGGTCGACCGGATCTTCGGCGCGCTGCGCACCGCCGCTGCCGCGCCCGCCGACCTGCCCAAGGGCCACTCCGCGCCCACCGCCGACCTCATCCGCCGGGTGCTGCGGGAGGCGCCGCACCCGCTGTCGGCGCACGAGGTGGCGGAACGGGCGGGGCTCAGCAGATCCACCGCCCAGCGCTATCTCAAGCACCTGGAGCAGGCGGGCCGGCTGAGCCTCACCCTCCGCTACGGCGACACCGGACGGCCCGAGCACCGCTACGCCTGGGCGGCGCCCGGCCGCTGAACGCGCCGGCCGGGCCCGCCGGACGGACCGGCTAGACCGCTCCGGCGCCGGTGAGCGACCTGACCTCGGTCTCGGCGAACCGCTTCGGGTCGGCGGGCTCCGGCGACAGCACCGTGCCGAGCCACCCCGCGAGGAAGCCGAGCGGGATCGAGATCAGCCCGGGGTTCTCCAGCGGGAAGACATGGAAGTCGACCCCGGGGAAGAGCGCGTCCGGCCGGCCCGACACCACGGGCGACAGCACCACCAGCAGCAGCGCCGGCACCAGCCCGCCGTAGATCGCCCACACCGAACCGCGGGTGGTGAAGCGCGACCAGAACAGCGAGAAGAGCAGCGCCGGCAGGTTCGCCGACGCGGCCACCGCGAAGGCCAGGCCCACCAGGAAGGCGATGTTCTGGTCCTGGGCGAGCAGGCTCAGCGCGATGGCCGCCGCGCCGATGCCGACGGCGGCGAACCGCGCGACCCGCACCTCGTCCTCCTCCATGGCCTCGCCCGGATCCCGCCGCCCGTGCCGGGCCACGGGACGGCGCAGCGCGGTGTAGAGGTCGTGCGCGACCGACGCCGAGGAGGCCAGGGTGATACCGGCGACCACGGCCAGGATGGTCGCGAAGGCCACCGCGCCGACGATGGCGAACAGCACCGTCCCGCCGGTCGTCCCCGCGCCGCCGCCGAGCGCCTCGGCGAGCAGCGGCACCGCGGTGTTGCCCGCCGCGTTGGACGAGCGCACGGTGTCCGACCCGACGACGGCCGCGGCGCCGAAGCCCAGCACGATCGTCATCAGGTAGAACGCCCCGATGAGCCCGATGGCCCACACCACCGACTGCCGCGCCGAACGGGCCGTGGGCACCGTGTAGAAGCGCGACAGGATATGCGGCAGGCCCGCCGTGCCCAGCACCAGCGCAAGGCCGAGGCTGACGAAGTCCAGCCGGGAGGTCCAGCTCCCGCCGTACTTCAGTCCCGGGGCCAGGAACGCGTGCCCCTGCCCGCTGCCGCCGACCGCCGACCGCAGCAGGTCGTCCACGTTTCCGTGGAAGCGCCACAGCACCATCACGGTGAGCAGCACCGTGCCGCTCATGAGCAGCACGGTCTTGACGATCTGGATCCAGGTGGTGGCCCGCATCCCGCCGAACGTCACGTAGAAGACCATGAGCGCGCCGCAGCCGATCACCGCCCAGGTCCGCGCCGCGGTGCTCTCCCCGCCGAGCAGCAGCCCGACCAGGCTGCCGGCGCCGACCATCTGCGCCACCAGGTACAGCACCGACACCACGACCGACGAGGTGCCCGCCGCGATCCGCACCGGACGCTGCTTCATCCGGGCCGACAGCACGTCCGCCAGCGTGTAGCGCCCGCAGTTGCGCACCAGCTCCGCGACCAGCATGAGCACCACGAGCCAGGCGACC
The DNA here is from genome assembly GCF_053604375.1 of Streptomyces sp. NPDC004031. Taxonomy (NCBI): domain Bacteria; kingdom Bacillati; phylum Actinomycetota; class Actinomycetes; order Kitasatosporales; family Streptomycetaceae; genus Streptomyces; species Streptomyces sp. NPDC004031. Next base: position 13,949 of record NZ_JBSGHL010000012.1, on the reverse strand, counting down.
AGGAAGCCGACCGAGTACAGCAGGCCGTCGTAGCCGTAGAGCGCGATGAGCCCCGAGATGCCGAGGAAGGACGCCGCCGACATGTAGTCGCCGGAGATCGCGAAGCCGTTCTCCATCGGGCTGAACATCCGGCCGCCGGCGAAGAACTCCACCGACGAGCTGCGCTGCCGCCCCGCCCACGCGGTGATCGCCAGTGTCACCGAGACGAACACCGTGAACAGCACCACGGCCAGACCCTGGTGCTCGCCCGCCGAATCGGCCAGGTACGCCACCGCTGTCATCCGTTGGTCCTTCACCGCACGCGCTCCTGCCCGGTCCTGGTCGCCAGCGTCCAGCGCAGGTCGAGTGCCGCCCGGTCCCTGCGCAGCCGCGCGTGCCGGGTGTATCCCCAGGTCAGCAGGAACGTCGTGGCGAACTGCGCCAGCCCCGCGACCATCGCCACATTGACCTGCCCGGCGACCCGGTGGCCCATCAGCCCCGGCGCCGTGGTGGCCATCACGACGTAGAGCAGATACCAGGCGACGAACCCCGTCGCCGCCGGAAAGGCGAACCCCCTGTACCGCTGCCGCACTTCCCGGAACGCGGCACTCAACTGCACCTCCTCGTAGACCGCCCCCCGGTCCCCCGTCACCCCCGCGGCAGCCGGCGCCCTCTCCTCAGGTGGCGCGGCGGGCTGGGACTGACCGGGCAACCAGAGTTCTTCCTCTCCGGCGTCCCGCCATGGGTCGTCCACCCGCAGCGCCAAAGGGTCGCCGCCGTCGTGCTTGTCCACCGAACTCTCCTCGTTCCACGGCCAGATGAACCGTGTGCCCCATATTGGACAGAGCGGGAAGATCCCGACCGACAATCACGAATCGCTCACCCCATCAGGTGATGCCCTTCCGGTAGGCGTACCCCACGGCCTGAGCCCGGTCCCGCACCCCGGTCTTGGCGAACAAGTTGTTGATGTGCGTCTTCACCGTAGCCATGCTGACCTGCAGTCTTGCCGCGATCTCGGAGTTGGACAGCCCCTCCGCCACGAGTGCCAGCACCTCCGCCTCCCGGACCGTCAACCCATCCGGCAATTCCTTCCCCTCGTCGTGTCGCGTCACCCCTCCCACTTCGTCCCGCCCCGCCAGCATCTCCAGCACCCGCCCCTGGAGGGCCGGCGACAGCCCCGCCCCGCCCGCGGTGACATCCGTGATCACCCGGGCGATCTCGTCGCCGCCCGCGTCCTTCGTCAGATATCCGCGCGCCCCGGCCCGCAGCGCCGGGAAGAGCGAGTCGTCGTCGGCGTAGGTGGTGAGCACCACCACCTGTGTCGCCGGACGCCCGGCCCGGATCCGCCGGGTCGCCTCCACCCCGTCGCACCGCGGCATCCGCAGATCCATCAGCACCACGTCCGGCTCCAGTTCCGCGGCCAGCCGGACGGCCTCCTCGCCGTCCGACGCGGCGCCCACCACCTCGATCCCGGGCAGCAGCCCCAGCAGCGTCACGATCCCCTCGCGCACGATCGTCTGGTCGTCCGCGACCACCACCCGCGTCATACGGGCACCCGCAACCGCACCACGAAACCCTCCTCCGCCGGTCCCGCGTCCAGCGCGCCGCCCAGCAGTTCGGCGCGCTCCCGCATCCCCACAAGACCGTAGCCGGATCCGGAGGCCCCCAGAGAGTTGTCCACAGGCACCCGGGCGCCGAAGTCCCTGAACTCCAGCTCCACCTCCGCCGGGCGGTACTCCAGCCGCAGCTCGACCCGCGCGCCCGGCGCGTGCTTGCGGACGTTGGTCATCGCCTCCTGTGCCACCCGCCGCACGGCGAGCCCGGCCTCCGCCGGGAGCCCGCGCGACTCCCCCGTCACCTCCAGCCGTGCTCCTGCGGACGACACCAGCTCGCGCAGGAAGTCCTCCACCGGCGACATGTCGCCCCGCAGCGCCGACAGCGCCTGCCGTGTCTCCGCCAGGCCCTCCCGCGCCATCCGGCGTGCCGCCACGACCCGTTCCAGCACCACGTCACGCTCCGCGCCCCGCTCGATGAGCAGCCGCGTCGCCTCCAGGTGGACCGTCTGGGCCGACAGGCTGTGCGCGAGCACGTCGTGGATCTCCCGCGCGATCCTGGCCCGTTCGGCGAGCGCCGCCGTCTCGGCCTCCGCCCTGCGCGCCGCCCGCTCCTGCGCGAGCAGCCGCTGCGTCTTGCCGCGCGCCTCGGCGTCCAGCCGGGCGGTGTAGCCCAGCAGGCACAGGCCCAGCACCGTGAGCAGCGCCGCCGGCCGGCCGTCGGAGCCGCCGATCAGAACGAAGTCGACCAGCGCCGCCCCGGCCAGCGGCGCCGCCGCCGCGAGCGGCAGCCGCTGGAGGGAGAGCATCGCGACCCCGCACACCAGCACCCCCGCCGCGACCGGCGCGCCCAGCGCCTGGCAGCCGGCCGCCGCAGCGATCAGCAGCGCCATGAGCGCCGCCGAGGGCCACAGCAGCCGTCGCAGGGTGATCCGGAAGAAGATCCACACGACCGCGCTCGCGGCGGCGATTCCGGCCAGGGCCAGCGCGATCTGCCAGCCGGACAGGTGCGTCCTGGTGGCCGTCGCCCACACCGCGACCGCGAGCAGGACCGCCCTGACCCCGCGGCCGATCCCCCGTCGGCTCGCCGACCTGCCCGAACGGTCCAGGGCCTCCTTCGACGGCCAGGACGTCCACATGCTCATGCGACCGTACGGTACGACGGCTCCACGCCCCTGGCCCGCCGCACGAGCAGCGCGGCACGTATCAGCAGCGTGAGGCCCACCGCGAGGAGGACCGAACCCGTCTCCTCGCGCACCCCGGCCGCGGCCCCGGCGGCGTAGAGCGCGACGCGCGCGGCTATGCCGACCACCCACACGGTGATGCTCGCCCGCGTTCCCTGCGTCCAGACCGCGCCGTCGCGCCCCGTCCACACCCGGCTCGTCCGCGCCCAGGCCAGGCCTATGCCCGCCCCCACCAGCAGCTCGGCGCAGAGCAGCAGGACCGACAGGTCGCGGTGGGCCGGGTCGACCAGCCCGCCGTCCCGTATCGCCAGCACCAGCAGGATCCCCGGGATCAGCCACCACCGCCCGCGGGCGGAGATCCGGCGCGGGCGGACCTGGCGGGCGATCACCAGGCCGAGGACCGCGACGATCACCAGAGCGTTGAGCCAGCCGGACATGAGGGGCACCTCCATCAGCGCGACGCGGGAATCACCGGCGGTCTGCCGGTGTCTTCGAATCTACGGAAACACGCAGGTCAGCGGATCAAGCCCCGGGTTGAAATCGCACCTCCACCCCCGGGTGGAGAGACCGCGCGGACCCGCTGCCTCCCGTCCACCCGGCCCGCCGGACCCGCGTCGCCCCCGCGCTCGCAGCACCGTCCGCACCCCCTCCGCGCGGCCGGGCGCCCGGTACCCCACCCCGCCGAGCCCCCGCCGAGCCCGGCCGCGGCCCGCCGCGCCCCACCAGACCCGCAGCCCCCCCGCCGTCAAGGTTCCGTGAAGACCTCCCCCTCCCGCGCCAGGAGGGCGTACGGAGTGCCGCCCCGCGTGCCGTCCGGCCCGCACGCTGAGGGGATCCGCCGCCGTTCCAGGAGCCGCACATGTCCGTACCGACCACCGCCCGGGACCCTCACAGAGGCGGCGGCCTGCCCGTGGACCCCGGGGAGGAGCGGCATCGGCTCACCGCCGTGCAGGGGCTGGCCGCGCTCTCGCTGGACGCGATGGCGTCCGTCGCGTACGGGCCCGAGTCGATCGTGCTGGTGCTCGCGGCCGCCGGTGCGCACGGGCTCGGCTTCACCCTCCCGGTCACCTTGTCGATCGCCGCGCTGCTGGCCTTCCTGGTGGCGTCCTACCGCCAGGTCGTCGAGGCCTTCCCCGACGGCGGCGGCTCCTACGCGGTCGCGGGGCGCCACCTCGGCCGCCGTACCGCGCTCGTCACGGCGGCCTCGCTGGTGCTGGACTACGTCCTGAACGTCGCCGTCTCCGTCACCGCCGGGGTCGCCGCGCTGACCTCGGCCTTCCCCTCCCTCTACGGCGACCGGGTGCTGCTGTGCACGGCCGTGCTGGCGCTGGTCACCGCCGTGAACCTGCGCGGCGTCGTGGACTCCGCGCGGGCGTTCCTCGTGCCGACCGCCGTCTTCGTGGCGTCGATCCTGACCGTCGTCGTGGCCGGGCTCTTCCGCGACGGGCCGGTCAGCACGGCCGCGGCGCACGGTCATGCGTCCGTCGTCGCGTCCGGCGCCACCACCGTGGGAGCCCTGCTGCTGCTCCGGGCCTTCGCGGCCGGCTGCTCGGCGCTGACCGGCGTGGAGGCGGTCGCCAACGCGGTGCCGTCCTTCCGGCGGCCCGCCGTGCGCCGCGCCCAGCGCACCGAGACCGCGCTCGGCGCCCTGCTCGGCGTGATGCTCGTCGGCCTCGCGGTGCTCATCGGCCGCTTCCACCTCCAGCCGGTGGAGGGCACCACGGTGCTCGCGCAGCTCGCCGACGCGTCGCTCGGCCACAACTGGGCCTTCTACGTCGTGCAGTTCGCCACCATGGTGCTGCTGGGCCTGGCCGCGAACACCTCCTTCGCCGGCCTGCCCGTCCTGATGAGCCTGCTGGCCAGGGACAACTACCTCCCCCACGTCTTCGCGCTCAAGGCCGACCGGCAGGTGCACCGCTACGGCGTGCTGGCGCTCGCGCTCGTCTCGGCGGCGCTGCTGGTGGCGTCCGGCGGCGACACCAACCGGCTCGTCCCGCTGTTCGCGATCGGCGTCTTCATCGGGTTCACCATCTGCCAGGCCGGCATGGTCAGGCACTGGCGCTCGGTGCGCGACACCGTGCCCGGGTGGCGCCGCAAGGCCCTGCTCAACGGGACCGGCGCCGTTCTCACCGGCGTGGCGGCCGTCGTGGTGACGGCGAGCAAGTTCACCGAGGGTGCCTGGCTGGTCGTGGTGGCCGTGCCGCTGCTGGTGGCCGCGTTCGAGGGCGTGCACCGCTCGTACGCCCGGACGGGCGCCGCCCTCGGACTCGGGCGCGTCCCCGAACCCCCACACCGCGAACGCTCGCTCGTCGTCGTGCCCGTGGCCACGCTCTCCCGGCTGACCAGCGAGGCGCTGTCGGCCGCCGGGGCGCTGGGCGACGACGTGCGCGCCGTCACCGTCACGCACCCCGAGGACGCGGAGCGCACGGCGGCGCTGCGCCGCGACTGGGAGCTGTGGGCACCCGGCGTCCCGCTCGTCGAACTGCCCTCGCCGCACCGCGACCTGGGCCGTCCGGTGACCGCGTACGTACGCACCCTCGCCGCGGGGCGGCCAGGTGTCCGCGTCACCGTCCTCATCGCGGAGACCGAACCGCGCCACGCCTGGCAGCGGCTGCTGCAGAACCAGCGCGGCGCCGTCCTCGCCCACGCCGTGCGGCGCGACACCGACGCGGTGATCTGCCGGCTGCGCTTCCGCCTCACGGAACGGCCGCCCGGCCCCGGCTCCCCCGGGATCTGAGCGGCGCCCCGAGCGTCCGGACCGGGCCGATGGACGCGCCGTCAGGACCGCGTCGGCGAAGGCCCGCGCGTCCCCCGCGCCGGACCCGCGGACGAGCCACGGCCCCCTCGCGCCTCGCCAGGCCGCCCGCCTGCCGGACGGTCCGGCGCACGCGAGCCCTGCGCCGGGCGGATGCCCGGACCCGCGAACGAGCCACGGCCCCGTCGCGCCTCGCCAGGCCCCCCGCCTGCCGGACGGTCCGGCGAGCGGATTCCGGACCCGCGGACGAGCCGCGGCCCCCTCACGCCTTGCTAGGTTGCGGCCATGGACCTCTTCACGCAGTCGTGGGCCGCTCTGCGCGCGGCCGTCGCCGGCCTCGCGGCGGAGGACTTCGGGGCGCCCTCGGGCTGTGCCGGCTGGCTGGTCCGCGATCTGGTGTGCCATCTGGTCATCGACGCGCAGGACGTGCTGATCACGCTGGCGACCCCCGAGACCGCCGAGCCGACGCGCGACGCGATCACGTACTGGGAGGCGTCGGCCACCGCGCCGACGGGCGAGGACCCGCTCGACGCGCTGACGGTCCGTCTCGCCGCCGCCTACCAGGATCCCGCGCTGCTCGCCTTCCACCTCGACGACGTCGGCTCCGCCGCCGGACGCGCCGCGCGCCTCGCCGACCCCGCGGCCCGGGTCGGCACGCGGGGACAGGTCCTGACCGCCGCCGACTACCTGGGCGCGTACGTCCTGGAGTGGACCCTGCACCACCTCGACCTGACCGCCCACCTCCCCGCGGTCCCCGGCCCGCCGCCCGCGGCCCTGGCCAGGTCCCGCGCGATGCTGGAGCAGCTCGCGGACACGCGCTTCCCCGCCGCCTGGTCCGACGCCGACGTCCTGCTGGTCGGCACCGGCCGCCGCTCCCCGAGCGGCGCGCAGCGTGCCGAACTGGGCACTACGGCGGCCCGCCTGCCCTTCGTCGTGGGCTGAGCCCCCGCCCCCCCTGCCGTGCCGCCCGCCCGAGCGGCGGCCGGGTCCTCCCTGCGCGGCCACGGCCTCGTCAGACCCGTCCTGCTGGTCAGCAGGCCTCATCCGGCGAAGGCGGGGCAGACGGCGAGTGGGTGCCGTCGAGCCGAGACGGTCGACGGTCGCCGTGCCATGGGAGGTTCAGATGACCATTGCGGAGTTCCGCGCGCCGCACACCGGTCCGGACGCCGGGCCGCCGCCGGCTCTCGACCGGGATGCCCGCGCCCAGCGGCTGCGGAGGCGGCTGGAGCGTCTCATAGGCGTCGCCGCGACCGAGGGCAACGCGCTGCGCCCGCTGCGCAACGGCGACGAGATCTTCCCCGCCCTCCTCTCGGCGGTGCGGGGCGCCCGGCACACCATCGACATGATGACCTTCGTGTACTGGCGCGGCCAGATCGCCCGCGACTTCGCGCACGCCCTCGCCGAACGGGCCGCGGCCGGTGTGCGGGTGCGGGTGCTGCTCGACGGTTTCGGCGCCAAGCAGATCGAGCCGGCCCTCCTCGACGCGATGCACGCGGCCGGCGTGCATGTGGCGTGGTTCCGCAAGCCGTTGTGGCTCTCGCCGTTCAAGCAGAACCACCGCTGCCACCGCAAGGCGCTGATCGTCGACGAGTGCCGGGCGTTCACCGGCGGGGTGGGCATCGCGCAGGAGTGGTGCGGTGACGCCCGCGGCCCCGGCGAGTGGCGCGACACCCACGTGGAGGTCCGCGGCCCCGCCGTCGACGGAATCTGTGCCGCGTTCGCGCAGAACTGGGCCGAGTGCCACACCGAACTCTTCGACGACCGCGACCGCTTCGTCCCGCACGAGCAGCCGGGGAAAGCGGTGGTGCAGGTGGTCCGCGGCTCCGCGAGCGTCGGATGGCAGGACATGCAGACGCTGCTGCGCGTCGTCATCACCTCGGCCGAGGAGCGCTTCCGCCTCGCCACCGCGTACTTCGCCCCCGACGACTACTTCGCGGACCTGCTGTGCGCCACCGCCCGGCGCGGTGTCCAGGTGCAGATCATGCTGCCCGGCCCGCACACCGACCAGCGCGCCTGCCGGCTCGCCGGGCAGCACCTGTACGCGTCGCTGCTCGACGCGGGCGTGGAGATCCTGGAGTACCAGCCGACGATGCTCCACACGAAGATCGCCACCGTGGACGGGGTGGGCGCGCTGATCGGCTCCTCGAACTTCAACCGCCGGTCGATGGACCACGACGAAGAGGTCATGCTCGCGGTGCTGGACGAGGAGTTCACGGCGGAGCTGGACGCCGACTTCGAGCGCGACATGCTGCGGACCGAGGCGATCGACCCCGCCCGGTGGCGCCGCCGGGTCCTGCTCCAGCGCGCCCGCGAGGCCGCCGTGCTGCCCATCCGCCGCTTCCTCTGAGCCGCCGGACCCTGCCGCCAGGCCCCCGCGCACCGGGGCCCCGCCGTCCCACCGCCCCTGCCCCGTCCCCAACCCACCCGTAGAACAGGGGGTCCCATGCCCACCGTGCTCCCCGACCGGGGCGTCCCGGACCACCGGCCCGCCGCGCCGTCCCGCTCCGGACGTGCGCCGCTGCCGACCACCGGCACGGCAGCCGCCGCCGCCCGCGTCGCCACGCTGACGGTGTGCCAGGCGGCGCTGCTGATCGGGCTGGGCCTGCTGATCACCGGCCCGGCGCGCCATATATGGCCGATCACCTCCGAGGACAGCGTCAACGAGGGGTTCGCGCGGATCCGGACGAGCACCTTCGACACGCTGACGTCCTGGGGGTCCGAGGCCGGCAACACCCTGACGATCATCGCGATCACGCTGGTCGTCTGCGCGGTTCTGGTGCTCGCGCCGGTCCTGCCGCGGTGGCGCGAGGCCGTCTTCCTCGCGGTGAGCGTGTCGCTGCAGGCGCTGGTGTTCCTCGCGATCACCAGCGCCGTGGACCGTCAGCGGCCCGAGGTGCACCGGCTCGACGACTCGCCCCCGACGTCGAGCTACACCTCGGGCCACACCGGCGCCGCCACCGCCCTGTACGGCGGGCTCGCCGTCCTGGTGCTCACCCGCGCCCGCAGGCTCAGCCGCCCCTGGCGGATCGCGGTGGCGGTCCTCCTGCTGCTGGTGCCGCTCGGCGTGGGCACCTGCCGCCTCTACCGGGGGATGCACCACCCGACGGACGTCGCGGGCGGAATGCTCAACGGGGCGCTGTCCCTGCTGATCGTGGGCCGTTCGGTGCTGTCCGGCGACGCCGTGCCCGCCCCGCTCCCGAAGCACGCGGCGGACGAGGCCGCGGACGAGGCCCGCAGCGCCACCGCGCCGGCGCCCGGCCCGACGGTGGTGATCGTCAACCCCGTCTCCGTCTCCGCCTCCGACCGCGACAAACTCCGGCTGGTGCTGGAGCGCCACGGCCGGACGGCGCCGCGCTTCGTGCCCACGACCGCCGACGACCCGGGGCACGGCCAGGCCGCGCAGGCGGTGGCGGACGGAGCGGAGCTGGTCGTCGTCTGCGGCGGCGACGGCACCGTCCGCACGGTCGCCGACGCCCTGGCCGGTTCGGGTGTGACGCTGGCGATCGCCCCGCACGGCACCGGCAACCTCCTCGCCCGCAACCTCGGCCTTCCGCTGGACCCCGCCCGTGCGCTCGACGCGGCGCTCGGCGGGTCGCCGTGCCCGGTCGACCTGGGTCTCCTCGAAGGGGACGGCGGGGCGCCCGGCGGCCACTTCTGCGTCATGGCCGGTGCGGGACTGGACGCGGCGCTGATGGAGGGCACGCCGGAGCGCGCCAAGTCCGCGCTGGGCTGGCCCGCCTACGCCCTGGCCTCGCTGCGCGCCCTGCGCACCGCCCGTACCCGGATCACGCTGCGCCTGGACGGCGCGGAGCCGGTACGCCGCGCCGTCCGCATGGTCCTGATCGCCAACGTGGGCGGCCTCCAGGGCGGTGCGTCGCTCGCGCCCGACGCCCGCCCCGACGACGGTCTGCTGCACGTCGTCCTCCTGGACCCGCGGGGGATCCGCGGCTGGGTCGCCGCCACCTCGGAGATCCTGCGCGGGGCCTCCCGGCACTCCCGTCCCGGCGGGCTGGAGGTCTTCCCCTGCCACGCGGCGGAAATCGTCCTGGACGCCCCGTGCCCGCGCGAGGTCGACGGGGATCCGGTGGCCGCCGGACGGCGGCTGTCCGCGCGGGTCGTCCCGGGGGCCCTGCGCATCCTCCTCCCCGGACCCGACCCTCAGCAGGGGGTGTGACATGGGCACCGCGACACGGGTCCCGCAGACCCACGACATGCCCGAGGACGAGCTCTCGGCCGACGAGGCGATGGCCGCGCTGCGCCGCCACGGCCGCCTGCCGCTGGTGCGCGACTCCTTCGTCCGCTTCCGCTACGCCGACGGCTTCAGCCACGCGCGGGCCCTGGCCCTGCAGATCGTGCTGGCGGTGATCCCGCTCGCCATCGCCTTCGTGGGCCTGTCCACGGCGCTGCACGGCGAGAGCCTGGGCCGGGTCGCCGAGCTGACGATCCGCCGGCTGGCCACGGGCCCCAGCGAGCAGGTCGTGGAGGACGCGCTCGCGCGCAGCCGGGAACATGCGGGCGAAGGCGCCCAGTTCGCCCTGTGGTTCGGCCTGCTCTTCGCCTGGGTGAACCTCACCACAGGGATGTGCCAGATCGAACGCGGCGCGAACCGCATCTACGGCATCGAGCGCGACCGCCCATTCCGCCAGAAGTACACCCGCGGCCTGGTGATGTCGGTGACGGCCGGGGCCCCGCTCGGCCTGGCGACGATCGCCATGGTGGCCGGGAACGACCTCGGCGCCTCCGCGGTGGCCGTCTGGCACGTGGGCGGCGGAACCACCCTGACCGTCTGGAACTGCGTACGCTGGCCCGCGGGTGTCCTGCTCGCGCTGGCGTCCGCGAGCGTGATCTTCCGCGGCTCGCCCCGCCGGCGCCAGCCGGGCTACACCTGGCTCGCGTTCGGGGCGGCCGTCGCCATCGTGCTGTGGGCCGCCCTGACCGCGCTGCTGGCCCTGTACCTGCGGCTCAGCGGCTCCTTCGACACCGTCTACGGACCGCTGAGCGCCTTCATGGCCCTGCTGCTGTGGTCCTACCTGACGTCGCTCGCCCTGTTCCTGGGACTGTCCTTCGCGGCCCAGCTCGAAGCGGTACGGGCGCTGCGGCCGGGACCCGTCCGATCCGATCCTGGAGCTTGACATGCCCCCGCACGCCTCCCGCACCGGGTCCCCGCCGGCCCTCGACCGCACGCGCCGGGCCGACCGCCGGTACGGCGTCCACCTGCTGGGATCGGCCGCCGGGGCCGCGGCCGCCGCGGTGCTCTTCGGCCTCGTGCTCGTCCTGGTGGAGGCGCACTGGGGCCCGCTGCGGCGCGTGGACACCGGGGCCGCCGACTCGCTGCACCAGTACGCCGTCCGCCACCACGGGTGGACGCGCACGATGGCCTTCGTGTCGAACTGGATCCTCGCCCCCGGCACCCTGCGCACGCTGGTGGGGCTGCTCACCCTGTGGCTCCTGCACCGCAGGGCGTGGCGGCTGGCGGCCTGGTCGGCGGTGACCGCGATCGCGGGGGCGCTCACGGGCATGCTCGTGAAAGCGGTCGTCGAACGGACCCGTCCCGCCCTGCCCGACCCGGTGGCACACGCCCCCGGCTTCTCCTTCCCCTCCGGGCACGCGATGACGGCCACCACGTCCTTCGCGATCTTCCTGCTGGTGCTGCTCCCGCTGGTGCCCCGGGCCGCGCGCGGGCTGTGCTGGCTGGTGTCGGCGCTGGCGGTGGTGGGCGTGGGCTTCACCCGCGTGGCGCTCGGGGTGCACTGGTGCAGCGACGTGATCGGCGGCTGGCTGCTCGGCCTCACGGTGGTCGCCGCCACGGCCTGGGCCTTCGACGCCTGGCGGTCCGACGTCCACCGGCCCGTCCCCCCGCTCGCCGACGGCCTGGAGCCCGAACTCGACCGGCCCCGCCCCGAACCGGCCGCCCGCCCCCACGACACCTGACACCTGACACGGGACGTGGAGCGGCAGGGCCCGGCACGTTACAGGGCGACGAGGTCGAACTGCTCCCACGTCCCGACCGTCGCGGCACCGGCGATCAGCGGGGAGGCGCCCGCGTTCGCGGCGGTGACGTACTTGCCGTTGGCCTGGGCGCGCAGGCTCACCGAACCGTTGGGGTTCGCGACGACGAGGAAGGTCTCCCAGCCCTGCGCCGTCGCGCGGTTGGCGATGAGCGGCGAGGCGCCCGCGTCGTCGGCGCTGACGTACTTGCCGTTGACCTGCGCCCGGAGCGTGACGTTGCCGCCGGAACCGGCGGTCAGGGTGAAGGTCTCCCACCCTTGCACGGCCGTGCGGTTGGCGATCAGGGGCGACGCGCCGCCGTCCTCCGCGGTCACGTAACGGCCGTTGATCCGGGCGCGCAGCGCGTACGTGCCCGAGGCCGGACCGCCGCCTGCCGTTCCTGGATCGGCGAGCGCGGCCACTTCCGTGCCGCCCAGGAGGAAGCCGCCGACGCCGAAGTCGGCGCTGCTGTCGTACGTGACGGGCTGGCTGGAGTCGGGGCGGTCGCCGACCTTCTGGACGTAGCCGAGGACTCCGTCCGGGTGGACGGCCGTGGCGACCAGGCCGTTCCAGGCGCGCGCGGCGACCGGCAGGTAGGCCGTCCGGTCCACCAGGCCCGAGGCGACGGCGTAGGCGGTGCCGTAGAGGAAGAAGGCCGTGCCGCTGGTCTCGGGGCCGGGATAGTGGTTGGGGTCGGCGAGGTTGACGTTCCAGAAGCCGTCGGCGCGCTGGACGGACGCGACCGCGGTGATCAGCCGGGTGAGGGTCGCCCGGTATTCCGGGACGTCGGCCTGACCGGCGGGCAGCGCCTTGAGGACCTTGGTGTGCGCACCGGCCACCCAGCCGTTGCCGCGCGACCACACCACCGGCTTCCCGGACGGCGAGACGATGCCACCGGGCAGGAAGTTCTTGTCCCGGTACCAGAGCCCGGTCACCGCGTCGTAGAGGCCGGGACCGCCCTCGGCGCTCTTGGTGTGGTTGTAGAGCCGGTGCAGCTTGTCGAAGTAGCCGCCGTCCCCGCGCAGCACACCGAGCCGGGCGAACTGCGGCATGGCCATGTGGAGCGCGTCGTCCCACCACCAGTCGTCGTCCTTGCCGACCTGGTTGACGTACGTCATGGTGTGCAGGCAGCTCTCGATCGCCGCGATCTTGCTGTCGGCGGGCGCGAGGTCGTACAGATCCAGATACGCCTGCCCCGCGCACTGGTTGTCCGCGTCCCGCGTACCGGTGCCGCCGTTGAGCCCCCAGCCGTGCGCCTGGGCCCAGTTCGTCACGTAGTTCAGATACGTGACGTCGCCGGTGAGCCGGTGGAGCGCCATGAGCCCGCTCATCAGGGTGGAGTTGGCCCACTGGTTGTCACCACCCCCGGCATGCGCGCCGATCCACTGGTCCGCGACGCGCCGCAGCACCGCGACGATGTCCGGCCGCGCCGGAAGCGTGGCCGCCGGAGCCGCGGCACCCGCCGCATGCGCGGCCGCCGGTACGCCCACGGTGGGCACTCCGGCCGCGGTGAGCGCGAGCGCGCCGGTCAGGAACGTGCGTCGGTCCATGGCGATGCCTCTCACGAACGGGTGGTGGGGGACGAACCTTCGTGATCGATCACGCGCGCCACGCCGCCCATCCCTTATTCACACATGCGAACAAGAGACACCGACATGACTCGCCGCGCCCCGCGACCATAGGACTGGACCAATCCCGGGGTCAATCCCCCGTACCCCACCCTGCCCGCCGCCGACGGCACAGCCGCCGGTGGGTGACCGTCCCTCACCTGGCGAACGACGCGCGAGCCACCACAATCCACCTCCGCCCGGCTACGAATCCGCGACAAGTCGAGCCATCTCGCGCAGGCAGCGCCAGTACTCGGGGGCGTCCTCCTCGGCGAGCACAGGCATGACCTGGTCCAGGCGCGTGACGCAGCGAAGCAGGCCGCTTCGCCCTCGCGCGTCGAGCTCGCCGCCGTTCTTGACCCAGACGGAAACCCAGCCCGCGGTGTCCGCATCCAGCATCACCAGGTCGAACCCGGCCCGGTCCGCACCGGCCGGCCCGGGAGGAAAAGGCAATGTCATGAACTCTTGGAACAGGCGCGACACCGCCTCGACTGCGGTTTCTTTGCTCACGCGGACCATCCTGGCGCAGCTGCCGCCGTCCTGGGGTCGTCCTGAGTCCGCGGTAGCAGATGAGGCCGGCACGGCCGGCCGCCGGGCAGCGCGAACGGAAGGCCGCTGCGGACGCGGCTCACCGCCTGCCGGTCCGCGACGAGCCGCCATCCGCTCTCCGCGCCGGGGACCTGGCAGGGGCGAGGCGCTTGAGGGTCACTCTTCGCGCTGAAGGGCGTGAGCGAAGTGTTCGAGGCCGACTGAGCGGCTGGCCTTGATGAGGACGACGTCGCCCGGGGCGAGGAGTGGGGTGAGCGTAGCGAGGAGGGTGTCGGCGTCTTCTGCGGCGGCGGTCACGACGCTGGGGCTACTGTCGCGGGCTGCTGCGGTGACG
>NZ_JBSGHL010000011.1:0-175803 GCF_053604375.1 Streptomyces sp. NPDC004031 | reverse complement strand
CCCTGCACCGCGTCCGCGGGGCGGGCGGTCCCGGCCGGGACCGCCCGCCCCGCGCCGTCTGCGGGCGGCCCCAGGCGGGTTCAGCGGAAGACGACGCAGGACGCGGCGGGCACGTCGAGTGAGCCGGCCTGCTTGGGGATGCCGGTGGCCGGGTCGACGTCGAACCAGGTGACGTCGCCCGAGCGCTCGTTGGCCGCGTAGAGCCGGGTGCCCTCGGGGTCGAGAGTGAGGTGGCGCGGCCAGTCGCCACCGCAGCTGACGGTGTCGAGGAGTTCGAGCCGCTCGCCGCCGTCGTGCACGGCGAGCACCGCGATGCTGTTGTGGCCGCGGTTGGCGGCCCAGGCGAAGCGCCCGTCGGCGGAGACCACGAGTTCGGAGGGGTAGTTCTCGCCGTCGGTCCCGTCCGGCAGCACCCGGGTCTCGGACAGCGGGCGCAGGCTGCCGCGTTCGGCGTCCCAGCCGCACACGGTGACCACGGAGTCCAGCTCGTTCATGACGTACGCGTGCCGCCCGTCCGGGTGGAAGGCGAGGTGCCGCGGGCCGATGCCGGAGCGCAGGCCGAGTTCGCGTTCGATCTCCAGCTCGCCGGTGGCGGTGTCGAGTTCGCACACCCGCAGCGAGTCGGTGCCGAGGTCCACGCTGACCGCCCAGCGGCCGGCCGGGTCGGGCAGCACGGCATGCGCGTGCGGGCCCTCCTGGCGCTGCTGGTTGGGGCCGTCGCCCTCGTGCTCCAGCACCGAGCGCAGCCCGTCGAGCCCGCCGTCGGCGCGGATCGCGAGCACGCTGACGCTGCCGGGCGCCGAGTAGTTGGCGGTCAGCAGGTGGCCCTGGTGGACGGCCAGGTGGGTGGGCGAGCCGCCGTGCACCGCGACGGGCTCGCCGATGAGCGCGGGCGCGGCCGGGTCGGCGAGCGAGAAGGCGGCGGCTGCGCCGTCCGGGTCGGTCTCGCTGACCGTGTAGAGCGTCCCCCCATCGGGGGACACCACCAGGAAAGACGGGTTGACCACGTCGGCGGTGGCGCCCAGCGCGGTGAGCGCTCCCGTCCCCGGGTCGACGGCGGCCGTGGTGAGGCCGCGCCCGCCCCCTGAGGTGAACGAACCGATGTATGCGTGCCCGGCCACTGCCGTACCTCTTCCGCCTGATGTCTGTACGGCGGCCGAGAGTAGTGCCTCGCGGCGGCCGCGTCGCGCGCGGGGGCCGTCTGCGGCCAGCCGGTGGCACCCCGACGCGGCGGCTGCCGGGGGCCGTTGGGCGGCGCGGGCGGCCGTTCGCGGCGGTGATGGCTCAAAGTAGCCGGTCCGCCGGGGGCCGTCAGTACGGTGATCATGAGATCCCCGGCGATCACCACGGTCGCCCACGCCCGCGAGGAGTACGGCCGCACCATGCCCTTCGACGCCCTGGACGCCCGCATAGTGCGGCTGATGCTCGACCAGCCCCGTACGAGCGTCCGCGGATACGCCCGCATCCTGGGCGTCGCCCGCGGCACCTTGCAGGCCCGCCTGGAGCGGCTGGAACGCGACGGGGTCATCACCGTCGCGGGTCCGCGGGTCTCCCCCGCCGCGCTGGGCCACCCGGTGCTGGCCTTCGTACGGCTGGAGGTCGCCCGCGGGCATCTGGACGAGGTGGGCGAGGCGCTGGCCGCGGTGCCGGAGATCGTCGAGGCGTTCTCGGTCGCGGGCGGTGGCGGCGATCTGCTGACCCGGGTGGTGGCGCGCGACAACGCGCATCTGGAAGCGGTCATCCAGCGGCTGGGCCGGCTGCCGGGCGTGGTGCGGATCCGTACCGAGATAGCCCTGAGCGAGCGGGTCGCGCACCGGCTGCTGCCGCTCGTGGAGTCGCTGGCGGCCGAGCAGGGCCCGGCCGTGCCGGTGGAGGCCGGGACGGCGGGGCCGCCCGGGGAGGACGGTCAGCGGGCCGCCAGGTAGTCCTTCACGGCCTGCGGGGCCTTGCTCCAGGAGCCCGCGTCGAAGGGCGGCTGCGGGTCGTACTCGATCGCGAGCTGGCAGGCCTGGGCCGCGACCGGGCCCGCGATCAGCTCGGTGAGCCGCAGTGCCATGTCGATGCCGGCGGAGACCCCGGCCGCGGTGACGATCCGGCCCTGCTCGACGACCCGTTGCCCGGTGGGGACGGCCCCGTAGGACGCCAGCAGTTCCGTCGCGCTCCAGTGGGTCGTGGCGCGCAGTCCGGCGAGCAGTCCGGCGGCGCCCAGCAGCAGCGAGCCGGTGCACACCGAGGTGGTCCAGGCGGTGGTGGCGTGGACGGCGCGGATCCAGTCGAGCAACTGCGGGTCGCCGGTGCCCGCGCGGGCACCGGGACCGCCGGGGACCACCAGGACGTCGGCGGCGGTGATGTCGGCGAACGACGCGGCGGCGGTGAGGGCGAGCCGCCCCGCGCCGTCGGTGACCGGTCCGGGGGCCGCGGCGGCGAAGACGACGTCGGCGTCCGGCAGGTTGCGCAGGACCTCGTAGGGGCCGACGGCGTCGAGCGCCGTGAAACCGTCGAAGAGCGGGAGGACGATACGCATGGCGGGGTGCCTTTCCTGGCCGGTGCAGCGGTGGGTGGGGTCCCGGGGGTGACGCGGGTTCAGCCCCTGACGGCGTGGGGTGCGAAGCGCCGCCGGTACTCGCCGGGCGTCACCCTTACGGCGCGTTTGAAACTGCGGTGCAGCGTGGCCACGGTGCCGTAGCCGCAACTGCGCGCGACGGCGTCCAGCGGTGTGCCGGTGGACTCCAGCAGCCGGCGGGCCGCCTCGACGCGGGCGCTCTCGACGTACGCGGCGGGGGTGCGCCCGGTCTCGGCGCGGAAGACGCGGGTGAAGTTGCGTTCGCTCATCCCGGCCCTGGCGGCGAGCGCGGGCACGCCGAGGTCGTCGCCGAGGTGGTCGGCGATCCAGTCCAGCACCTCGCGCAGCGGCTGCCGGACCGGCCGCTGGGCGGCGAGCTGCGCGCTGAACTGCGCCTGGCCGCCGGGACGCTGCACGAACATCACCAGCTGCCGGGCGATGGCCCGCGCCACCTCGGGCCCGTCGTCGGCCTCGACCATGGCGAGGGCGAGGTCCATCCCGGCGGTGACGCCGGCGGACGTCCACAGGTCGCCGTCCCGTACGAAGATAGGGTCGGGGTCGACGACGGCTGCCGGGTACCGCTCGGCGAGCAGCGCGCACGACGACCAGTGGGTGACCGCCCGCCGCCCGTCCAGCAGCCCGGCGGCGCCCAGCAGGAAGGCGCCGCTGCACACCGAGGCGGTGCGCCGGGCCCGGTGCGCGGTGCGGGCGAACCAGTCGACGAACTCACCGTCCGCGCAGGCCTCGTGGACGCCCGCGCCGCCGACGGCGACGAGGGTGTCCACCGGGCCGGTGAACTCGCGGGCCGTCCGGGTCGGGGAGACCGCGAGGCCGCCGCTGGAGGCGACCGGGCCGGGTGCCGCGGCCACCGTGGTCACCGAGACGTCCGGCCTCCCGGCACGCTCGGCCCGCCGCCCGGCCTGCACGAAGACCTCGTGCGGCCCGGCGAGGTCGAGCATCTGGAAGCCGGGGAAGACGGCGAAGACGACATTCCGGCGGGTCATGCGTCCATCCTGGGCGGCCTGCTCCGGCGGCGGCAAGGACAGCCTTGTGACGATTTCCGCCACACAACACCGCGCGGGTGGCGGCCCGTGGTGTCAGTCCGCGGGCTTGCGCGCCCGGCTCGGCTGGACGCGCCGGGGCTCGCCCTTCATCTTCGGGTGCTCGGGCGGGTACGGGAGGTCGCCGAGGCCGTGCTCGCGCTCGTCGCGGTCGGCGAGGTCCAGGGCGGCGTCGAGGCGGAAGGCGTGCTCGTCCATGTCGGCGTGCAGGTCGCCCAGCTCGGCGTACCGGGCGGGCATGGTGACCAGGTCGAAGTCGGCCGGGGCGACCTCGGTCAGCTCCTCCCACCGCAGCGGCGCGGACACCGGGGCATGCGCGAAGGGGCGTACGGAGTACGCGCTGGCGATCGTGCGGTCGCGCGCCGTCTGGTTGTAGTCAACGAAGATCTTCTCGCCGCGCTCCTCCTTCCACCACGCCGTGGTGATGTGACCCGGGTCGCGCCGCTCCAGTTCGCGGGCCACCGCGATGGCCGAGCGGCGCACCTGGACGAACGTCCACTCGGGCGCGATCGGCACGAAGACGTGCAGCCCGCGCCCGCCGGAGGTCTTGGGCCAGCCCCGCAGGCCCAGCCCGTCCAGCACCTCGCGCAGCCGCAGGGCGGCGCGCACGGCGTCGGCGAAGTCCGTGCCGGGCTGCGGGTCGAGGTCGATGCGCAGCTCGTCGGGGTGCTCGGTGTCGCCGCGGCGGACCGGCCAGGGGTGGAAGGTGAAAGTGCCGAGGTTGGCCGCCCACAGCACGGCGGCCACCTCGGTGGGGCAGATCTCGTCGGCGTAGCGGCCGCTGGGGAAGGCGATCCGGCCGGTGGGGATCCAGTCCGGGAGGTTCTTGGGGGCGCGCTTCTGGAAGAACGACTCGCCCTCGACGCCGTCGACGTAGCGCTCCATGGTGGTGGGGCGGTCGCGGAGCGCCCGCAGGATCCCGTCGCCCACGGACAGGTAGTAGCGCACCAGGTCGGCCTTGGTCAGGCCGCGTTGCGGGAAGTAGACCTTGTCCGGGTGCGAGACGCGCACGGTGCGCTCGCCGACGGTCAGCTCCAGCGTCTCTGCCATGCCTCCCACGCTAGGCCGGACGGGCCGCCACCGCGCCCGGGGCGCCGGCCGCGCGCACAATCGGACCATGGACCTGCCGGTGATGCCCCCAGTGCAGCCGATGCTCGCCAAGCCCGCGAAGACCATTCCGCCGGGCATGCAGTACGAGGCGAAATGGGACGGTTTCCGGGCCGTCGTCTTCCGCGACGGCGACGAGATCGAGCTGGGCAGCCGCTCCACCAAGCCGCTCACCCGGTATTTCCCCGAGGTGGTCGAGGCGCTGCGGAGCCGCATCCCGCGGCGCTGCGTGCTGGACGGCGAGATCGTCATCGCCCGGGACGGGCGGCTGGACTTCGACGCGCTGCTGGAGCGCATCCACCCGGCCGAGTCACGGGTACGCCATCTGGCGGAGGTGACGCCCGCGGCCTTCGTCGCGTTCGACCTGCTCGCCCTGGACGACCGGTCGCTCATGGAGGACCCGCAGAGCGCCCGCCGGGAGGCGCTGACGGCGGCGCTGCGGGACGCGGACGCGCCGGTCTTCACCGCGCCCGCCACCACCGACCCGGCGCTCGCCGGGGACTGGTTCGACCGCTTCGAGGGCGCGGGCCTGGACGGCATCGTGGCCAAGCCGCCGCAGCTGCCCTACCGGCCCGGGGAGCGGGTCCTGGTCAAGGTCAAGCACGAGCGCACCGCGGACTGCGTGGTCGCCGGCCTGCGCCAGCACAAGAGCGGCCCCGTCGTGGGCTCGCTGCTGCTCGGCCTGTACGACGGCGCGGGCCGCCTGCAGCACGTCGGCGTCTGCGCGTCCTTCCCGATGCGGCGCCGGGCGCAGCTCATGGAGGAACTGGCGCCGCTGCTCATGGAGTCGGTGGCCGGGCACCCGTGGCAGGACTGGACGAGCGAGGAGGCGCAGGGGACGAGCCGACTCCCCGGCGGCCCGAGCCGCTGGACGGGCAAGAAGGACCTGTCGTGGCTGCCGCTGCGCCCCGAGCGCGTCCTGGAGGTCGCCTACGACCACATGCAGGGGGACCGCTTCCGGCACACCGCGCAGTTCCGCCGCTGGCGGCCGGACCGTGAGCCGGAGCAGTGCACGTACGCCCAACTGGAGGAGCCGGTGCGCTACGACCTGGCGGACTTCCTGGCCACCGGGCGGCCCGGGGGCTGACGGCTTCCGGGCGGGGGCTGCTGGGCGCCCGGTGCGCGGCCCTCTTCAGCCGAGGAAGCTCAGCCGGACCTGGCGGCGGGGGTTGTCGCGGTTGGTGTCGACCAGCACCACCGACTGCCAGGTGCCCAGCTCCAGGGCGCCGCCGAGCACAGGGAGGCTGGCGTGCGGCGGGACGAACGCGGGCAGCACGTGGTCGCGGCCGTGGCCGGGGGTGCCGTGCCGGTGGCGCCAGCGGT
This sequence comes from Streptomyces sp. NPDC004031, assembly GCF_053604375.1. Lineage (NCBI taxonomy): Bacteria > Bacillati > Actinomycetota > Actinomycetes > Kitasatosporales > Streptomycetaceae > Streptomyces > Streptomyces sp. NPDC004031. The sequence goes on along the minus strand of NZ_JBSGHL010000011.1, from coordinate 169,749 downwards.
CGTCGGCGGGGAGCAGGTCGCGCAGGGCGGCCAGCAGGTCGTCGTCGCTGCCGGCGCCGGTCTCGATGATCGCGACCCCCGCCGTGGCGTGCGGCACGAAGACGTTGAGCAGGCCGTCGCGGCCCCCGGCGGCCTCCCGCAGGAAGGCCGCGCACTCCTGCGTCAGGTCGTGCACGGTCTCTGCCGAGCCGGTGGCCACGTCGATCACACGGGAACGGAAGCGATCACCCATACGGCCATTGTGCCCCGCCCGCCGCGTCCGCTCACCCGGGGTACGGCCGCCCGGCGGCGGGCCGTTGGGCGCGTCCGGCGCGTCGTGCGGGGCGGCCGGACGCCCGAGGAGCTGGTCGGCGGGGGGATCGTTGCCGGGACCGGGGATTGGTCTGTACCATTCTGCGGACCCGGACCACCGTCCGGCCCAAGCCCGCGGCCCGGAGGGGGGCATTCGCGTTGCGCCGGCTCACCGCACTGGTCGACTCCTGCCTGCTGCCCACCGTACGGGGACGCGGCGGCCGGCTGCCCGACTGGATCCTGCACAGCCTGGAGAACGGCGCCCCCGGCGCCGCCGTGGACGCCCAGGGCACGGCCGCCCGCGCGACGGCGCAGGCCCTCAAGGCGGCGCTGCCGGACGCCCTCACCGGCCACGCGGGCCCGCCGCCGGTCCGCCGCCCGGAGCACCCGGCCCGCACCGACGGCTGCGCGGCGGCGGCCGAACTCGTCGCGGCGGGCGCCAACCTGCACCTGGGCGTGCACCCGGGCGCGCGGGCCGACGACACCCGGGTCTTCGTCACCGACCTCCAGACGCACGGCGTCGCCGCGGCCCTCGGCCCCTTCACCGCGGGCGACGCGACCAGCCTGCGGCCCTTCGCGGAGGGCGCCGCGGCGGGCGTACGGGCCATCACCGCGGGCCACGCGCCCGCGCCCGGGGACGAGGAGGTGCCCGCGATGCTCAGCGCCCGCGCGGTCACCGGCGTGCTGCGCGGCGAGCTGGGCTACCGCGGGGTCGTGCTGAGCGAGTCGCTCGACCGGCCGGCCATCGTCGACGGCTGGGGCGTACCGGGCGCCGCGGTACTGGCCTGGATCGCCGGGGTGGACCTGGTGCGCCTCGGACCGTCGAGCGGCGCGGGGGTGCGGGACGCGATCCACGCCGCCGCGGCGCGGGCGGTGGCGGACGGCGACCTCCCGCAGCAGCGGCTGGAGGAGGCAGCCGAACGGGTGGCCCGGCTGCGCCGCTGGGCGTCCGAGCCCCGGATGCCGGAGTAGGTCCCCGGGAGCGGTGCCGCCGCCGGGCCCGGGAAGCATTGCGGGGCCAGCACCGTTGTCGTCTGCATGGACGATGCGGTGCGCGAGGTCGAGGTGGCGGTGGTCGGCGCCGGGCAGGCCGGGCTGTCGGCCGGGTATTTCCTGCGCCGGTCCGGGCTGGAGCCGGGCGCCGGCTTCGTCCTGCTGGACCACTCCCCCGGGGCCGGCGGCGCCTGGCAGTACCGCTGGCCCTCGCTGACCTACGGCAAGGCGCACGGGGTGCACGAGCTGCCGGGCATGCCGCTCGACGAGGCGGACCCGCGGCGGCCGTCGGCCGAGGTGGTGGCCGGGTACTTCGCCGCCTACGAGCAGCGGTTCGACCTGCGGGTGCGCCGCCCGGTGGACGTCACCGCGGTGCGCGACGGCGGCGGGCGGCTGCTGGTGGAGACGGACGCGGGCACCTGGGCGGCGCGGGCGCTGATCAACGCGACCGGCACCTGGGACCGGCCCTTCGTGCCGTACTACCCCGGGCAGGAGACCTTTCTCGGCCGCCAGTTGCACACGGCCGGCTACCGGGGAGCCGCGGAGTTCGCGGGCCGCCACGTGGTCGTGGTCGGCGGCGGCACCTCGGCCGTCCAGCTGCTGATCGAGCTGGCGGAGGTGGCGCGCACGACGTGGGTGACACGCCGTCCGCCGGTCTTCCGCGACACTCCGTTCGACGAGGACTGGGGACGCGAGGCGGTGGCGCGCGTCGAGGAGCGGGTACGCCGGGGGCTGCCGCCGCAGAGCGTGGTGAGCGTGACCGGGCTCGCGGCGACCGAGTCGGTGCGGCAGGCCACGGACCGCGGCATACTGCGCCGCCTGCCGATGTTCGACCGCGTCACACCGCACGGGGTGGCCTGGGACGGCGGCGACACGCTCGACGCCGACGTGATCTTGTGGGCGACCGGTTTCCGTGCCGCGCTCGACCACCTCGCGCCGCTGCGGCTGCGGGAGCCGGGCGGCGGCGTGCGGGTGGCGGGCACCCGGGTCGTCAAGGACCCGCGGATCCATCTGGTCGGGTACGGGCCCTCGGCCAGCACCATCGGCGCCAACCGCGCGGGCCGCACCGCCGTGCGCGAGATCCGCGCGCTGCTCGACGGACGGGCACCGGGGCCCTCCGCCGCGTCCCCCGCGCTCCAACCCGCTCGCTGAGCAGGGAGCGCGCGCTCCCCGCCACTTCTGCCACGCCGACGCAATAAACATCGGATGTCTCCTTCCCCCGGGAGGGAGACTGCGGCAGTATGGGCGCATGCGTGATCGAGATCAGCCCGGCCCGCGCCGGTGCGGCGCGGAGGACCCATGCGCGTAGCGCTTTTCGTGACCTGCGTGAACGACCTGCTCTACCCCGGCACCGGGCAGGCGACGGTCCGTCTGCTGGAGCGGCTGGGCGTGACGGTGGACTTCCCCGCCGCCCAGTCGTGCTGCGGGCAGCCGCAGTTCAACACCGGCTACCGGCACGAGACCGAGCCACTGGTACTGCGCATGGCGGCGGCCTTCGACGGCTACGACCACGTCGTCACCCCCTCCGGCTCCTGCGCGGCCATGGTGCGCGACAACTACCCGCGGATCGGCGCGAAGGCGAAGGCCGAGGGCCGCGGCGACGGCCTGGAGCGGGCCGCGGCGGCGCTGGCGGCCAAGACCTACGAACTCACCGAATTCCTGGTCGACGTGCTGGACGTCACGGACGTGGGCGCGTACTTCCCGCACACGGTGACCTACCACCCCTCCTGCCACGGGCTGCGCATGCTGGGGCTGGGCGACCGGCCGCGCAGGCTGCTCGACGCCGTGGCGGGCCTGGAGCTGCGCGAGCTGCCGGGCGCCGAGGAGTGCTGCGGCTTCGGCGGCACCTTCGCCGTCAAGAACCCGGACGTCTCGGCCGCGATGGGCCGCGACAAGACGGCCAACGCGCTCGGCACCGGCGCCGGGCTGCTGTGCGGGGCGGACAACTCCTGCCTGATGCACCTGGACGGCATCCTGCGCCGGGACGAGGCGCCGATGCACACCGTGCACCTGGCCGAGGTGCTGGCCTCGACCCGCGAGGAGCCGTACCGGCCGCCCGGGACGCGGCCGCGGCACATTGCGCGGGAGAAGTCCGGCCGAAGGACGGAAGAGGTCCGATGAACTCCACCTACCTGGGCCTGCCGACCTTTCCGCGGGCCGCCGCGCCCGCGACCAGAGACACCCAGCTGCGGGCGAACCTGCGGCACGCCACCCACACCATCCGCGCCAAGCGCGCCGCCGCGGTCGCCGAACTGGACGACTGGGCCGAGCTGCGCGCCGCGGGCGCGGCCGTCAAGGACCACACCCTGCGGCACCTGGACCACTACCTGCTCCAGCTGGAGTCCGCGGTGACCGCCGCGGGCGGCACCGTGCACTGGGCCGCCGACGCCGCCGAGGCCAACCGGATCGTGACCCGGCTCGTCCAGGAGACCGGCGAGCGCGAGGTCGTCAAGGTCAAGTCGATGGCCACGCAGGAGATCGAGCTCAACGAGGCACTGGCCGAGGCGGGCATCACCGCGTACGAGACGGACCTGGCCGAGCTGATCGTGCAGCTCGCTGACGACCGCCCGTCGCACATCCTGGTGCCGGCGATCCACAAGAACCGGCGGCAGATCCGCGACACCTTCACCGAGCAGATGGGCCGCTGGGGCAGGCCCGCCCCCGAGGGCCTCGGCGACAGTCCGGGCGAGCTCGCGGAGGCGGCACGGCTGCACCTGCGGGAGAAGTTCCTGCGGGCCAAGGTCGCGGTGTCCGGCGCCAACTTCATGGTCGCCGAGACCGGCACGGTGGTCGTCCTGGAGTCCGAGGGCAACGGCCGGATGTGCCTGACCGTGCCGGAGACCCTGATCACCGTCGCCGGCATCGAGAAGATCGTGCCCACCTGGCGGGATCTGGAGATCTTCCTGCAGACGCTGCCGCGCTCCTCCACCGCCGAGCGCATGAACCCGTACACCTCGACGTGGACGGGCACCACCGACGGCGACGGCCCGGGTACCTTCCACCTCGTCCTGCTGGACAACGGCCGCACCGACACCCTCGCCGACGCGACCGGACGGCAGGCGCTGCGCTGCATCCGCTGCTCGGCCTGCCTCAACGTCTGCCCGGTGTACGAACGGGCCGGCGGCCACGCGTACGGCTCGGCCTACCCCGGTCCGATCGGCGCCATCCTCACCCCGCAGCTGCGCGGCACGGGCACCGCGCTGGACGCCTCGCTCCCCTACGCCTCCTCCCTGTGCGGGGCGTGCTACGAGGTCTGCCCGGTGGCCATCGACATCCCCGAGGTGCTGGTGAGCCTGCGCGAACGGGTCGTGGAGGGCGGCGAGGTCACCCGGGCGGGCACCCGTACCACGATCAGGCCCGCCAGGGGGCACGCGGCCGAACGCGCCGCGATGCGTGCCGGACGCTGGACCCTGGACCACCCGGCGGCCTGGCGCACCACACAGCGGCTCGCGCAGGGCACCCGGGCGCTGCACCCGCGGCGGCTGCCCGGCAGGACGGCGAAGGCCTGGACGGCGAGCCGCGAACTGCCCGAGCTGCCGGGCCGGTCCTTCCGCGAATGGTGGCGGCAGCGCGAACAGCGGGCGGGCGCAGGCCCGGCGGAGGCGGGGCACGGCGACGGGCCGAAGGGCGGTCAGCAGTGAACGGGGACAGCCGCGCCGAGATCCTGCGCCGGGTGCGCCAGGCCCTGGCGGTCACCTCCGACGGCGGCGCCCCGGGCGGGGAACCCCCGGAGCGCGGTTATCTGACGGTGCACGCGGAGCGGACCGCGGACGAGCGGGTGGACCTGCTCGCCGAGAACCTCACCGACTACCGCGCCGCGGTGCACCGCACCGACGCCGCGGGCCTGCCCGCGACGATCGCCCGGCTGCTGGCCGAGCACGGCTCGCGCAGCGTCGTCGTGCCGGAACGGGCCCCGCGCGGGTGGCTGCCCGAGGTCGAGGCGGCCGGTATCGAGGTCCTGGACGACAGCACACGACTGCCGGCCGCCCGGCTGGACACGGTCGACAGCGTCGTGACCGGCTGCGCGGTGGCCGTCGCCGAGACCGGCACGATCGTCCTGGACGCGGGCCCGGACCAGGGGCGGCGGCTGCTCACGCTCATCCCCGACCACCATGTGTGCGTGGTGCGGGTGCCCGAGCAGGTCGTCGACTCGGTGCCGCAGGCGCTGCCGCGGCTGGACCCGGCCCGGCCGCTCACCTGGATCTCCGGTCCCTCGGCGACCAGCGACATCGAGCTGAGCCGGGTGGAGGGCGTCCACGGCCCCCGCACCCTCGACGTGGTGCTGGTGACGCCGTAGCGGCCTGTCCCGGCGCAGGGGCTGGTCGAAGCGGTCACGGCCGCACCGTGGTCGGGGCGCTCACGGCGCGGTCGTCGCCATCTGCGTGTCGCGCCGGACCAGGGCGGCGTAGCGGCCGCCGGCGGCGAGGAGTTCGTCGTGCGTGCCGCGCTCGACGATCTGTCCGGCGTCGAGCACCACGATCTGGTCGGCGTCGCGGATCGTGGACAGCCGGTGCGCGATGGTGATGGTGGTGCGGCCCGCGGAGAGGGTGTCGATGGCGTCCTGGACGGCCTGCTCGGTGCGGGTGTCCAGGGCGCTGGTCGCCTCGTCGAGGATCAGCACCGGCGGGTCGCGCAGAATGGTGCGGGCGATGGCCAGCCGCTGCTTCTCACCACCGGAGAAGCGGTAGCCGCGCTCACCCACCATGGTGTCGTAGCCGTCCGGCAGTCCGGTGATGTGGTCGTGGATCTGGGCGGCCTTCGCCGCGGCGTGGATCTCGTCGTCGGTGGCGTCCGGCTTGGCGAAGCGCAGGTTCTCCGCGACGGAGGCGTGGAAGAGGTAGGTCTCCTGGGAGACGACACCGACGGCGGCCGCGAGGGTGCCGAAGGTCAGATCGCGCACGTCCGTGCCGTCGAGGGCGACGCGGCCCGCGGTCACGTCGTAGAGCCGGGGCACCAGGTAGCTCAGGGTGCTCTTGCCGGACCCGGTCGCGCCCACCACGGCGAGGCTGCCGCCCGCGGGCACGGTCACGTCGATGCCGCGCAGCGTGGGACCGGCCCCGGAGTCGGGGTCGTAGGAGAAGTCCACGCCCTCGAAGGCGACCTCGCCGCGGACCTCGTCCAGGGCGCGCGCGCCCGGCCGCTCGGTGATGTCGATCGGCAGGTCGAGGTATTCGAAGATGCGCTGGAAGAGCGCGAGCGAGGTCTGCACCTGCACGCCGGTGGCCAGCAGCGAGATGGTGGGCCGGAAGAGGCCCTGCTGGAGCGAGACGAAGGCGACCAGGGTGCCGATGGAGACGGCGGGACCGCCGTGGCCGGTGGTCAGGCCCGCCGCCCAGTACAGCAGCGCGGGCATCGCCGACATCACGATGCCGATGACGGCCATCCGCCAGCGACCCTGCATGTTGGAGCGCACTTCGAGATCGACGAGCCGCTCGGACTCGGTGGAGAAGTCGCGGGTCAGGGAGTCGGCGCGGCCCATGGTGCGGCCGAGCAGGATGCCGCTGACCGACAGCGACTCGGTGACGATCGCGGACATCGCCGCCATCTGCTTCTGCCGCTCGGTGGCGATCTTCTTGCGCTCGCGCCCGACCCGGCGGGCGATCCACACGAACACCGGGAGCAGCACGAGCGAGACGATCGTCAGCCGCCAGTCGAGCGCGGCCATGGCCACGACCGAGGCGATGACCGCGGTGGCGTTGGAGACCAGCGAGGTCGCGGTGGAGGTGACGGTGGCCTGCATGCCGCCGATGTCGTTGGCGATGCGCGACTGCACCTCGCCGGTACGGGTGCGGGTGAAGAAGGCCAGCGACATGCGCTGGAGGCGGGAGTAGACGGCGGTGCGCAGATCGTGCATGACGCGCTGGCCGACGGTGGTGGAGATCAGGGTCTGCAGGACGCCGAAGACGCCGTTGGCGACCGCGGTGGCGATCATGCCGAGGGCGAGCAGGCTCAGCAGGCCGGTGCGGCCCTGCGGGATGGCGGTGTCCAGGATCGCCCGCAGCAGGAACGGCGAGGCGACGGACACCAGCGAGGACAGGGCGACGAGCAGGCCCACGACGGCCAGCCGGCCGCGGTAGGGGCGGAACAGGCGGACGATGCGGCGGACGTCGGTGGGCTTGGCGGACTTCTTCTTCGGTGGGGTCCACCGGTCGGTGAGATCGTCGGGGCGCAAGGGACTCCTCGGGGGACGGCAGCAGGACTCTCGATGGAGAGTGTAGGTCATTGTTACCTATGCTCACAATGAACCTTGTTCTGCTACGCTGTATTCCATGGAGACCCGCACCGCCGAGCCCGCCACGGACACCCCGCACGAGCCGGTGCCCACGGCGTCGCCCGCGACCGGGCCCATCCCCCCGCGCGCCGCACCGGCCGCGGCGTCCGACCGGACCGACGACGTCACCGCGAAGCTGTCCGACCAGCTGCTGGGCCTGAGCCGCCGCCTCCACCGCGCGCAGCGCCACCGGCTGGAGCCGCTCGGCATCACCCCGGCGCAGGCGCGGCTGCTGCGGGCCCTGTCGCACTGGGACGCGCACGGAGCCGAACCGCCCCGGATGGCCGACCTGGCGCAGCGCCTGGAAGTGGTGCCGAGGGCGGTGACGACCCTGGTGGACGCGCTGGAGGAGCGCGAACTCGTGCGCCGGGCGCCCGACCCGTCCAACCGCCGGGTGATCAGGATCGAGCTGACCGACGGCGGGCGGGGCGCGGTGCGGGAGCTGCGGCAGGCGCGCCGCACGGCGGCCGCGGAGATCCTCGCGCCGCTGGACGACGACGCGCGCGCCGCGCTGACCCGGCTGCTGGCCGTCCTCGACCAGGAGGAGCCGGAGAGCGCGGGCCCCCCGCACTGAGGCGGACCCGCCCCTCCCCATGACACGGGGGCTGCGGGGGCTCCGGGGTTGCGGACCCCCGGAGCCCCCACAGCCCCCGTACCGCGTGTCCGGCGGCGCCGGACGGGCGGCTACTTCTCCAGGTCCGGCGTGCCGTCCTGCGCCGGGACCACGGTCTGCGGTATCTGCGCGGTGCAGGCGCTGCACCGCTTGGCAGCCGCCGGAACGGCGGTCAGGCACTCCGGGCACTCGCGCATCGGCGCGCTCGCGGCCTTGGGGAAGAACCGCTCCTGCATACGGTTCATGGGCAGCACGACCAGGAAGTAGATCACCGCCGCGACGATGACGAAGCTGATCGTGGCGTCGATGAAGACCCCGTACGGGAAGGTGACGCCCGAGGCGTGGAAGGTCCTGGCGCTGAAGTCGCCGGTGGCGCCGCTGACCAGGCCCACGATGGGCGTGAGGAACGCCTTGACGAAGCCGTTGACCAGCGCGGTGAAGGCGGCGCCGATGACGATACCGACGGCGAGGTCGACGACGTTGCCGCGGAGCAGGAAGGCGCGGAAGCCCTTCATGGGTGGGGGTCCCCTCTGTGGATCACGAGCGGTCGAAGACCACAGTGTGCCCGCTCCTGCCCCGTACGGGTGAACCGGGCGGCCCGCCGTCCGCTTCACCCCCTTGCGTCCGGCGCCGGCGCCTTCGCCGCCGGTGGGCGGCCTGCGGCGGGCGGGCAGCAGCTGCGGGCGGGGTTCCGGCGGAGCCCGCCGGACGGCGGAAAACCTGTTGACCCCGCACCGGCGGCTTCGCGAAGGTTGCACGGTTCGGGACCGTACCCGGGACGCTTTCCGCCGTTCCGCCCCGGATTCCCGCCCGCCGGATCGTCCGCACCCGCGGCGGAATCGCCCCACCGCGGTACCGCCCGACCGCGGAACCGTCCGCCGTGGAACCGCGCGACCGCGGAACCACCCGTGCCCGCCACCCGCCGCTCCGACCCCAGGACATCATGCCGTCCCTACGCGACCTTCCGCTGTCCGATCCCGGTGTCCCCGACGTCCGTTCCGGAACGCGTTTCCTGCTCTGGCTGGAGATACGGCAGTGGCGCGGCCAGCTGCTCGCCACCGCCTGGGGGACCCTGCACCTGGCCGCGGTGGCGACCTTCCCGGTGCCCGTCGGCCTGGCCGTGCAGGCGGTCGTCGACCACTCGGGCCGCCGGCTCGCGGCGGCCGGCGCCCTGATGCTGCTGCTCGGGGCGCTCACCGCGCTCGGCGACACGATGCTGCACCGCACCGCCGTGACGAACTGGATCAGCGTCGCCGCCCGCGTCCAGCAACTGCTGGCCCGTAAGACCGTCGAGCTGGGCGCGGTGCTCACCCGGCGTGTCGCGGCGGGCGAGGTGGTGGCGGTGAGCACCGGCGACGTGGAAAAAATCGGATGGTTCGTCGAGGCCCTGGCGCGCTTCACCTCCGCGCTGCTGGCCACCGTGGGGGTGACCGTCGCCCTGCTGGTCTACCGGCCCGAGCTGGGCGGCATCGTCGCCGCCTCCGTGCCCGTTCTGGCCCTCGCCGCGCTGCCGCTGCTGCCCGCGGCGACACGGCGCGCCGACGCCCAGCGGGAGAAGGCGGGCAAGGCCACCGAGCTGGCGTCCGACACCGTCGCGGGGCTGCGGGTGCTGCGCGGCATCGGCGGCGAGGAGCTCTTCCTCGACCGCTACCGGCGCGCGTCGCAGCAGGTACGTGCCGCCGCCGTGCACAGCGCCCGGATGTGGGCGCTGATCAGCGCGGTGCAGACGCTGCTGCCCGGACTGCTGCTGGTCGGCGTGGCCTGGTACGGCGCGCGGCTGGCGCTCGACGGGCAGATCACGGCGGGCGAGCTGGTCACCGTGTACGGCGCGGTGGGCTTCCTGCTGATGCCGCTGCGCAACTTCGAGGAGATCGCCATGGCCTGGTCCTTCTCCCGGCCTTCGGCGAAGCGCGCGGCCCGGGTGCTGGCGCTCTCCAGGAACGCGGCCGCGCCCTCCGGCGGGACGCCCGACACCGGCGCGCCCGCACCCACCGGTGACCTGTGCGATCCGCTGACCGGGCTGTGCGCCCCGCACGGCCTGCTCACCGCCGTGGTGTGCGGCGACCCGGACGCCGCGGGGCGGCTGGCCGACCGGCTGGGCGGCCACAGCCCGTCGGGGCAGGACGGCGAGCCCTCCGCGACGCTGGGCGGGCAGCCGCTCGACGCGCTGCCACTGGCGGTCGCACGCGCCGCGGTCCTGGTGCAGGACAAGGATCCGGTGCTGCTGTCGGGCACCCTCGCCGAACTGCTCGCGGTGCCGTCCTCCGGGCGCGTCGCACCGGACGAGGCGCTGGCGGCGGCCCAGTGCGGAGACGTGCTGGAGTCCCTGGTGCAGTCGCTGCCGGAGACGGAGGCCGAGCCCGATCCGATGCGGGCCAGGATCACCGAGCGCGGCAGGTCGCTGTCCGGCGGCCAGCGGCAGCGGCTGGCCCTCGCCCGCTCGCTGGTCGCCGACCCCGGGGTGCTGGTGCTGGACGAGCCGACGTCGGCGGTCGACGCGCACACCGAGGCGCGGATCGCCCGCGGCCTCGGGGCGGTACGGGCGGGCCGCACGACCGTCGTCCTCACCTCCAGCCCGCTGGTGCTCGACCGGGCCGACCGGGTGGTCCTCCTCGACGGCGGCACCGCGGTGGCCACCGGGCGCCACCACGACCTGCTGCGCACCGACCCCCGCTACCGCGCCGTGGTCACCCGGGAGCCCGACGCGGGCACCGCCGACCGCGGCTCTTTGCCCGCCCCCGCGGGCGCCGCTCACCCGACCGTCCCGATGGAGGAGTCCGCATGATCGGCGTGCGACCGCCGGAGCACGATCCGGCCGCACCGCAGCAGAGCAGCACCCTTCCGGTGGGCTCGCCCGCGACGGTGCGCGCGTACGTCCGCGAGCTGGCCCGCCGCCACCGCCGCGCCTTCCTGCTGCTGGTGGGCGTCAACACGGTGTCGGTGCTGGCCTCGATGGTGGGCCCCTACGTGCTGGGCGGGATGGTCCAGGACCTGTCCGACGGGGGAGGGGACGTGCACCTCGGGCGGGCGGTGGCCTTCTTCCTGGCCGCGCTGGTGGTGCAGGCGTTCTTCGTCCGCCTGGTGCGGCTGCGCGGCGCGATGCTGGGCGAGCGGATGCTGGCCGACCTGCGCGAGGACTTCCTGGTGCGCTCGGTGTCGCTGCCGCCCGGCGTGCTGGAGCGGGCGGGAACGGGCGACCTGCTCTCCCGGATCACGACCGACATCGACCGGCTGGCCAACGCGATGCGCGAGGCGGTGCCGGAGCTGGCGATCGCCGTGGTGTGGGCGGCCCTGCTGCTGGGCGCGCTCTGCGTGACCTCGCCGCCGCTGGCCCTGGCCGTCCTGGTGGCCCTCCCGGTCCTTCTCGTCGGCGCCCGCTGGTACTACCGGCGGGCCCCGCAGGGCTACCGCTCCGAGGCCGCGGGGTATGCCGCCGTCGCCGCGGCGCTCACCGAGTCGGTCGACGCGGGCCGCACCATCGAGGCGCACGGGCTCGGCAGCCGCCGTGAGGAGCTGTCGCGGACCCGGATCGGGCAGTGGGTGGCCTGGGAGCGCTACACGATGTGGCTGCGCACCGTCCTCTTCCCGGTGATCAACGCGACCCATGTGCTGGTGCTGACCTCGGTCCTGATGATCGGCGGCACCTTCGCGCTGCACGGCTGGGTGACCGCGGGCCAGCTCACCACCGGTGCCCTCTACGCCGAGATGCTGATCAACCCGGTCAACATGATCCTGCGCTGGTACGACGAGCTGCAGGTCGCCCAGGTCTCGCTGGCCCGCCTGGTCGGCGTCCGCGAGATCGAGGAGCAGGCGGGCGACGAGCGGATCTCCCCGCTCGGCCGCGAGGTCGAGGCCGAGCGGGTGCGCTTCGGCTACCGCGCGGGCAGCGACGTGCTGCACGACGTCAGCCTGCGTGTGACGCCGGGCAGCCGGGTCGCGCTGGTCGGGCCGTCGGGTGCGGGCAAGTCGACCCTGGGCAGGCTGCTGGCCGGGATCTACGCCCCGCGCACCGGCGCGGTCACCCTCGGCGGCGCGCAGCTCGCCCGGATGCCCGCCGAACGCGTCCGCGCACACGTGGCACTGGTCAACCAGGAGCACCACGTCTTCGTCGGGACGCTGCGCGACAACCTGCTGCTGGCCAGGGCGGGCGCGGCCGACGGCGAGCTGTGGGAGGCGCTGCGGGCGGTGGACGCGGAGGAGTGGGCGACGGGGCTGCCCGGCGGCCTGGACACCGAGGTCGGCTCCGGCGGCTCGGTCCTCACCCCGGCGCAGGCGCAGCAGCTCGCGCTGGCCCGGCTGGTGCTGGCCGACCCGCACACGCTGGTGCTGGACGAGGCCACCTCGCTGCTGGACCCGCGCGCCGCGCGCCATCTGGAGCGTTCGCTGTCGCGGGTGCTGGACGGCCGCACGGTCGTCGCCATCGCCCACCGGCTGCACACGGCGCACGACGCCGACGTGATCGCGGTGGTCGAGGACGGCAGGATCAGTGAGCTGGGCAGCCACCACCAGCTCGTCGCCGCGGACGGCGCCTACGCCGCCCTGTGGCGCTCCTGGCACGGCTGAGCTGCCCGGCCCCTCGCCGGACCGCCCGGCAGCGGGCGGTCCGGCGGCCGCGGGCGTCAGCCGACGAAGCTCAGGGCCCCCAGCGCTCCCAGGGCGCAGCCGCCGCCGACCACGAGGAAGACCGGCATGAGGACCTTGATCTCGACCCAGCTGCCGGCGCGGAAGCGCATGAACTTCGGCGGACCGACCGGATACCAGCGGCGCCGCCCGATCGGTATCGGCCACAGCACCGGGCAGCCGGAGACGGTGAGCGCGTCGCCGAGGCAGTGCACCAGCGAGCCCAGCACGATCGGCAGGCCGATCCACAGGTAGTGCTGGCCGGGCTGGGTGAAGAGCCAGTCCTTGCCGTTGCCCGGGTCGTCCAGGATGTCGGCGAGCATCCACGCGCTGGTGGCCCCGAGGAGCCACACCAGGACGTCGTGCGCGCCGCGGGCCTGCCGCCACAGCAGGCCCTCGACGGCCAGCACCATGTGGATGAAGAGGATGACCAGCACCGCCCAGCGCCCGCCGTACACGGCGGCGGCGGAGAAGCCCGCGCCGATGAGCACCGCCCACACCCAGGTGTGCGTCAGGGTGCGGTGGCCGCCGGCCCGGCGCGGGTCGCCGGCCTTGCGGGTCGCCTTGTAGGTCGCGTGCGCGATGGCGTCCACGATCTTGCACAGCCACCGCGACAGCGGGCCGAAGGCCCGGGAGATCGTCGCCGCCTGGTGGTCGAGGTCCGGGGCGAGCGCCGCGCCCGCGCAGATCAGGGCGCCGACGAGCACCGTCGGCCAGGGCATCGGATGGTCGAGGCCCGCGGCTACCGCGCCGACGGCCAGCCAGGCCGCAGCCCCGGACAGTGAATGCGCAGGTCCCATCATCAGGCTGCTCCGTCCCCCAAAATGTGCCGCCCGCAGGCGGAGTTGACGCGTGGTTCGACGGCACACCATATCGTCGGTGATCTTCCGCGACGCCTCCGGTTCCGCCCGGAGCGGCCCGGACAGGCAAGATGGTGGGGTGACCCTTATCGACCAGCTGCCGTCCGACCCCGGCCCCGACGCCCTCTTCGACGCGTTCTCGACCTGGGCGCAAGGGCAGGGCCTCACGCTCTACCCCGCCCAGGAGGAGGCGCTGATCGAGGTGGTCTCGGGGGCGAACGTGATCCTCTCCACCCCCACCGGTTCCGGAAAGAGCCTAGTCGCGGCCGGTGCGCACTTCGCCGCGCTGGCCCGCGACGAGGTCACCTTCTACACCGCGCCGATCAAGGCGCTGGTGTCGGAGAAGTTCTTCGACCTGTGCAAACTCTTCGGCACCGAGAACGTCGGCATGCTCACCGGCGACGCCTCGGTGAATCCGGACGCGCCCGTCATCTGCTGCACCGCCGAGGTGCTGGCCTCGATCGCGCTGCGCGACGGCCGGGACGCGGACGTCGGCCAGGTGGTCATGGACGAGTTCCACTTCTACGCCGAGCCGGACCGCGGCTGGGCGTGGCAGATCCCGCTGCTGGAGCTGCCGCAGGCGCAGTTCCTGCTGATGTCGGCGACCCTCGGCGACGTCTCCCGCTTCGAGGAGGACCTCACCCGCAGGACCGGGCGGCCCACCTCCGTGGTGCGCTCGGCGACCCGCCCGGTGCCGCTGAGCTACGAGTACCGCACGACGGCGATGACCGAGACGCTCACCGAGCTGCTGGAGACCCGTCAGTCGCCCGTCTACATCGTGCACTTCACGCAGGCGGCCGCGGTGGAGCGGGCCCAGGCGCTGATGAGCATCAACATGTGCTCGCGCGCGGAGAAGGACGCCATCGCCGAGCTGATCGGCAACTTCCGCTTCACCACCGCCTTCGGCCGCAACCTCTCGCGCTACGTCCGGCACGGCATCGGCGTGCACCACGCGGGGATGCTGCCGAAGTACCGCCGGCTGGTGGAGAAGCTGGCGCAGGCGGGTCTGCTGAAGGTGATCTGCGGGACGGACACCCTCGGCGTGGGCGTCAACGTGCCCATCCGCACCGTCCTGTTCACCGCGCTGACCAAATACGACGGGCAGCGGGTGCGGGTGCTGCGGGCCCGGGAGTTCCACCAGATCGCCGGGCGGGCGGGCCGGGCCGGCTTCGACACCGCGGGCTTCGTGGTGGCCCAGGCGCCCGAGCACGTGATCGAGAACGAGAAGGCGCTGGCGAAGGCGGGCGACGATCCGAAGAAGCGCCGCAAGGTGGTGCGCAAGAAGGCTCCCGAGGGCTTCGTCAACTGGTCGCAGAACACCTTCGAGAAGCTCATCGCCTCCGAGCCGGAACCGCTGACCTCGCGCTTCCGTGTCACCCACGCGATGCTGCTGTCGGTCATCGCGCGGCCGGGCAACGCCTTCGACGCGATGCGCCGCCTGCTGGAGGACAATCACGAGGACCGCCGCTCCCAGCTGCGGCACATCCGCCGGGCCATCGCCATCTACCGGTCGCTGCTGGACGGCGGCGTGGTGGAGCGGCTGGACGAGCCCGACGCAGAGGGCAGGATCGTCCGGCTGACCGTCGATCTCCAGCAGGACTTCGCGCTCAACCAGCCGCTGTCCACCTTCGCGCTCGCCGCCTTCGAGCTGCTCGACCCCGACTCCCCGTCCTATGCGCTCGACATGGTCTCGGTGGTCGAGTCGACGCTCGACGACCCGCGGCAGATCCTGGCGGCCCAGCAGAACAAGGCCAGGGGCGACGCGGTGGCCGCGATGAAGGCCGACGGCGTGGAGTACGAGGAGCGCATGGAGCGGCTGCAGGAGGTGTCGTACCCCAAGCCGCTGGAAGAGCTCCTGCTGCACGCCTACGGCGTGTACCGCAAGAGCCACCCCTGGGTCGGTGACCATCCGGTGTCCCCCAAATCGGTGGTGCGCGACATGTACGAGCGCGCGATGACGTTCTCCGAATTCGTGTCGTACTACGAGCTGGCCAGGACCGAGGGCATCGTGCTGCGCTACCTGGCGAGCGCGTACAAGGCGCTGGACCACACCGTGCCCGACGACCTGAAGTCCGAGGACTTCCAGGACCTCACCGCCTGGCTCGGCGAGCTGGTCCGGCAGGTCGACTCCAGCCTGCTGGACGAGTGGGAGCAGCTGGCCAACCCCGAGGTGGAGACCGCGGAGGAGGCCGCCGAGCGCGCCGACCAGGTCAAGCCGGTCACCGCGAACGGCCGGGCCTTCCGCGTCCTGGTCCGCAACGCGCTCTTCCGCCGCGTGGAGCTGGCCGCCCTGGAGAAGTACGAGCTGCTGGGCGAGCTGGACGAGGCGTCCGGCTGGGACGCGGACGCGTGGGCCGACGCCATGGACGCCTACTGGGACGAGTACGACGACCTCGGCACCGGTCCGGACGCCCGTGGCCCGAAACTGCTCATGATCGAGGAGGAGCCGCAGCACGGGCTCTGGCGCGTGCGGCAGACCTTCGCCGACCCCGCGGGCGACCACGGCTGGGGCATCTCGGCCGAGGTCGACCTCGCGGCCTCCGACGAGGAGGGCCGCGCGGTGATCAGGGTGACCGGGGTCGGCGAGCTCTGAAGGCACTCCCCCGCGGGTGGCGTCAGCCGTCGACGGCCTGGCGCCGCCCGCGCAGCAGCCGCAGCAGGCTGCGCCGGGGCCGCTCCCCCACGGCCCAACCATCCGCGCCGGGCCCGGACAGCGGCGACGGCGACGGCGACGGCGACGGCGACGGCGACGGCGACGGCGCGAGCATGACGCCCCGCCCTGTCACCAGGGCACCGGCCGGCTCCGGCGGCGCTGCGCGCCACGGCTCGTGCCGCGGCTTCGGCGGCACCCTCTCCCCCGCTCGGGCACGGCCGAGGGCCTCGGCCAGTGCCAGCAGTCCGGCGGCGACCTCGTCCGGGGCGTCCGCGACCGTCAGCCGTCTGATCAGAGCCGGACCGGCGAGCGGTCCCGGGTGGCCGTGGGGCAGCACCGTGTGGATACCCCGCAGGCGCCTGCGTTCGTGCGGATTCGGCACCGCCTCGTCGATGACCTCGGGCCCCAGCAACGCCGCCCAGACCGCGGCCTCCTCCCAGGGGCCGGGTGCGTCCTGCACCAGCCGGGTGACCTGCCGGGACCGCCAGCCGCGCGCCCGCAGATCCACCCCCTCCGCATCCGCCGCGCGCACGTCCGACGGCAGCTTCCCGGCCAGCAGCGCGGGCCGGGCCACCGCGAACTCCCGCAGCTCACCGGCGAGGTAGAGCCATACGAGGGCCCGGTAGCGGTTCACGTACCACCGCACGGGCCGGAGGCATCCCGCGCGCGTCAGCCGCAGCATCCGATCCCGGCCGATCCCGAGCAGCTCGGCCGCCGCCGTGGTGCTGACCAGCTCGATCCGCGAGAGCAGGGCCTGCGTGCCGCCGTCCTGTCCGCGCACCCGGGCAACCTCCGCGGCGGACACCCTCGGCCGGTCGGCGGCCCCGCCCGTGACCGTGCCGATTTCGCCGAGCTGCAACGCCAGCTCGAACTCGGCGAACGGCAGGCCCAGTTCCTCCCGGGCCCGGTTGAGAGTGAACGTCTGCGGCGCGGTCTCCTCCACCACCTCGGACGGCAGCGGCGGCTGCACCGCCTCCGCCGGACGCGGCACCCGTGCCCGCCGCTCCGGGCGGGAAGCCGGGCGGCCCGCAGGCCCGTTCGCCCCCGGCCCCTTCCGCGCACCGCCCGAGCCCACCGAGCCCGCGGGGACCGCTTTCGCCGCCCCCGGCCCCGGCCTGTCCGTCACCCGCGCCGGGCCCGTCGCCGTCCTTGTCGTCCCCATCGCAACCACCGTCCCTCTGTGCTGTCGTTCAATCACTGACAGTCACGACGATAGCGCGCGCGGACGACCACCCGTTCCCGGCCCTGTGGATAACTCACATCTCCGCAGCTCAGCTCATAGTTCGCAGCGCGATCGGCCCCGGCGGGAACTCAGTACGGCGAGCTCGACTGGCGGGCCGCGACCCCGAGGTGCTCGCCCACCCGGTGCACCAGCAGGGTCATCTCGTAGGCCACCCGCCCGACGTCGGCCTCCATGCCGCTGAGCACCGCGAGGCAACTTCCGTCGCCCGCCGCCGTCACGAAGAGGTAGCCCTCGTCGAACTCGACCATCGTCTGCCGGACCCCGCCGACGCCGAACTGCCGGCCGGCCCCCTTGGCAAGGCTGTGGAATCCGGACGAGACCGCCGCCAGATGCTCCGCCGTCGGACGGTCCAGGCTCTCGCTGGCTCCGGTCACCAGTCCGTCGTTGGACAGGACGAGGGCGTGTCGGACGTGCGGCACGCGCCGTGTCAGATCATCGAGCAGCCATGCAAGCTTGTTGCTCACCGTCATCGCCCCTGCCTCCCGTCTCCCCTGCCGTAGAGCCTGTCGCGCCCGAGGCGCTTCGGCAACCCCGCCTCGGGGCGCCACAGGGACGGAACGGCCGGGCTTCGGCCGGGGACCGGCGGGTTTCAGCCGCCGCGCGGGGCATACATGATGACGCCCACTCCGACCAGGCAGATCACGGCCCCGATGATGTCGAAGCGGTCCGGGCGGTAACCGTCGGCGACCACACCCCACAGCAGCGAACCGGCCACGAACACGCCGCCGTACGCGGCCAGAATGCGGCCGAACTCCGCGTCGGGCTGGCGGGTCGCGACGAATCCGTAGAGGCCGAGGGCCACGACACCCGCCCCCATCCAGGCCAGGCCCCGGTGCTCGCGCACGCCCTGCCAGATCAGCCAGGCGCCGCCGATCTCCAGCACGGCGGCGAGGACGAAAAGGGCCATGGAACGCAGGGTGATCATCCCCCCATGATGCATGGCCGGTATCCGCGGACGGCGGGGAGGTGCCGGCTCGTCGCACGGGCCGGACGGACCGGGCGGAAGGGGCCGCTACGGCATGCATCGCCCCGGGGCTTCGTTACCGTGCGTCACGTCCCGGCACTGCAGCGCGACCGCGACCGGCACTCCGGTGGCCGCGGCGTGGGCCAGCCGCTCGCGCACCTCGCGCGACGTGCGCGGCCGGTAGCCCGGACCGTCCTGGCAGCATTCGCACGCGGAGTGGAAGCGCAGCCCGGACGCGAGCACCGCGCCGAGCGCGCGCCACGCCGCCTTGTCCCGGCGCCTGGGGGCGGCGAACTGCGTTCCGGCGTTGACGAGCCGCCCCGCACAACGCAGGCACGTTCCCGCCGTGTCGCGGGCGATCGGCACTTTCCACGAGGACCGGCACGACAGACAGACGTAGTGGGTGCTGCGGATGCGTCCCATGCGGCGAGGATAGGCGACGGCGACGAGCCGCCGAACGGATTTACGGTGCCTCCGACCCCCTCGACGTAGTGGTTACCGGCTGGTTAAGGTGCGCGAACCGGAACGAGAGGGAGGGCGCCACATGGCCGCGGCCGAGCATGCCGACTACGCGGAGGACGAGGACGCG
Source organism: Streptomyces sp. NPDC004031 (assembly GCF_053604375.1). NCBI lineage: Bacteria > Bacillati > Actinomycetota > Actinomycetes > Kitasatosporales > Streptomycetaceae > Streptomyces > Streptomyces sp. NPDC004031. The sequence continues at coordinate 150,652 of NZ_JBSGHL010000011.1, read as the reverse complement.
CTGTTCGTGCTGACGGCCGCGATGCTGACCGCCGAGCGCTTCCCCGGAGTGCTCGGTGACGACTACCCCGCCGCGTGCGAGCAGTTGGGGCTCGACCCGCTGCCCGACGGCTACGGCCTGATGTTCGGCCAGGACGGCCGCGGCGCCCGCTGGACGGTCGTCACCACGGACGCCGCCCTCGTCGCGTGCGCGCTGGCGGCGTGGGACTGCGGCCTGGAGTACGAGCTGGCGCCGCAGGAAGAGACGCTTGCCGCGTCGCTGCCGGGCTGGCCGCTGCCGGTGGCCGTGGCGGTGCCGGACGTCCCGGATCCGCACGACCCGGCCGAGGAGGAGGCGGGGCCCGCGCTCACCCCGCCGGACGTCTCGGTCTGGGGGCCGCCGCAACGGCGGCTGGGCGCCGACGAGATAGCGGTGCACTGGCACGAGTGGCGCGACCAGCTCCCGCCGTCCCTCGCTCCCGCGGACGTGTCACCTGACACGGCGCCCGGTGCAGCGCCCGACACGGCGCCCGCCCCTGCCCCGCAGGAGGCGGCGGATTCCACGGGTCCAGGTACGGACGGCGAGAAGGCCGCGGGCGCCGCGAGCGGCACGGCCGCTTCCGGCACGGCCGCTTCCGGCACGGGCGAGGCGGCACCGGACGCGGACGCTCCGCCCGCGGGTCCGGACGCCGAGGCCGCGCCCGGCCCCGCCGACGCCGCCGCCGCGCCGGCCGAGATCTCCCACCCCGGGGTGCGCCGCGCGCTGGCCGAAGCGGCGCAGTACGTCAGCACTCCCCCGCCGCCCGGCCGGGTACGGACCACCGCGGGGTCGCTGCGCGCCGACGGACCGGGATGGAGTCTGGTCGCCCGGACCGACGACATCGCCTTCGTGCTGCTGGACGACGCTCCCGGCGAGATCATGCCGGTCGGCCGCGGCCGGTCGCTGCCGCACCTGCTGGAGGCGCTCGACAAACTCGCGGGCTCACCCTCCTGACGGCGGGCAGGCTGCCGCGCCCCGCACACGTACGCACCCCCGCACTCCGGCCGCGGCCCCGCGCACGTACGCACCCCGGCACCATGCCCGCACCGCGCGCACGTACGCGGTCGCCGACGGTCCCGGTCCGCGTGGCCGGGCCCGTGCCCTGCCGTGGACCTCAGTCGGCGGCGAGGTCCGCGGCCACCGCGTCGGCAGCCTTCCGGGCGGCCACCAGCACGGGGTCCCACACCGGGGAGAAGGGCGGGGCGTAGCCGAGGTCGAGGCCGGTCATCTGCTCGACCGTCATGCCCGCGGTGAGCGCGACCGCGCCGACGTCGACCCGCTTGGCCGCGCCCTCGCCACCGACGATCTGCAGGCCCAGCAGCCGCCCGCTGCGGCGCTCGGCCAGCATCTTGACCGTCATGACGGCCGCGCCCGGGTAGTAGCCGGCGCGGCTGGTGGACTCGATGACCGCGGTCACGAACTGCAGGCCGGCCGCCCGTGCCTGGGACTCCTTCAGGCCGGTGCGGGCGATCTCCACGTCGCAGACCTTGCTCACGGCGGTGCCCACGACGCCCGGGAAGGTGGCGTAACCGCCGCCGATGTTGATGCCGATGATCCGGCCGTGCTTGTTGGCGTGGGTGCCGAGCGCGATGTGCTGGAACTCGCCGGAGACGAGGTTGAGCACCTCGACGCAGTCGCCGCCCGCCCAGACGCGTTCGCTGCCGCGCACCCGCATGGCGCGGTCGGTGAGCAGGCCGCCGTGGGCGCCGAGCGGCAGTCCCGCGGCGGCCGCGAGCCGGGTCTGCGGCCGGACGCCGAGACCGAGCACCACCAGGTCGGCCGGATGCTCGCCCGCGTCCGTCGCCACCGCGCGGACCCGGCCGTCCGCACCGGTGAGCACCTCGCGGACCGGGGTGCCGGAGACCACCCGCACCCCGAGGCCTTCGAGTGCGGTGCGCACCAGTCGGCCCATGTCCGGATCCAGAGTGGTCATGGGCTGTTCGTTGCGGTCGATCAGGGTCACGTCGAGCCCGTGCCGCAGCATCGCCTCGGCCATCTCGACACCGATGTAGCCGCCGCCCACGACGACGGCCCGCCGTACCCCGGAGCGTTCCAGCCCCCGGAGGACGGCCTCGCCGTCGTCGAGCGTCTGCACGCCGAAGACGCCCGGCGCGTCGATGCCCGGCACGCGCGGGCGCACCGGTTCCGCGCCGGTGGCGATCACCAGGTGGTCGTAGCCGGTCCACTCCTCGCGGCCCGCGGCGTCCCGGCTGCGGACCCGGCCGCGCTCCGGGTCGATCGTGACGACCTCGGTGCCGAGCCGCAGGTCGATGGCGCGCTCGCGGTGCTCCTCTGCGGTCCTGGCGACGAGGGCGCCGGGACCGGCCGCGTCGCCCGCGATCCAGTACGGGATGCCGCAGGCCGAGTAGGAGGTGTGGCGGCCGCGCTCGAAAGCGACGATCTCCAGGTCCGCGGCGTCCCTGCGGCGCCGTGCCTGCGACGCGGCCGACATACCGGCGGCGTCGCCGCCGATGACCACCAGACGCTCCGTCATCTCCGCCGGACCACCTTCCGTCGCGCGGGTGCGGCTGCCGCACCTCGATCACCCTACGTGCGGTGCGGCACCGTGCCCGTCCGCACCTCTTTACGTCACTCACATGTCCCAGTACCTTCACGAAGGTTCTTGCAGCAAGTTGCGCAAGAAATACGGCCGTTCTTTCCGTGGCGCGCGGAGGAGACGGCACCCCCCACACCGGCCGCCCGTGTGCGGCCCTTTCCGAGGAGCACCCTGTGACCCTCCTGACGCGCCATCACCACAGGGCCGGGCCCGGCCCGCTGACGCTGCTGCTCGCCGCGCTCTGCGCGCTCGTGGCCGCGCTGCTGCCCGCGACCGGCGGTGCCCGCGCCTCCGCGGCGACCGCCGCCGGCAACAGCGCCACCATCTTCTACTCCACGACATCGACCGGCTGGGCGGCCTACAACCTGCACTGGGCGCCGGACGGCGGCAGCTGGACGACCGTTCCCGGGGTGGCCATGGAGACGGCCTGCACCGGCTGGGTGAAGAAGACCGTCGATCTGGGCGCCGCCACCGGGTGGCAGGCCACGTTCACCGACGGCCGGGGCACCTGGGACAACAACGGTGGCAAGAACTACGCCCTGGGCACCGGCACCATCACCGTCAAGGACGGCGCGGTGGCGCACAGCGACCCGTGCGCCGGGGATACCGGCGACCCGCCGGCGGCCACGTCCGCGACGGTCTTCTACTCCACCGCGACGGTCGGCTGGACGACCGTCAACCTGCACTACGCGCCGAACGGCAAGCCGTGGACGGCCGTTCCGGGCGTCGGCATGGAACCGGCCTGCACCGGGTGGGTGAAGAAATCCGTCGATCTGCAAGGCGCCGGAGGCCTCGCGGCGACGTTCAACAACGGTAACGGCACGTGGGACAACAACAACGGCGCCAACTACGCGCTGGGCACCGGGGTGAGCACGGTCAAGGACCACAAGGTGACCTCCGGGGCCGCGGATCCCTGCGCGGCGGTCGTGCCCGACACCACACCGCCGAGTGTGCCGGACGCGGTCAAGGCCGCGGCCACCGACACCGCGGTGGTGCTGACGTGGGATCCGTCCACCGACGACACCGGGGTGACGGGCTACCAGGTCACCCGTACCGGCGGCAGCAGGGGCACGGTGGTGACGAGCGTGGGCTCCACGGTCTTCTCCGAGTCCGGCCTGGAGGAGGCCACCACCTACACCTACACCGTCGTCGCGCTGGACGCGGCGGGCAACGTGTCGGCGGCCTCCGCCCCGGCGAGCGCGACCACCGGCCACGCCCCGCCGCCCGCCACCTCCGGCGAGATGATCGGCACGGACCCGCGCAAGGACCCGATCTACTTCGTGCTCACCGCGCGCTTCTACGACGGCGACACGAGCAACGACCGCGGCGGGAACCAGGACGTGGCCTCCGGCAACGCCGCCAACCACGACCCGATGTTCCGCGGCGACTTCAAGGGCCTGGTCCAGAAGCTGGACTACGTCAAGGCGCTCGGCTTCTCGGCGATCTGGATCACCCCGGTGGTCCTCAACCGCAGCGACTACGACTACCACGGCTACCACGGGTGGGACTTCTACCGGGTCGACCCCCGGCTGGAGTCGGCCGGCGCGTCCTACCAGGACCTCATCAACGCCGCGCACGCCAAGGGCATCAAGATCTACCAGGACGTCGTCTACAACCACAGTTCCCGGTGGGGTGCCAAGGGCCTCTTCGTGCCCACCGTCTACGGCGTCCGGGACACCCAGTGGTCGTGGTACTACGACGAGAAGGAGGACGGCTTCGGCTACGACGGTCTGACGATCGATCCGAAGACCGGGAAGTCGTACTACAACGGCGATCTGTGGTCGACCGCGGAACCGGCCGGAAACACCTGCCTGAACTGGGGCAAGCCCAACGGCCAGCACAGTCCCGAGGGCTACACCCTCTACAACTGCCAGTGGCCCACGCCCACCTCGGGGCTCTTTCCCGCCGACCTCTACCACCAGTGCTGGATCGGCAACTGGGAGGGCGAGGACTCCCGGTCGTGCTGGCTCGCCGACGACCTCGCCGACTTCAACACCGAGAACCCGACGGTGCAGAACTACCTGATCGGCGCCTACGACAAGTACATCGACATGGGCGTGGACGGATTCCGCATCGACACCGCCGTGCACATTCCGCGCGTCACCTGGAACCGCCGGTTCCTGCCCGCCATCCAGCAGCGCGTGCTCCAGGACTGGGGTCAGGACAAGGCGCAGAACTTCTTCGTCTTCGGCGAGGTCGGCGCCTTCGTCAACGACAAGTGGAACCGCGGTTCGGTCAACCATTCGGCGCAGTTCTACACATGGAAGGAGCGCAAGGAATACAGCCCCGACGACGCCACCGCCGCGATCGAGCAGTACACCTACGAGGAGCAGCTCGGCACCGGCAACCAGCCGACGTCCGCCAACGCCTTCCTCGACGGCAACGCTTACCACACGCCGGACCACAGCCGGTTCTCCGGCATGAACATCATCGATATGCGCATGCACATGAATTTCGGTGACGCGCACAACGCCTTCTTCAACGGCAAGGACTCCGACGACTCGACGAACGACGCGACCTACAACGTCGTCTATGTCGACAGCCACGACTACGGGCCCAACAAATCGTCCGTGCGCTATGCCGGAGGCCAGGACGCGTGGGCCGAGAACATGGCGCTGATGTGGACGTTCCGCGGCATCCCCACCCTCTACTGCGGCTCGGAGATCCAGTTCCAGGCCGGAAAGACGATCGACTGCGGGCCGAGCTGCCCGCTGGCGACGACGGGCCGGGCCTACTACGGCGACCATCTGGAGGGCAGCGTCACCGCGCCGGACTTCGGTGTGGTGGGCAGCGCGTCCGGTGCGGTGGCCACCACACTCGCGCAGCCGCTGGTCGAGCACCTGCAGCGGCTCAACCTGATCCGCCGGGCGATACCGGCCCTGCAGATGGGCCAGTACAGCACGGACGGGGTCAGCGGCGGCGGCATGTCGTTCAAGCGCCGCTACACCGACAGCGCCTCCGGGACCGACAGCTTCGCCCTGGTGACGGTGACGGACGCGGCCACCTTCAGCGGGATACCGAACGGCCGCTACGTCGATGCCGTCACCGGGGACGTGCGGACGGTCGCCGACGGGACGCTGTCCGTCGCCGCGCCCGGCAAGGGCGACATGCGCGTCTACGTCCTCGACCTGGGCGGCAGCAACGCCACGCCGGGCAAGATCGGCACGGACGGACCGTATCTGAAGTAGCGCGGCTGCCCGCCCGAGCCTCCCGTACGGTGGGAGCTCGGGCGGGCCCCCCGGGGCGTCACGCGAGGGCGTCGCGGGCGTCCATGAGGGCGAAGCCCAGCAGATTCAGGCCGTGCCAGCGTGCGGGGTCGGCGGCGCGCTCGTCGTCCGCCGCCAGGCCGATGCCCCAGACGCGGTCCACCGGGCTGGCTTCGACGAGCACCCGGCCCGCGGTCGCCAGCAGGTACTTCCGCAGCTCGGGGTGCTGCCCGAACTTGTGGCGGCTGCCCTCGGCGACAAGCGCGAAGCGCTCCCGCACCCAGACCGCCTCGTCGAATCCGCGCACCGTGCGCCCGGCGGCCTTGGCGGCGCCGGGCGAGCCGGCTGCCAGGACGCGCTGCCCGGCCTCCGGATCGCCGAAGAGCCGCGCCTTGCCGGCCATCATCCAGTGCTCTGCCGTGGCGTAGCGGATGCCGTCCACGGTGAAGGGCGCGGGCCACCACTGGCTGAGACAGCCGGGGCCCACGCTGCCGTCGCGCTGCGGGCGGTGGCCCCAGAAGTGCAGGTATTTCACGCGGTTGCCGCGCGCGGTGTACGCGACCAGCTCCTCGACGGACCGCACGGTGGCGGGAACAAGCGACATCGGGCCGAACCCCTCCCAGGTGACCGCCCCGCCCGTGCCGGGACAGGGCGGGCCGCCACGCTACCGGGGCCTCGTCCGGGTCAGCGACCTATTTGGCGCCGGGAGACACGGCGCAGCCTGCGGCGCTGCGAGGAATCCAGCGTCAGGTAGGCCGCCGCCGGGATCCCGACGATGATCAGGAAGGACACCCACCAGGGAAGAACGATGAGCAGGATCAGCCCGACCGCCACACCACCGATGGCGACCTTCGCACGATTCGACATCTGTCCCCGCCTCCGTTCACGGCGTCCCGCGGCAGGTCGCCGCTCCTTCACTCAGTTACCGCCTACCCACCAGAACGCCCGCTCGACCGTCCTGGTTCCCGGCGTTTCCGGCAGACCGGGCGGGCCGGGCGCGTGCCGGCCCGCCCCGTCCCTCAGCGCCCGCCGGTCAGGCCCGCCCGGCGCAGCGCGTCGGCCATGGCACCGTTCTGCGGGGCGGGCGCGGAGCCTCCGCGGCGCCCGCCGCCCTGGCCCTGGCCCTGGCCCTGCCCCTGACGGCCGCCGCCCTGCCGTCCGCCGCCCTGCCGCGGCGCGGTGCCGCGGCGCTCACCGCCGCCGCCCGCGCCCGCTGCGGCGCGCGGCTCGTCGTCCAGCCGCAGCGTGAGGGAGATCCGCTTGCGCGGCAGGTCGATGTCCAGCACCTTGACCCGGACGATGTCCCCGGGCTTGACGACCTCGCGCGGGTCGGAGACGTACCGGTCGGACAGCGCCGACACGTGCACCAGCCCGTCCTGGTGGACGCCGACATCCACGAACGCGCCGAAGGCGGCCACATTGGTGACCACGCCCTCCAGCAGCATCCCCGGGCGCAGGTCCTTCATCTCCTCCACGCCCTCCTTGAAGGCCGCGGTCTTGAAGGCGGGCCGCGGGTCGCGCCCCGGCTTCTCCAGCTCGGCGAGGATGTCGGTGACGGTCGGCAGACCGAAGGACTCGTCGACGAAATCCGCCGGGCGCAGCCCCCGCAGCACGGTGCCGTTGCCGATCAGGTCGGGGACGGCGGTGCCCGCGCTCACACCGATCCGGCGGACCACCGGGTAGGCCTCGGGGTGCACGGCGGACGCGTCCAGCGGGTTCTCGCCGCCGAGGATGCGCAGGAAGCCCGCGCACTGCTCGTACGCCTTCGGGCCGAGCCGGGCGACGTCCTTGAGGGCCTTGCGGCTGCGGAAGGGGCCGTGGGTGTCGCGGTGGGTGACGATGTTGGCGGCCAGGCCCTCGGTGATGCCCGAGACGCGGCGCAGCAGCGGCACCGACGCGGTGTTGACATCGACCCCGACGCCGTTCACGCAGTCCTCGACCACGGCGTCCAGCGAGCGCGACAGCTTCACCTCGGAGAGGTCGTGCTGGTACTGGCCGACACCGATGGACCTCGGGTCGATCTTGACCAGTTCCGCCAGCGGATCCTGGAGACGGCGGGCGATGGACACCGCGCCGCGCAGCGACACGTCCATGCCGGGCAGCTCGGCGGACGCGTAGGCGGAGGCGGAGTAGACCGAGGCGCCGGCCTCCGAGACGACGGCCTTGGTGAGCTTCAGCTCCGGGTGCGCCTTGATGAGGTCGCCCGCCAGCTTGTCGGTCTCGCGGGAGGCGGTGCCGTTGCCGATGGCGATCAGGTCGACGTCGTGCGCGGCGGCGAGCCGGGCCAGGGTGGCGAGGGATTCGTCCCAGCGGTTGTGCGGCGCGTGCGGGTAGATGGTGTCGGTGGCGACGACCTTGCCGGTGCCGTCCACGACGGCGACCTTGACGCCGGTGCGCAGGCCCGGGTCGAGGCCCATTGTGGCGCGCGTGCCGGCGGGCGCGGCGAGCAGCAGGTCGCGCAGGTTGGCGGCGAAGACCCGCACCGCCTCGTCCTCGGCCTCCTGGCGCAGCTGCACGCGCAGGTCGATGCCGAGCCGGACGAGCATGCGGGTGCGCCAGGCCCAGCGGACGGTGTCCAGCAGCCAGCGGTCGCCGGGACGGCCGCGGTCGGCGACGCCGAAGCGCTGGGCGATGCGCCGCTCGAAGCTGCTGGGGCCCTCGACGGGCTCCTCCGGCTCCAGGGTGAGGTCGAGGACCTCCTCCTTCTCGCCGCGCAGCATGGCGAGCACACGGTGCGAGGGCAGCTTGCCGAAGGGCTCGGCGAAGTCGAAGTAGTCGGCGAACTTCGCGCCCGCCTCCTCCTTGCCCTCGCGCACCTTGGCGACCAGCCGGCCGCGGCTCCACATCCGGGTGCGCAGCTCGCCGACCAGGTCGGCGTCCTCGGAGAAGCGCTCGGTGAGGATGGCGCGGGCGCCCTCCAGCGCCGCCGCCGCGTCGTCCACGCCCTTGTCGGTGTCCGCGTACGGTGCGGCGGCCGTCTGCGGGTCCAGCCCCGGATCGGCCAGCAGCGCGTCGGCGAGCGGCTCCAGGCCCGCCTCGCGGGCGATCTGGGCCTTGGTGCGCCGCTTGGGCTTGTACGGCAGGTAGATGTCCTCCAGCCGCGCCTTGGAGTCGGCCGCCATGATCTGCTCGCGCAGGGCGTCGTCGAGCTTGCCCTGGGAGTCGATGGACTCCAGCACCGCGGCGCGCCGCTCGTCCAGCTCGCGCAGATACCGCAGGCGCTCCTCGAGGTTGCGCAGCTGCTCGTCGTCGAGCGTGCCGGTCGCCTCCTTGCGGTAGCGCGCGATGAACGGCACCGTGGCCCCGCCGTCGAGCAGGTCGACGGCCGCCCGTACCTGCCCTTCGCGTACGCCCAGCTCCTCGGCGATCCTGCGTTCGACCGAAACGTTGCCGCTGATGATGGTGCTCCTCAGACCTGGCCAAGACACCTGCCGCTTGGCGGTTGTCCAGCATCGTAGACGCCGCCACGGAGCGGCACACGGTAAGGCGCCGCCTGGCGGCCCGCGCGTCTTTGGGAGCGCAGGAACGGTTCTGAACGGCTCGCCGGGATGGGACACTGGGCCGGGCGCGGCCGCCGGGATGCGGCCGGGCAGAGATCGTCCGTGGCCAGTACGGTCCCCCTCGCAACTGACCGGGGTGGGGATATCCCCCGCGTTCCCCGGGGGACGGGCACCCCGGGAAGTCGGGTGACAGTGCCATGGTCCGCGGCGGGCGGTGGTTCGTAGCGTCGCCGTACGGCCCGTCCGGGCCGTAGGACAGACACCGCCCGTCACCGAGGAGCGCCCATGGCGACCGTCCTGACCCCCGTCGAACCGACCGGGCGTGCCCCCGGCTGCGAGTCCAGCGAATTCGCCCCGCTGCTGCGCACGGTGCGCGAGTCGGGGCTGCTGCGCCGCCGCCGGGGGCGCTACGCGGTGTCGATCGCGGCCGACCTGCTGGCCATGGCCGCGGTCTGGACGGCGGTGGCCCTGGTCGGGCGCACCGGGTCGTGGTGGGTGCTGGCGCTGGCGCTCCCGGCGGCGGTGTTCTCCGCGCGCAGCGGCTTCACCGGACATGACGCGGGGCACCAGCAGATAGCGGCGGGCCGTCGCGCCAACCGGTTCATCGCGCTGGTGCACGGCAACCTGCTGCTGGGAATGGGCGCCGCGTGGTGGAGCGACAAGCACAACCGGCACCATGCCAACCCCAACCACGTGGGCAAGGACCCGGACGTGGAGGTGGGCGCCCTGGTGTGGACGCGGGCGCAGGCCGTCGAACGGCAGGGCTTCGCGCGCTTCCTGACCAGGCACCAGGCGCGGCTGTTCTTCCCGATGCTGCTGCTGGAGGGGCTCGCCCTGAAGGTCGCGAGCTTCCAGGACCTGAGGCGGCTGGACCGCCGCGGCCGGCTGGTGGAGGGCTCGCTGCTGACCGCCCATCTGGCGGGCTACGCGACCCTGTTGCTGACCACGCTGCCGTGGCCGCAGGCGCTGGCCTTCGCCGCGCTGCACCACGCTCTCTTCGGCCTGCACCTGGGGTGCGCGTTCGCCCCCAACCACAAGGGCATGGAGATGCCCGAACCGGGCGCCCGCTGGGGGCATCTGCGCCGCCAGGTGCTGACCTCGCGCAACGTCCGCGGGAATCCGGTGGTGGACTTCCTGCTCGGCGGGCTCAACTACCAGATCGAGCACCACTTCTTCCCGAGCATGCCGCGCCCGCACCTGCGGCTCGCCCGCCCGCTGGTGCGCGCCCACTGTGCGCACGTCGGTGTGCGCTACACCGAGACCGGGCTGCTGGACTCCTACGCGCAGGCGCTCGGCCATATGCACGCGGTGGGCGAGCCGCTGCGCTGACCCGCGGGGCCGGGACCGCTCACAGCCGGGCGGGTCTGGCCTTGCCGTAGAGCCAGGTCGAGAACAGCGGGGTGAGGTCACGGCCGGTGAAACGCGCACAGTATGCCGTGAAGTCGGCCGTGGAGGCGTTGCCGTGGACATGTGCCGCGGCCCAGCCGCGCAGCAGCCGGTCGAAGACGGTGTCGCCGAGCGTCTGGTGGAGCTGGTACAGCACCAGCGCCCCGCGGGCGTAGACCGGCGGGGCCGAGACGTCGGCGGCCGTGGGCGGCGCGGCCGGCGGGAAGGACCAGGTGGCGGGGTCGGAGAAGGCCTCGGCGGCGCTCCTGGCGAGCGGCACGCCCGCGTCGTGCTGCTGCCACATCCACTCGGTATAGGTGGCGAAACCCTCGTTGAGCCACATGTCCTGCCAGCTGCGCGGGGTGACGGAGTCACCGAACCACTGGTGCGACAGCTCGTGCACGAGCGTGGTGACGCCGACCGCTGAGCCGTCGCCGTCGCCGGGGAAGACGGGACGGTTCTGCGTCTCCAGCGCGTATCCCACGCTGCCGCGGGGCAGATGGTCGACGATCGCGCCGGAGGAGGCGAAGGGGTAGGGGCCGAACCGGCCGGTCTCCCAGTCCAGGATCTCCGGCAGCCGGGCCAGCGCGGCGGTCGTCGTGGCGTCCGCCGCGCGCGGATCGACGGCCGTGAGGAGCGGTACCCCGCCGGGCGTGCGCGAGCGGCTGACGGTGTAGTGCCCGATGCCGACGGTGGCGAGATAGGTGGCCATGGGCGCGGTGCTGCGCCAGTGGAAGGCGGTACGGCCGCCCGTCGTGCGGGTGTCCGCGAGTTCGCCGTTGGAGACGACGGTCAGACCGGCCGGCACGGACACGGTGACGTCGAAGGCGGCCTTGTCCGAGGGGTGGTCGTTGCCGGGGAACCACGCCATGGAGCCGACCGGCTCACCGAGCGCCAGCGCGCCGTCGTCGGTGCGGAACCAGCCCTCGTGCGAGCCGTCGGGATCGGTGAGCAGGCGCGGCACCCCGGCGTAGACGACGGTGACGGCGAAGTGCGCGCCACGGCGCACCGCACGGGCCGGGCGCACGGTCAGCTCGGTGCCCGAGCGGGTGGTCCGGGCGGTGCGCCCGTCCACGCTCGCCCGGCTCACGGTCAGGCCCGCGAGGTCGAGGTTCAGCCGGGTGAGCTCCTGCGTCGCGGTGGCGCTGACGACCGCGGTGCCGGACAGCCGGTTCGTCCCGGGGTCGTAGGACAGGTCGAGGCCGTAGTGGGTGACGTCGTAGCCGCCGTTGCCGGCGCCGGGGAAGAGCCGGTCACCGACCCCGGCGGCGCCCGCCGAGGGGTCCGGGGAGCCGCCGCCGGAGCAGGACGGCAGGCAGGCCAGCAGCGCGGTCGCCAGGCAGGTGGCGGCGAACCGCCGGGCGCGGGCGGTACGGGGTCGGGGCACGCAGGTCAGCGTACGAGGCGCGGCCCGGCCGCGGGCGGCGGCAGGACGAGCGGGACGGCGGGACGGGCGGGGCGGCACGGTGTACGGGCGGTGGCCAGGGCGGAGTCCCCGCGCGGAGCTTGCGGGCGCCTTTCACGGGGGCGGCGGCGCGGCAATACTGATGCGGTGCCGCAGACCGCCCTGACCGTCGACGAGCTCGCCGCCCGCGCCGGGGTGACCGTCCGCACCGTCCGCTTCTACAGCGCCCGCGGCCTGCTGCCGCCGCCGGAGATCGGCCCGCGCCGGGTCGGCCGGTACGGGCCGGGGCACCTGTCCCGGCTGGCGCTCATCGGCGAGCTGCGGCAGCAGGGTCTGACGCTCGCGGCGGTGGAGCGCTACCTGGCGCAGTTGCCGGCCGGGGTGGGCGAGCACGACCTGGCGATCCACCGGGCGCTCGTGGCGTCCTGGCTGCCCGAGGGCAGCGCGCGGCTGGACCGCGGCGAGCTGGAGCGGCGGGCGGGCCGCCCGCTGGGTGAGGCGGACGTGGCACGGCTGGTGGCGATGACGGTGCTGGAGCGCACCGCGGACCCCGACGCCTTCGTCGCCGACCCGGGCGTCCTGCACCTGGGGCTGCGGCTGCTGGACACGCCCGTCCCGCTGGAGGCCATCGTCGCGGCCCGGGAGGCGCTCCAGGAGCACGCGCGGGCGGCGGCGGGCGCGATCTCCCGGATCTTCCGGGAGACGGTGGGCGGGCCGGGCCGGGAGGCAGGTCCGGATCCCGCGGCACGGTCGCTGTCGGCGCAGATGCAGCCGCTGGTGGTGCAGGCGCTCGTGACGGCCTTCCAGCGGTCGCTGAAGGAACAGCTGTGGGCCGGCTGGCCGGTACCGCCCGCGGGGCCGCCGTGGCCCGCTCAGGACGCCGGGACCGCCGACCCGGACCGGGACGCCGCGGAACGCGCCGGAGGGCCCTGAGCGGCCGTCCGGCGCGTTCCTGGGCGCGGCTCAGCGCGTCCGGTCGCCGTCGGTGAACGTCCCGCCGCGCTCGGCGGTGGAGACCAGCAGCGCGGGCGGGGTGAAGCGCTCGCCGTACGTGGCGGCCAGCTCGCGCGCGCGGGCGGTGAAGCCGGCCACGCCGCCCGGGTAGCCGTTGACGTACTGCAGGACACCGCCGGTCCAGGCGGGGAAGCCGATGCCGAGCACCGAGCCGACGTTGGCGTCGGCGACCGAGGTGAGCACGCCCTCCTCCAGCAGCCGCACGGTGTCCAGCGACTCGGCGAAGAGCATGCGCTCCTTCAGGTCCTCCAGCGGGATCTGCGTGCCGGGCTTCTCGAAGTGCTCGGCCAGGCCGGGCCAGAGCCCGGTCCTGCGGCCGTCGGCGTAGTCGTAGAAGCCCGCCCCGCCGCTGCGGCCCGTGCGGCCGAAGTCGTCGACCATGCGGCCGATGACGGCCTCGGCGGGGTGCGGGGTCCACACGCCGCCGGCCTCCTCGACCGCGGCGCGGGTCTCGCGGCTGATCCGGACGAAGAGCGTCAGGGTCAGCTCGTCCAGCAGCGACAGCACCTTGGCCGGGTAGCCGGCCTGCGCCGCGGCCTGCTCGACGGACGCGGCCGGGACGCCCTCGGCGAGCATCGCGACGCCCTCGTTGATGAAGTGGCTGATCACCCGGGAGGTGAAGAAGCCGCGCGAGTCGTTGACGACGATCGGCGTCTTGCGGATCTGCCGCACCAGGTCGAAGGCGCGGGCCAGTGCCTCGTCGCCGGTCTGCTCGCCCTTGATGATCTCCACCAGCGGCATCTTGTCGACCGGCGAGAAGAAGTGCAGGCCGATGAAGTCCGCGCGGCGCTCGACGCCTTCGGCGAGCCGGCTGATCGGCAGCGTGGAGGTGTTGGAGCACAGCAGCGCGTCGGGCGCGACGACGTCCTGGATCTCCTGGAAGACCTTGTGCTTGAGCGCCGCGTCCTCGAAGACCGCCTCGATGACGGCGTCGCAGCCCGCCAGGTCCGCGGGCTCCGCCGTCGCCGTGATGCGGGCGAGCAGCGCGTCGCGCTTCTCCGGTGTCGTGCGGCCCTTGGCGAGCGCCTTGTCCAGCAGCCGTTCGGAGTAGGCCTTGCCGCGGGCGGCCGCCTCGGGGGTGACGTCCTTGAGGACGACGTCGATGCCCGCGCGTGCGCAGGCGTAGGCGATACCGGCGCCCATCATGCCCGCGCCGAGGACGGCGACCCTGGTGACCGGGCGGGCGGGGATCCCTGCGGGGCGGCCCGCGCCGGAGTTGACGGCCTGCATGTCGAAGAAGAAGGCCTGGATCATGTTCTTCGACGTCGGGCCGCAGGCGAGTTCGGTGAAGTAGCGGGCCTCGATGACCTGCGCGGTGTCGAAGTCGACCTGGGAGCCCTCGACGGCGGCGGCCAGGATGTTGCGCGGCGCCGGGTAGGGGGCGCCCGCGAGCTGCTTGCTCAGGTTGGCCGGGAAGGCCGGCAGGTTGGCGGCGAAGGCCGGGCTCTTCGGGGTGCCGCCGGGGATCTTGTAGCCGGGTTCGTCCCACGGCTGCCGGGCCTGCGGGTGGGCGTCGATGTACGCGCGGGCGGCGGCGAGCAGCGCGTCGCGGTCGGCGGCGACTTCGTGGATCAGCCCGGCGGCCAGCGCGCGCGGCGCCGAGTACTGGGTGCCCTGGAGCAGCACCTTGAGGAGCGCGTCGGCGATGCCGAGCAGGCGCACGGTCCTGACGACCCCGCCGCCGCCGGGCAGCAGGCCGAGGGTGACCTCGGGCAGGCCGATCTTGGTCCCGGGGGTGTCGAGGGCGACGCGGTGGTGGCAGGCCAGCGCGATCTCGTAGCCGCCGCCGAGCGCGGCGCCGTTGATCGCGGCGACGACGGGTCTGCCGAGGGTCTCCAGGCGGCGCAGCGCGCGCTTGACGCGCATGCTGCCGGCCAGGACGTCGGCGGCGTCCTCGGGGGTGGCGCGGATCAGGTCGCGCAGGTCGCCGCCCGCGAAGAAGGTCTTCTTCGCGGAGGTGACGACGACCCCGCGGACGTTCTGGACCTCGGCCTCCAGGCGGTCGACGACCGCTTCGAGGGAGGCGGTGAACGCGGCGTTCATGGTGTTGGCCGACTGCGCCGGGTCGTCCAGGACGAGGGTGACGACGCCGTCCGCGTCCTGCTCCCAGCGGATGGTGGTGGGCTCGCTCATGTCGGGTGGCTCCGTAGCGGCGGGGTGGGGGCGTGGGCGGGGCGGGTCAGAGGCGTTCGACGACGGTGGCGATGCCCATGCCGCCGCCGACGCAGAGGGTCACCAGGCCGTAGCGCTGGTCGCGGCGCTCCAGTTCGTCGACGACGGTGCCGAGCAGCATCGCGCCGGTCGCGCCGAGCGGGTGCCCCAGGGCGATGGCGCCGCCGTTGACGTTGACCTTGTCGAGCCCGACACCCATGTCCGCGGCGAAGCGCAGCACCACGGCGGCGAAGGCCTCGTTCATCTCGATCAGGTCGATGTCGTCGATGGTCAGACCGGCCTTGGCGAGGGCCTTGCGGCTGGCGGGCGCGGGACCGGTGAGCATGATCGTGGGCTCGGACCCGGACACGGCGGCCGACACGATACGGGCGCGGGGCTCCAGCCCGTAGCGCTCGCCGATCTCCCGGCTGCCGATGGCGACGAGCGCGGCGCCGTCCACGATGCCGGAGGAGTTGCCCGCGTGGTGGACGTGGTCGATCTTCTCGACCCAGTGGTACTTCTGCAGCGCCACGGCGTCGAAACCGCCCAGTTCACCGATGTCGGCGAAGGAGGGCTTGAGCGCGGCCAGCGACTCGGGCGAGGTGCCGGGGCGCAGGTGCTCGTCGCGGTCGAGGACGACCAGGCCGTTGCGGTCGCGCACGGGCACCACGGAGCGGGCGAAGCGGCCGTCCTTCCAGGCCTCGGCGGCGCGCTCCTGGGACAGCGAGGCATAGGCGTCGACGTCGTGCCGGGTGAAGCCGCCGAGGGTCGCGATGAGGTCGGCGCCGATGCCCTGCGGGACGAACCCGACCTCGAAGTTGGTCATCGGGTCCATCATCCAGGCACCGCCGTCGCTGGCCATCGGGACGCGCGACATCGACTCGACGCCGCCGGCGAGCACCAGGTCCTCCCAGCCGCTGCGGACCTTCGCGGCGGCCATGTTGACCGCTTCGAGGCCGGAGGCGCAGAAGCGGTTCTCCTGCACGCCGGCCACCGTGTCCGGCAGGCCCGCGGCGACGGCGGCGACACGCGCGATGTCGGAGCCCTGGTCGCCGACCGGGCTGACGACGCCGAGCACGATGTCGTCGATCGCGGCCGGGTCGAGACCGGGATGCCGCTCGCGCAGTTCCCGGATGAGGCCGACGACCAGGTCGATCGGCTTGGTGCCGTGCAGCGATCCGTTGGCCTTGCCGCGCCCTCGGGGGGTGCGGACGGCGTCGTAGACGTAGGCGTCGGTGCTCAACGTCGGGCCTTTCTGTGCGGGTTCGGCGCGGGCGGCGGGGTGGGTTCCTGATGCGGTCGCGGGCGGCGGGGCGCGGCCCGCACGCGGTCGTACGTCATGGGCGGTCGGCGGCGGGGCCGGGCGGGGCGGCGCCGCGTCGGCGGTCGGTCAGGGCGGGGACGTCCCAGTCGCGGGCCACCTCCGCAGTGTGCGCGCCCGGGAGGGCCGGCGGGCGGCGCAGCGCGGCGGGTGTCGCGGAGAAGCGCGGCGCGGGCGCGGGCTGGACGGTGCCGCCCGCCTCGGTGAAGGTGCCGCGGGCGGCCAGGTGGGGGTGCCGCGGGGCCTCGGTGAGCGACAGGACGGGCGCGGCGCAGGCGTCGGTGCCGGTGAAGACCGCCGTCCACTCCTCGCGGGTGCGGGTGCGGAAGCGGTCGGCGACGGCGGTGCGCAGTTCGGGCCAGCGGGCCGGGTCGTCGCGGAGCGCGGCCTGCTGCGGGGTCAGGCCGAGCAGGGCGGCGAAGGTGTCGTAGAAGCGCTGTTCGAGGGCGCCGACGGCCATGTGTCCGCCGTCGGAGGTGGCGTAGACGCCGTAGAAGGGCGCGCCGCCGTCCAGCAGGTTGGATCCTCTGCGGTCCTGCCAGAGGCCGGCGGCGAGCATGCCGTGCAGCAGGGTGCCGAGGTGGGCGGTGCCGTCCACGATCGCGGCGTCCACGACCTGGCCCGCGCCGTAGGTGCGGGCGTGGTGCAGGGCGGCGAGGACGCCGGTGACGAGGTAGAGCGCGCCGCCCGCGTAGTCGCCGAGCAGGTTCGCGGGAGCGGTGGGGGCTTGGTCGGCGGGGCCGTTCAGGGCCAGGGCGCCGGTGATCGCGATGTAGCCGATGTCGTGGCCGGCGCTGGTGGCGAGCGGTCCGTCCTGGCCCCAGCCGGTCATCCGCCCGTAGACCAGCCGCGGGTTGCGCGCCAGGCACTGCGCAGGGCCCACACCGAGGCGTTCGGCGACGCCGGGGCGGTAGCCCTCGACGAGGATGTCGGCGCGTTCGGCGAGGTCGAGGGCGGCCGCGGCGCCCTCGGGCGTCTTGAGATCGAGCAGCACCGAGCGCTTGTTGCGGTTGGTCAGGTCGTCCGCCGGGGCGACGCCCAGCCCCGGGCCGCCGGGGCGGTCGACGCGGACGACGTCGGCGCCGAGGTCGGCGAGCAGCATCGCCGCGAAGGGGCCGGGGCCGATGCCCGCCAGCTCGACCACCCGTACCCCGGCCAGCGGGCCGGGTCCGGGCGGGACGGGGGGTGCGGGCAGGTTTGACACTGACGATGTCACACCCGCGATCGTAGAAACGTGTTCCAGTTTTCGCAAGGGTCCGGCTGAGCGGGCGCTTAGCGCGGCGCCGCCCTTCGCCCGGCCTTCCCCGCACCCGGGCACGCGGCGACCCCCGAACCGTCCCCGACAGCGCACCGCCCGCCGCACGGCACTCCCCGAGCGGTCCGCCGGCACCCCCGCTGACCTGCGCCGCTTCCCGTCCGGCAGGGGTCGGCGGACATGTACACCGGTGACCGGTCGGCGATTACCTAACGATGACCGATTCGGCTGTACAGCGCGGTCCGTAACTTCATGACCTGCAAGGACACGGCGCAACAAGGCGCCGGCGACAGCAGGGAGACACCCCGTCATGAGCGACATCCAGCAGCTTGCCGAGCAGTACATCGCCGCCTGGAACGAGACCGACCCGGCCGCCCGGCGCGCCGCGATCGGCGCGGTCTTCGCCGCCGACGCCCGCTACACCGACCCGCTGGCCGACGTCACCGGCCCGGACGCGCTGGACGCGGTGATCGGCGCGGTGCAGGCGCAGTTCGCGGGCCTGGTCTTCACCCTCGGCCCGGTCGACGCCCACCACCACATCGCCCGCTTCACCTGGGAGCTGGGCCCGGCCGGGGGCGAGTCGCTGGTGGTCGGCTTCGACGTCATCGCCACCGGTGAGGACGGCCTGATCGAGCGCGTCCACGGCTTCCTCGACAAGGTCCCGGCCGGCGCCTGACCGGCCCCGCCCCCCACCGATCCTCTTCGTGACAGGAGTTCAGCCATGGCCTCGGCCACCTCCACGCTCTCCCCGTCCGCTTCCGCGGACGCGGCACCGGCCGCCGGGCGGCCGGGGCTCGGTCTGCCGGTCCTGCTGGCAGCGACCTTCATGACCTCGCTGGACCTCTTCATCGTCAACGTGGCGATACCGGCCGTGCAGGGCGACCTGCACGCCGGTACCGCGGCGATCCAGTGGGTGGTGGCCGGGTTCGCCCTGGCCGTGGCCACCGGGCTGATCACCGCGGGCCGGCTGGGCGACATCCACGGCCGGCGGCGGATGTTCATGCTGGGGCTCGCGCTCTTCACCGCCACCTCGGCCGCCTGCGGCCTGGCACCGACCTCCGGGAGCCTGGTGGCGGCGCGGGTCTGCCAGGGGCTGTCCGCGGCCCTGATGGGCCCGCAGGTGCTCGCCATCCTGCAGACCGAGTGGAAGGGCAGGGCACAGGCCCGCGCGTTCGGGATGTACGGCATGACGATGGGCGTGGGCGCGGTCTTCGGACAGCTCATCGGCGGACTGCTGATCAAGGCGGACGTGCTCGGGCTCGGCTGGCGGGCCTGCTTCCTGATCAACGTGCCCATCGGGCTGCTGGCACTCGCGGTGGCGCCGCGGGCGCTGGCCGAGTCGCGGGCGCCGCGCCGCCCGCGGCTGGACATCACCGGAGTGGCGCTGTCCACGGCCGCCACGGTCGCCCTCGTGCTGCCGCTCATCCAGGGACGCGCCCTGGGCTGGCCCGCGTGGACGTGGGCGTGCCTGGCCGGCTCCGTGGTGCTCTTCGCGGCCTTCGTGGCACACCAGCGCCGGGTGGGCGCGGCGGGCGGCGACCCGGTCCTGGACATCGCGCTCTTCCGGCAGCGCGGCTTCTCCGCCGGCGCCGTGGCGCAGTTGGTCTTCTGGTCGGGACAGGGCTCGTTCTTCCTCGTCCTGGCGCTGTATCTGCAGGCCGGGCGCGGTCTGCAGGCGCTGACCTCGGGTGTGGTCTTCGTGGCGATCGGCGCGGGCTACCTGCTCACCTCGACCACCGCGCACCGCATCGCCGAACGTCTGGGCAGCCGGACGGTGCCCGCCGGGGCACTGGCCATGGCCGCGGGGCTGGGCGCCTTGTGGGCCGCGGTGCACGCCTCGGGAACCACGGGCAGCCTGTGGGAGCTGGTGCCCGGACTCTTCCTCGACGGCGTCGGGATGGGGCTGGTCATCGCCCCGCTGACCCACACCGCGCTCGGCACCGTCCCCGCCCACCTGGTGGGCGCCGCCTCGGGAGTGGTGGCCACCATCCAGCAGGTCAGCGGCGCGCTGGGGATCGCGCTGATCGGCATCGTCTTCTACGGCGCGGTGGGCGCCGGGGCGCCGGGCCGCTACCCGCACGCCTTCGGCCTCGCGCTGGTCTTCCTGCTGGCCCTCGAACTGGCCCTGGCCGCACTGACCACCTGGATGGCGGTACGCGGCAAGCACGCCGACCGGTAGGCCGAGCGGCACGACGGACCGCCTGACGTAAGGGGCGCCCATCCTGGATGGGCGCCCCTTACCGGTGTCCGGTTCCGGCCGGACCGTCAGACGCGGGTGAGGCGGATGACGGGGATCTCGCGGCTGGTGCTCTGCTGGTAGTCCTCGTACGGCGGGTAGACCTCCACCAGATCCGGCCAGACCTCGGCCTTCTCCTCGGGCGTCAGCACCTCGGCACGGGCCGGGAAGCGCTCACCGAGCACCCGGACGTGCACCTCGGGGTTGGTGATCAGGCTCTTGAACCACAGCGGGTGCTCGGGGGCGCCGCCCTTGGAGGCGACGATCAGATAATCCTCGCCGGAGCGGCCGTAGATGAGCACCGTGCGCCGCCACTCGCCGCTGCGCCAGCCCTGGTAGTCCAGCAGCAGGCAGGGCGAGCCCTTCATGTCGGTGGCCTCGGTGCCGTTGGACTCCTCGTACCGCCTGGCCTGGTCCGCCACCCACGATTCGGGGCTGATCTTCACAGTGGCGGGGTCGTACGTGGTCATCGGTGCGCCTCCTGACGAATCTGTCCGGCAACAGCCCCACCTTAGGCATGCGGACGGCGCGGCGGCGCGGCGCTCAGCCGCTCAGGCCCGGGGCACCCCAGACCGGGAACCACCGCGCCAGGTCCTGCTCCAGCCGCAGGTCGTTCGCGACCAGGGCCTTGACCTGGAGTTCCAGAGCGTGGTCGCGCTTCTCCCCGGGCAGCGGGGCGAAGGGGTAGAAGGAGCCGCGTTTGTAGAGATACACGAGGGCCATCCGGCGGTCCTCGGGGCCGCCGGGGTCGTGGAAGGAGACGAGCGAGCACAGCAGCTGCGGGCCGAACCCGCCGGACTCCAGCGCGGAATTGACCGCGTGCAGATCCGTGACCAGGTCGTTGGTCTCGTCGGGGGTGTGCCGGGACTCCAGCCAGGTGTAGCCGTAGGAGTCACGGCTGGACTCCAGCGGCAGCAGGGCGTGCAGATCCTGCTGGATCTCGGTGAAGGCCCCGCCCTCGACGGCGGCGAAGCACACCGCGCCGCGTCCGGTCGGGCGCAGCTCGCTCGCCGCCTCCAGGGTCAGCGCGGCCGAGGCCAGCCCGAAGAGCTGGTCGAGATCCGGCTTGACGGGCTTGCTGCGGCCGAGGAGCACATCGAGCAGTCCCATCAGCGGCGGTCCAGTTCGACGGTGACGGCGGCGAGTTGGGCGAGGCGCTGCTCCAGGCTGGGGTGGGTGGCGAGCAGCTTGGAGACGGTGGCGCTGGTGGTGAGCGCGGGGGCGAAGTAGAAGGCGTTGAAGGGCTCGGTGGCGCGCAGGTCCCTGGTGGGGATCGCGGCCAGCTCGCCGCTGACCTTGGTGAGCGCCGAGGCCAGCGCGGAGGGGCGGCCGGTCAGCAGGGCGGCGCTGCGGTCGGCGGACAGCTCGCGGTAGCGCGACAGCATCCGGGTGAGCAGGAAGCTCACGACGTAGACCGCGGCGCTGACCAGCGGCACCAGGACGACCAGCGCGGTGGTGCCGGGATCCCGGCTGCGCCGGAAGCCGCCCCACAGGCCGATCCTGGTGATGACACCGGCCAGGACGCCGAGGAACGACGCGACCGTCATCACCATGACGTCCTTGTGGGCGACGTGGGACAGCTCGTGCGCCACGACGCCCTCCAGTTCCTCGGGCTCCAGCCTCCACAGCAGGCCGGTGGTCACGCACACCACCGTGTTCTTCTGGTTGCGGCCGGTCGCGAACGCGTTCGGCACGTCCGACCGGGCGACGGCGACCTTCGGCTTGGGCAGATCCGCCAGCGCGCAGATCCGGTCGACCACCCCGTGCAGCTCCGGCTGCTGCTCGGGGGTGACCTCGCGGGCGCCCATGCTGAAGGAGGCGATGCGGTCGCTGAACCAGAACTGGGCGACGAACAGCAGCCCCGCGACGACCAGGATGATCGGCCAGGAGCCGCGCAGCAGCGCCAGCAGCGCGCCGACGAAGACGACGTACAGCAGCCCGATCAGGAACATGGTGACGACCATCCGGGTCGTCAGGCCCCGGTCGGGTGCGAAGCGGTTGCGTGGCATGAGCCCCTCCCGAACTGTGCGGGGCGCGGGTCGCGGGCGGCGGCCCGACGTGCTGCACTGGTGGTGATTGTGCCTGCAATTTCCACTCTTGCACCGGTGCAACGTGCGGGACGACCCCCTGGTTCCACTCATCGGGTCACGTCGAGCACCAGCTTCCCCACCGTACGCCGCGCCCGCAGGTCGGTGTGCGCGCGCGCCGCCTCCGACAGGCCGTAGACGCCGCCGACCTGTGGGCGCAGCCTGCCGTCCGCGGTCATGGCCAGCAGTTCGCCGAGCGGCTCGTGGTACATCCCCGGCCGGCCGACGCAGTGCGCCAGCCAGAAGCCGACGACGGCCCGCGAGCGGCCCATGAGCTGCGCGGGCTCCACCGGTGTCGGCGGGACACGGGACGCCATGCCGTAGGCGACCAGGCGGCCGAACGGGGCGAGCGCGGCCAGCGAGGCGTCGAAGACGGGGCCGCCGGTCATCTCCAGCACGATGTCCACCTTGCGCCCGCCGTTGGCCTCGGTCAGCCGTTCGGTGAGCCCCTCGGGGGCGCCGTCGACGGCGACGTCGGCGCCCAGTTCCAGGGCGAGGTCGCGCTTGTCCGGGGTGGACGCGGTGGCGATGATCCGGCCGGCCCCGAAGTGCCGGGCGAGCTGGACGGCGAGCGAGCCGGTGCCGCCCGCCGCGGCGTGGACGACGACGCTCTCGCCCGCGGCCATCCGTGCCGAGGTGCGCAGCAGGTGCCAGGCGGTGACGCCCTGGATGATCAGCGCGAGCGCCTGCGCGTCGGTGACGCCGTCGGGCACCTCGTGCGCCATGCCCTCGTGGACGACGGCCTTCTGGGCGTAGCCGCCGTTGTCGGTGAGGGCCACCACCCGGCGGCCGTCGGCGGTGCGGCCGACGACCTCGGCGCCCGGCACCAGGGGGAGCGTGCTGCGCGAGAGGTAGGAATTCTCCACGGTGTGCGTGTCGGCGTAGTTCACGCCCGCCGATGCGACGTCCAGCAGCAGCTGCCCCTCCCCCGGGACGGGGTCGGGCAGTTCGGCCTCTTTCAGGACCTCCGGTCCGCCGAACTCGGTGATCTGGATCGCGCGCACGGGCGACTCCTCCCGGGTGGGCCTCGCACCGGGCACCTCCCGGCGCGATCATATTACCGACCAGTCGGTACGTGCACTCAGGCCGCCGGGACGGGACGGGGCGGCGGTGTGCCCACGTAGCGGGCGGACGGTCGGATGATCTTGCTGTCGGCCGCCTGCTCAAGGATGTTCGCACTCCAGCCGACGACCCGCGCGGCGGCGAAGGTCGGCGTGAACATCTCCCGCGGCAGCCCGCACAGGTCCATCACCACTCCCGCGTAGAACTCCACGTTGATGTGCAGCTCCCGCCCCGGCTTCAGCTCGGCGAGCAGCGCCTCGGCCCGCTCCTCGACCTGCACCGCGAAGTCGACCAGCTCGCCGCCGATCTCCCGGGCTATGCCCTTGAGCAGCCGCGAGCGCGGGTCCTCGGTGCGGTAGACGGGGTGGCCGAAGCCCATGATCCGCTCCCCCGCGGTGATGTGCTCGCGCAGCCAGCCGTCGATACGGTCCGGCGTGCCGATCGCGTCCAGGGTGTCCAGCGCGCGGCTCGGCGCCCCGCCGTGCAGCGGCCCGGACAGCGCGCCCACCGCGCCGACCAGGCAGGCCGCCAGGTCGGCGCCGGTCGAGGCGATGACCCGGGCGGTGAAGGTGGAGGCGTTGAAGCCGTGGTCGACGGTGGAGATCAGGTACTGCTCGACCGCCCGTGCCCGCACGGGGTCGGGCTCCTCGCCGGTGAGCATGTAGAGGTAGTTCGCGGCGTGGGGCAGGTCGTCGCGCGGCTCGACCGGCTCCAGCCCCTGGCCCAGCCGGTACAGGGCGGTCAGCAGCGTGGGCACCGCGGCGCACGCGGCCAGCGCGTCGGCCTGCCGGGCGGCCGGGTCAAGGTCGTACACCGGCCGGAAGCCGGCCGCCGCGCCCGTCAGGGACAGCGCCGTCCGCAGCCCGGCGAGCGGGCCGGAGGCGCCGGTGGCCCGTGCCACGGCCGGCAGCGCCGCCCTGACCTCGGGCGACAGGTGGCGCAGCGCGGCGGTCTGCGCGGTGAAGCGGGCGCGCTCGGCGGGCGTGGGCAGCGCCCCGTGCACCATCAGGTGCCAGACGTCCTCGAAGCCGCGGCTCGCGGCCAGTTCGACCGCGGAGTACTCCCGGTAGTGGTAGAAGCCCTCGGCGCCGCGTACGTCGCCGAGCACGGTGTCGGTGACGATCACACCCTTCAGCCCTCGCGGGGCCTCCAGCAGGGCGGACGGGGCGGGCGACTCGGTTGTGCGCATGGGTTCTCCTCCTCGGCTCTTGATTCGACTGTCCATGATTGATTGAAATTCTGTCAATATTGATAGGATCAATGTGGACGAGGGTTGACGGAAAGTGGGTACGGTGGCGTCCATGGCTGAGGGGACGGCGGACACCGGCGCGGGCGAGGGCGGCACCGGAGAGCGGATCGGCACACGGGAAGCGGCGCGGCGGCTCGGGGTCAAGCCCGAGACGCTGTACGCGTACGTGAGCCGCGGGCTGCTCGGCAGCAGGCGGGTGCCGGGCGGGCGGGGCAGCACCTTCGACCCCGCCGAGGTGGCCGCGCTGGCCGCCCGCGGCCGCTCCGGGCCCGGCGGCGCGGAGGCCGCGGGCACGGGCGAGCCGGGGGCGGACTCCGGCGGCGCGGACGGCGGCTGGGGGCGGATCCGCAGCGGCGTCACGCACATCGACACCGCCACCACGACGTACTCCTTCCGCGGGGTGGACGCGGTCGCGCTCGCGCGGGCGTACGGCTTCGAGGAGGTCGCGGAGTGGCTGTGGACCGGCCGGGTGCGGCCCGGCACCCGCTTCACCGCTCCCCCGGAGCCGCTGGCCGCCGCCCGCGCGGCGGCGGCCGCGCTGCCCGCCGGAAGCGGTCCCATGGACCGTATGCGGGTCGCGGTCGTCGCCGCGGGCTGCGCGGATCCGCTGCGCTTCGACCTCGCGCCGGAGGCGGTCCTGGCGTCCGCGCGGGGGCTCATCCCGACCCTGGTCGACGCGCTGCCGGCGGCCGGCGGCGCACCCGCCGCCGATGGCGGGACGACCGCCGGACGGCTCTGGGCGCGGCTGACCGCGCGGGAGCCCGACCCGGCGGCGCTGCGCGCGCTGGACACCGCGCTGGCGCTGCTCGTCGACCACGGCCTGGCCGCCTCGACACTCGCCGTGCGCGTCGCGGCCTCGGCGCGGGCGCACCCGTACGCGGTGGTCTCCGCGGGGCTCGGCGCGCTCGACGGTCCGCTGCACGGGCAGGCCAGCGGGCTGGCGCACCGCATGCTCCGTGAGGTGCTGGACCGCGGCAGCGCGGGGCCGGTGGTCGCCGAGTACCTGCGCGGCGGGCAGCGGGTGCCCGGCCTCGGCCACCGCCTCTACCGCGGCGAGGACCCGCGGGCGCGGCTGCTCCTCGCCCGGCTCGCGGAGGTGCCGGGGGCGGCGAACGCGCTGGCCGCCGCGCGCGACACGGTCGACACGGTGGCCCGGCACAGGCCGCTGCACGCCAACGTCGATCTGGCCCTCGCGGTGCTCTCCGTGGCCTCCGGCATGCCCGCGGAGGCCGGTGAGGCGGTCTTCGCCGTCAGCCGCACCGCGGGCTGGATCGCGCACGCCCTGGAGGAGTACGCCGAGCCGCCGCTCCGCCTGCGCCCCACCGGCACGTACGCGGGCCCCCCGCCACCCCAGCCACTGCCCCGCCCGGCGGGCTGAACGCCCCCGGGCGCCGCGCCCCGGCGGCCCACGCGGACCGGCGGCCTCGCCGCGGGCCGCGCGCCTGTTGCGCGGAGAGCAGCCCCCGGGGGCTAGGGCGGGGCCGCGAAGTCCCGGCGTCCGCCCGGAGAGCGGGGCGGACGGTGCCGGATGCGTGCGATCGCACGGCGGAGGGCCGTCCGCGTAGGTGGCCTGCTCGGACGAGCCCGACGACACGGCGGGCGTGCGTGTCGGGCGCCGTCCGGCAGGCGGGACTTCGCGGGCCTCAGGTGCGGGTCACGTGGGGGACGTGGGTGACCAGGGCGGACCATTCGGGGTCGGTCTGACCGGGGACCATGCGGCCGGCGGAGCGCCACTGGGCGGCGAGGGCCGCGAAGACGGGGGGCTCCGCCGAGGGGTGCAGAACCGTTCCGGCGGGAGGAGGGGCCGTCGAGGGGTCCGGCTGGCGGGTCCACTTCGTCTGCGTCGGTGCCATACCGGGGCCAACGAGCGGTCCCGCCGCTCGGCCCGTCGCGGCGGGCGGCATCACCCGAACGGGTGAAGAACCCGGTCGCGCAGGCGGAATTTCCCGGCGCTGCCACCCGTTGTGGGGGGCATGAGCACTGTGGAGCTGACCAAGGAGAACTTCGACGAGGTCGTGTCTTCGAACGACTTCGTCCTCATCGACTTCTGGGCCGCCTGGTGCGGCCCGTGCCGGATGTTCGCCCCGGTGTACGACAAGTCGTCGGACAAGCACGACGACCTGGTCTTCGCCAAGGTGGACACCGAGGCGCAGCCCGAGCTGGCGCAGGCCTTCGGGATCCAGTCGATCCCGACTCTCATGATCATCCGCGAGAAGGTCGCCGTCTTCGCGCAGCCGGGCGCCCTGCCCGAGCCCGCACTGGAGGACGTCATCTCGCAGGCCCGCGCGCTCGACATGGCCGAGGTCCACAAGTCCGTGCAGGAGGCCCAGGCCGAGCAGCAGGGCTGACCGTCCGCCGCCGAGCCCGGCAGGCGCCTTCGCGCCGCCGGGCTCGTCGTTGTGCCCGCACGCGCCCCGCACGGCCGGGACCGGCCGGATTGTCAGTGGCGGGACCTACGCTCGCGGTGTGAGTGGAGCCGTGGACGCCGGGGCAGCACGGGTGGCCGTCGTGGCCGACCCGGTGGGCGGCGGCGGCCGGCTGCGCCAGGTGGACGAGCAGGGCGCACCGGTCGGAGAGGTGCGGACGGTCGGGGATCTGGCGGCGGCGGTCGGCGAGATCGAGGCGGCGGCCGCGCCGCGCTGGGTGTGGGCGGGGACGGAGGAGGTCTATCCGGATCTGCTGGACCGCGGCGGGGTCCGGCTGGCGCGGTGCCACGACGTACGGCTGGTCGAGACGCTGCTGCTCGGCGCGGAGGGCAGGTGGGGCAGGCCGCGGTCGCTGGGCGCCGCGTGGGCGCGGCTGCGCGGGCTGCCGGAGCCGCCGGACGCCCCGGAGCACGGCGCGGAGGGCCAGCCGGTGCTCTTCACGGCCGACCGGCTGCACCTGCCGCCGGGTACGGACGCGCTGGCCGCGCTGGTGGAGGTGCACGCCGCCCAGCAGCGCCGGGTCGCCGAGGGCGAGCACCCGGAGCGGATGCGGCTGCTGTGCGCGGCGGAGTCGGCGGGCGCGCTGGCGGCCGTCGAGATGGGGCGGGACGGGCTGCCGTGGAGCGCGGCGGCGCACGACGAACTGCTCACCGGCCTGCTGGGGCCGCGCCCGGCCGCCGGTGCGCGGCCAGCGCTGCTGGCCGGGCTCGCGCGGCAGATCCAGGACGCGCTGGGCGGGCGCCCGGTCAACCCGGATTCGCCCGCTCAGCTGCTCCCCGCCTTCGCCCGGGTGGGCGTGCCGCTCACCTCGACCCGCTCGCACGAGCTGCGCAAGGTGGCGCACCCGGCGGCCGAGCTGCTGCTGCGCTACAAGGAGCTGTCCCGCATCCATGCCGCGCACGGCTGGGCCTGGCGCGAGGCGTGGGTGCGCGACGGGCGTTTCCGCCCCGAGTACGTGGTCGGCGGTGTGGTGTCCGGCCGGTGGGCGACCCGGGGCGGCGGCGCGCTGCAGATCCCGCGGCCGCTGCGGGCGGCGGTGGTCGCCGATCCGGGGCACCGGCTGGTCGTGGCGGACGCGGGGCAGCTGGAGCCGCGGGTGCTCGCCGCGATGTCCGGCGATCCGGGCCTGGCGCGGGCGGCGGCGGGCGGCGACCTGTACGCGACACTCGCCCGCGACGCCTTCGCGGGCGACCGGCCGCGGGCCAAGATCGCGCTGCTGGCGGCGATGTACGGGCAGACCAGCGGGGAGGCGGGCCAGCTGCTGGCGGTGATGCGGCGGCGCTTCCCGGCCGCCCTCACGCTGGTGGAGTCCGCGGCCCGGACCGGTGAGGCGGGCGGGGTCGTGCGCTCGCAGCTCGGGCGGACGTCGCCCGCGCCGTCCGCCGACCGTTTCCTCGACGAGTCGGCGGACCCCGCGGACGGCGCCTCGCCGGACCGCAGGGCGGCGCGCTCCTGGGGCCGCTTCACACGGAATTTCGTGATCCAGGCGAGCGCCGCGGACTGGGCGCTCGCGATGCTGGCGGCGCTGCGCCGCGAGCTGGCCCGCATCGGCGCCCCGCCGCGGCTGGTCTTCTTCCAGCACGACGAGGTGGTGGTGCACACCCCGGCGGAGCTGGCGCCCGCGGTCGAGGCCGCGGTGGCGGCGTCCGCGGACGAGGCCCGCAGGCTGGTCTTCGGCGGCACGCCGGTGCCCTTCCCGCTGGAGACGCATGCCGTGGAGTGCTACGCGGACGCCAAGTAGCACTCCCGGCGAGAGGGCGGCGCGCGTCAGTTGTCCGAGGCCGCGTCGGATTCCGCCGCGGCGGCCGCGGAGTCCGCGTCGTCCACGAGCTTTTGCATGTGGGCCAGGTCGGAGGCGGCCGGGGCCGGGGAGGTGGCACCCGTGCTGCCGGAGGCGCCGTCGTGGCTGCCGCAGCCGGTGAGCAGCAGGGCCGCGGCCAGCGCACCGGCCGGGAGTAGGGCCAGGGCCTGACGCCGGGTCACTTGCCGGTGCCCTTGTCCGACTTCGGCTTCTTCACCGGGAAATGCTGGGTGCCGCACCAGGTGCGGACGGCGTCCAGGTCGGTGGAGCGCTGGCCGAGGGTCGTGACCAGGGAGGTGCGGAAGGTGAGCCGTCCCTTGAGGTAGGTGGCCACGGCGGTGTCGCCCTTGGCCTGCGCGTTGGTGACGCGCTGCTGCAGCCGCGCGACCGAGCCGCGTTCGGTGGCCGGGCCGTTGAGCCGGGCCAGGGCACGGTCGATGCGGGCGTCCACGGTGGGCAGCCGGCGGCACAGGGCGCGGGCGCCGTCGCCCTGGGGCGCCTTGGCCGCGGACTTCGCGGTGGACGAGGGCGACGGGGTGCTGCCGGTGTCGGCGGTCGCGGAGCCCGCCGCGGCGAACAGTGCCGCGACGGCTGCGACGGCGGGCACGACCGTACGGGTGGTGCGCATGGGTGACCTCCTCGGTGGCGGCGCCGCGGGCGCGGCGCCCGTCCCGCCGGGGAGGCTAGGAGCGCTCCTTGTGGAAATCTTGTGGCGCCCGGACGGCCCCGTCGGGGCTTCCCGCTTCCTCGCCGCCCAGCCAGTCGCGCTGCCGCGGCAGTTCGGGCACGGCGGTCGGCAGGTCGAGGACGAAGTGCGCGCCGGGCATCCCGTCGGGCCGGTCGGTGACGGTCGCGGCGCCGCCGTGCAGGGCGGCCTGCTGGCCCACCAGGGCGAGGCCGAGGCCCGATCCGGGGCTGCCGGGGCGGCGGCGGAAGCGCGCGAAGACCCCGCTGCGGGCGTCGGGCGGCACCCCGGGGCCGTGGTCGGCGACGGTGAGGCGCACCGAGGCGCCGTCCAGGGCGCGGGTCAGGGCGGCCTCGACCTCCCCGGCGCCGTGCACGACCGCGTTGCGGAGCAGGTTGTCCACCGCGCTGCGCAGCCCCGGCGGCCAGCCCTGCACGGTGCAGGGCCCGTCCGCGTGGACGGTCACCCGCGCGGCGGGGTGGTCGCGGCGCAGGTCGCGTACGGCGGCGTCGAGGATGTCGGCGAGGTCGGCGGGCCCGAAGGCGTCGGCCTCGACGAGGTCGCCCGCGGCGAGGGTGCGCAGCATCACCAGCAGTCCGAGCAGCCGGTCGTGCCCGTCCCGCAGGTCGGCGAGGATCTCGGTGCGTTCGGCGGCGCCGGGTGCGGGGTCGCCCGCCAGCACGTCGAGGTTGATGCGCATGCCCATGAGCGGGGTGCGCAGTTCGTGGGAGGCGGCGGCGGAGAAGGAGCGGGCGGTGGCGAGTGCCTCGGCGGTGCGGGCGGCCTGTTCGTCGTAGCGGGCGAGCAGGGTCCGCAGGGTACGGGCCAGGTCGTCGACCTCGGGCACGCCGGTGGGGGTGTGGTCCAGGCGGGCGGCGCCGGTGCGCGGGTCGATGCCGGCGGCGCGGCGGCGCAGCGCGGCCAGCGGGCGGGCGAGCCGTACGGCGGCGAGCCAGGCGGCGAGTCCTGCGACCGGCGCGGTGAGCAGCGCGACGGTGAGCACCCGGCGGCGTACCTGCGCGATCTGCCGGCGCCCCGCGGTGTCGGCGGAGAAGAGCCACAGGGTGCCGCGCGCGGCGGGCCGCACGCTGCTGAGCGGGACGGCCAGGGCGCGCCAGCCGCTGCCGTCCGCGGTCACGGTGACGGGCCGGACGGCGTCGGCGGGCGCCGGGAGCGCTGCGGAGGCGGCGGGCTGCGGGCCGCCGCTGACGGTGCCCTCGGGTCCGGCGACCCGGATGCCGACGTCGAGCGCGGAGGTGAACAGCTTCCGCTGCCGGGCCTGTTCGACGCTCGCGGGGCGGTCGTTGGCCATCGCCCGCAGCAGCGAGAGGGCCTCGGGGCGTGCGGCTGCGGCGCTTTCGCGCAGGTGGGTGTCGGTGGCGGCGTGCACGTCCCGGGTGACGAGGCGGACCATGACCCATCCGGAGGCGAGCACGAGCAGCGGGACGACGACGGCGACGGCCAGCGCGATCCTGGTGGTCAGCCTCATGTACCGCTCCCGGCGGGCGCGGGTCCCGCCCCCGCACCGGGCACGGGTCCGGCGCCTTCGGCCGGGCGCAGCACGAAGCCGACGCCGCGCACGGTGTGCAGGATGCGCGGGCGACCGCCGGCCTCCAGCTTGCGGCGCAGGTAGCTCACGAAGGTGTCCACGGCGTCGCTGCGCACGTCGAAGTCGTAGCCCCAGACCCGGTCCAGCAGCTGGTCGCGGGTCAGGACGAGGCCCGCGTTGCGCACGAGGGTCTCCAGCAGCTCGAACTCGCGGCGGGTCAGGTCCAGCGGGCTGCCGTCGCGGGTGGCGGTGCGGGCGTCGGGGTCGACGGTCAGGCCGCAGGCGCGGACCGGGCCGCCGGGGCGGGGCGGGCGGCGGCGCAGCAGCGCGTGCAGCCGGAGCACCAGCTCGTCCAGCGCGAAGGGTTTGACGAGGTAGTCGTCGGCGCCGGCCTGGAGCCCGGCGACCCGGTCGGCGACCTCGTCGAGCGCGGACAGGGCGAGCACCGGCAGGTCGTTGCCGGCCGAGCGCAGGGTGCGGCAGACCTCGATGCCGTCGATGTCGGGCATCGAGATGTCCAGCACCAGCACGTCGGGCGGGTCGTCGCCGGTCAGCCGGGCGAGGGCGGCGGCGCCGCCGTCCGCCTCGGCGACGGTGAAGCCGCGCAGCCGCAGGGCGCGGCCGAGGGAGCGGCGGATGACGGCGTCGTCGTCCACCACCAGCACTCGTCCGCCGCCCGCGCCCGGGGCCGTGCCGCCTGTGGTGTCCGTCATCCGGTGTGCCTCCGCCCGTTCATCGCGACCTGCCTCCGCTCCCCTGCCGTCACGTCACGCGTGGTGCGGGACGCAGGCATGGTGCATCGCGGGAACCATGCCTACACGGCCGGGGAGCGGAGTGCCATGGCCGGGCCCGGTGCGGCCCGGAGGGGGCGGGACGGAGCGGTGGTCAGCCGGTCACGGTCCACTTCTGGTTGGAGGCGCCGGTGCAGGTCCAGATCTGCAGCCGGGTGCCGTTGGCGGAGCTGTTGCCGGTGGCGTCCAGGCATTTGTTCGCCGCCGGGTTGACGATGTCGTGGGCGGCGGTGACGGTCCACTTCTGTGCGGCGGTGCCGTTGCAGTCGTAGAGCTGCACCTTGGTGCCGTCGGCGGTGCCGGCCGCGGTGACGTCCAGGCACTTGCCGAGCGCGCGGAGCGTGCCGTCCGAGCCGACCGTCCAGTTCTGCGCGGTGGTGCCGTTGCAGTCGTAGAGCTGGACCGCGGCGCCGTTGGCGGTGCTCGCGCCCGCGACGTCGACGCACTTCCCGGCGATGCCGGTGATGGGGTGGCCGCCCGTACCGCCGGTGCCGCCGGTGCCCCCGGTGCTGCCGCCCGAGGTGTCGGAGGTGGTCACGTGGACGTAGTCGACGACCAGTTGCTGCGGGAAGGTGGTGCTGCCGTCGGGGTCGCCGGGCCAGTAGCCGCCGACCGCGAGGTTCATGATGATGTAGAACGGGTGGTCGAAGACCCAGCGGTTGCCGTTCAGGTCGGCCGGGGTGCGGGTCTCGTAGGCGTGGCCGTCGACCGACCAGGTGATGGAATTGGGGGCCCAGTCGACGGCGAAGGTGTGGAAAGCGTCGGAGAAGCTCTGGCCGCCGGGCAGCGTGTAGCCCGCGCCGATGCCGGCCGAGCCGGAGTAGCCGGGCCCGTGGATGGTGCCGTGGACGCTGCCGGGCTCGAAGCCGACGTTCTCCATGATGTCGATCTCACCGCTGTTGGGCCAGCCGACCGAGCCGATGTCGTTGCCGAGCATCCAGAAGGCGGGCCACATGCCCTGGCCGCGCGGCAGCTTCATACGGGTCTCGAAGTGGCCGTAGGCCTGGGTGAACTTCTGCGGGGTCGACAGCCGGGCCGAGGTGTACTGGCAGGTGCCGTACCAGCACTGGTAGTTGGCCGGATTCTCCTTGCGGGCGGTGATGACGAGGTCGCCGTTGCCGTCGAGCGCGGCGTTGTGGGTGCCGCTCGTGTAGTACTCGCGCTCGTGGTTGTTGACGTTGTCACCGGTCTCGTAGCCCCACTTGGAGCTGTCGACGGCGCTGCCCGCGGGGCCGTTGAAGTCGTCGGTGAAGGTCGCGGTGGCGGCCGCGGGGGCCGCTGCCGGGGCGGCGGCGGTACGGGCGTCGGCCGGGGTGGCGGCCTGGAAGAGGGCGGCGGCCAGCAGCGCGGCCGCGGCGAGCAGCGGGAGGGGGTGGATCCGTCTGATACGTCGGGTGGGGGGTGTTGCCGACATGCCGGACTCCTCGGTAGGGGCGGCGGGACGCGGGCACGACGGGCGGCGCACAGGCGCAGCAGGTCATGCCCCTGACAGATGGACTGTCGGACTCCGAGCGGCCACGGGACGGCGGCGGCCGCCCCGGATTGCTTCGCTCACGTCTTAGTTCAGGACGTGATTTAACTGGCGGGGCGAAGTACCCGTCAATACTTGTGACGAAGGTCCGTACCAATAACTTCGCCCGTGCCGCTCAGAGTTCTCCCCGGCGCACCAGCACCGCCAGCACCAGCATGCCCGGGACCAGCGGCAGCCAGGTCGTGACCAGCCGGTAGCCGAGCACCGCGGAGGTCGCCGTCACACCCGACGCGCCCGCGGTGACCAGCGCGAGGGCCAGCGCGGCGTCCAGCGAGCCCAGCCCGGCCGGGGTCGGCAGCCAGCCCGCCGCGGTGCTCGCGAACAGGTAGGCCACCACCGCCCCGCTCACCGGGACGGGCGCGTGCACCGCGCGCACCACCGCGACCACGACCGCCGCGTGCATCGCCGGGAAGGCCAGCGAACCGCCCCACAGCGCCGCCACCCGGGCCCGGTTGCCGTGCAGCACCCGCACGTCGTGCAGCACCGAGCCGAGCACCTCGCGCAGCCGGTCGCGCAGCCGCCCCACGCAGCGGGTCAGCAGCACCCCGCCGCCCAGGACCGCCACCGCCAGGCAGCCCAGCACCAGCGGGTGGT
Organism: Streptomyces sp. NPDC004031; assembly: GCF_053604375.1. Classification (NCBI taxonomy): domain Bacteria; kingdom Bacillati; phylum Actinomycetota; class Actinomycetes; order Kitasatosporales; family Streptomycetaceae; genus Streptomyces; species Streptomyces sp. NPDC004031. Next base: position 116,828 of record NZ_JBSGHL010000011.1, on the reverse strand, counting down.
CGGGCATCCGCGGACCGCCGCTGGTGACCCGGTGCAACTGGAGGGCGTCGGGGAACAGCAGCAGCACCGTGAGCAGCAGCGTCACCCGGCTGGCGACCGCGGCGCAGGCGCGTACCGCGAGCGCGGCGAGCGCCCGGGTCGGAGTCAGCCCGCGGCGCATCAGGAAGCGCAGGTTGACGGCGTTGCCGCCGACTCCCGCGGGCAGCACGTGGTTGGCGGCGGACGCGGCGAATTGGGTGGCCAGCAGCGTCGCGGGCGGTAGCGTCTCGACGACCGCGCCCTGCTGCGCGGTGGCCGAGCACACCCACGTCATGAAGGCCGCCAGGCACGCCACGGCCAGCCATCCGGCGTCCGCCTCACCCAGCCGGCCCGCGCTGGAGCCGATCACCGTCCATTTGCTGCTCACCAGCGCCGCGACCGCGACCACCGGCAGCAGCATCACCGCCGTCCGCAGCGACACGCGCTGCCGGACGGCCCCCTCGTTGCGGGCGATGGACACGGTGGACTCCTCGGCGCGTGGGGACACGGCAGCGTGGGGCGCGGCGTGAGGGCTGGGCGGAGCAGAGCGGACGGAGCAAGCGGGCAGGACCGTACGGATGCGCACAACCGGAGCGGATCGGACCCTCCTTCAGACTAGGCGGCGCGGGTGGCCGTGCCCCACCCCCACGCGGCCGGCCGGGTCAACGTCTGACAAACACCTGTTGACGGCTGGAATGCCCGGTGGACCCCGTTCCTATTCCGGCGTGCCCCGCACACGCCGGACCGCCGGGCCCGCGCGTGTCGCGCGGACCCGGCGGTCCGACTCTCTTCCTTCAGCGCGGCCGGCCGCGGTGAGAGGTCCGCAGCCGGCCGTTCAGGGGTTCAGCGGATCACGCGGCGGGCGCGTTCCACTGCTGGTTGGCAGCGCCGGTGCAGTCCCAGATCTGCAGCCGGGTGCCGTTGGCGGAACTCGGTCCCGTGGCGTCCAGGCATCTGCCGGACTGCGGGTTGACCAGCGAGTTGTTCGCCCCGCGGGTCCACACCTGGGAACCGGTGCCGTTGCAGTCGTACAGCTGGACCTGGGTGCCGTTGGCGGTGCCGGCCGAGCTGACGTCCATGCACTTGCCGAGCGCCTGGAGGGTGGAGCCGGAGGCGGTCCACTGCTGCGCGCCGGTGCCGTTGCAGTCGTAGAGCTGGACCGCCGCGCCGTTGACGCTGCTCGCACCGGCCACGTCGACGCACTTGCCGCCGTAGCCGGTGATCGTGCCGGTGTGGCCGGTTCCGGTGCCGCCGCCGGTACCGGGCGTGCCCGCCCAGGTGAAGGTGGCGGAGGCGCCGCCGGGCAGCGAGTAGGAGAAGTTCTCGTTGCCCCAGTTGACCCGCAGGGTCTGCGCCGAGGACGACTCGTTGTAGGCGATGAGCGCCTTGGAGCCGTCAGGGTTGCGCCAGGCCACGTTGCGGATCGTGGAGTTGTCGGTGGAGGAGATACGGGTCGCGCCGGGCTTCACGAACTTCGTGAGGTGGCCCATCGTGTAGTACTCGATCGTGTAGTCCACCTGCCCGCTGCGGCTGTCACCGTTGTGCACGGTGACCAGGCCGGTGCAGGTGCCGCAGCCGCCGTTGTGCGGGCCCATGTTCTGATCGACCGCGAGGCTCCACTTGACCCAGCTCTGGCCCCAGTTGCGGGTGTAGTCGATCAGGTTCTCCATGTCCTCCTTCTGCTGGTTGCCGATCCAGGTGCCCCCGGAGTGCTCGGTGTCGAACGCGGGCAGGTTCGGGTACTGGTTGTGCACCGTGGTCTGCTCGGAGACGTTGCCGCCGTAGCCGTGCCACGCGATGCCGCCGAAGTTGGGGTCGTTGCGGATCGACGCGTCGGTGACGGTGGGCGCGGCGTAGCTGTCGTAGGTGTCCCAGTTCCAGTCCAGCGCCAGGACCTTGGTGGGCAGGCCCGCCGCGTGCAGCGCGGGCAGCAGGTTCGTCTTGGTGAAGTACGCCAGGCCCGAGCCGTTCCACTGCGCCGACGGGTAGCCGGAGCAGCAGGTGGGCTCGTTCTGCACGGTGACGTAGTCCACCGGCACGCCCTGCGCCTGGTAGGCCTGGAGGTACTTGACGAAGTACTGAGCGTAGGCCGCGTAGTACTGCGACTGGAGCCAGCCCTGGCTGTAGGCGCCGTTGTCCTTCATCCACGGCGGCGGGGTCCAGGGGGTGCCCATGACCTTGACGTTCGGGTTGAGCTGGCGGGCCTGCTTGGTGAGCGGGACCACGTCCGCGAGGTCGTGGGCGATCGAGAAGTGCGCGAGCGTCGGGTCGGTCTGGCCGGCCGGCATGTCGTCGTAGGTGTAGCTGTTGCGGGCCAGGTCGGAGGCGCCCATCGGGTTGCGCAGGAAGCCCAGACCGATGCCGTTGACCGGGTCGAAGAGCTTCTGCATGACCGTGTTGCGGGTCGCCGACGACAGCGCCCCGCTGCTGTTCATCAGCCATGCGGCGGTGTCGGTGAAGGACGCGCCGCCGCCGGTGAACTGCTGGTAGGTGGTGCCCTCGTCCACCGTGACGTTCTGCCCGGAGCCGCCGGTGCCGGCGGCGAAGGACACCGCGGACTGCTGCTCCAGACCCTTGACGACGTTGCGGCCGCCGGAGTCGTTGGTGGTGGTGAGGTAGACCTGCACGCTCTCGCCCGCGGCGTGCGCGGACGTGGGGACCGCGAGCACCGGGACGACGGCCGCCGCGGCGGCGGTGAGGATCCCGACGGCGGTGCGCCGCAGCCGGGATGCGGTGGATCTGCCCGTGTGGGGCCGGGTTGCTGCGCTCATGAGTCGTTGCCTTTCTCGGCACGATGGCATGGGCCTGACAGGGTCAAGCGTGCAGCGAGGGGGTCCGCACGCTTGTTTCATCACTTGTTTCACGCCTTATATCGCGACGTGATTTAACTAGCGCGCCTCCCGCCCGTCAAGGGATCGCGACGGGGTCGGCGCCATGAAACACCATGTAACGCAGGCGACTCGGGCCGCGCACGCGAAGGCGCCCGCACCGGTGGGGTGCGGGCGCGGACGGTGCTGCGGGACGGGGGTCACGCCCCCCGGGGCGCGGTGCTGCCACGCGGGACGAGGGCGGGCGCGGGCAGCTGGATGTCCGGGACGGGGCCGCCGTCGATGAGCGAGAGCAGCGCGGCGGCGGCCCGCTCGCCGTACTCCATCACGCGCCGGCTGACCGCGGTCAGCGCCGGGTGCACCAGGCGGCACAGCTCGCTGTCGTCCCATGCGACGAGGGAGAGCTCGCCGGGGACGTGCACGCCCATCTCCTGCGTGACGCTCAGCGCGGCGACGGCCATGACGTCGTTGTCGTACACGATCGCGGTGGGGCGCGCCGAGCCCGACAGCAGCCGCCGGGTCGCACGGGCGCCCGCCTCGCCGGAGTAGTCGGTGTAGACGCAGGGCACGCCCTCCAGGCCCAGTTCCGCGGCGGCGGACTCGAAGGCCTCGCTGCGCTCGCGGGTGTGCACGAAGTCGGCGGGACCGGCGACCCGGGCGATCCTGCGGTGGCCCAGCGCCCCGAGGTACGCGAGGGTCTCGCGTACGGCCGCGCCGTCGTTGATCCACACCGACGGCACCCCGGAGGACTCCGCCGCGTGCCCGATCACCACCGCGGGCAGGCCCAGCTCCGCGACCAGGCCGAGCCGGGCGTCCTGCTCGCGCAGATCGACCAGCAGCACCCCGTCCACCCGGCGCTCGCCCCACCAGCGGCGGTAGGCCGCCTCCTCGGCGCGGGCGTCGTCGGTGACCTGGAGCAGCAGCGCGGTGCCGGTGGCCGCGAGACCCGCCTCGACTCCGGAGATGAGCTGCATGAAGAACGGCTCGATGCCCAGCACCCACGCCGGGCGGTCAACCACCAGGCCGACCGCGCCACTGCGCCCGTCGGACAGCGCGCGGGCGGCGCTGCTGGGGTGCCAGCCCATCCGCGCCGCGATCTCCAGGATCCTGGCCCTGGTCTGCTCCGAAACCCCCGCCTTGCCGTTGAGCGCGTAGGACACGGCGCCCTTGGACACACCGGCGGCCTCGGCGATGTCGGCGATGGTGGGACGCTTCTTGGGGCTCATGGGGCCTCGATACGGCGGACGGCCCGCGGGCCCGCGCGCCGGTCCCGGCTGACGGGCCTGCGGGCGGACTGACGGGTGATCGGGTGATCGGCGCCCATACCTTAACAACGCGGACGGCGGCCCGGCACGGCCGCCGGACCCCCCGTCCCACCGCACGCCGGGCCGCAGCGCGCGGTGGCCCCGGCGTCAGCCGCGGGTCGCGGCGATCTCCAGCCGCACGTAGTCGACGACGGGCTCGGCCAGGCGCGCGGCCACCGCCTTGACGAACGGCTCGCGGTCGTCCTCGGCCATCGCGTCCAGATAGGCGCCCAGCACGACGGTGGCGAGGAAGGCCTCCAGCTGCTCACCCGGCTCGAAGCGGGCCGGGTCGGGCCGCAGCTGCACCTCGACGTCGGTGAAGCCCGCTTCGGCCAGCCGCTGCCGGGTGTCCTCGACGCCGGCGAACTCCCAGGCGTCGCGCGCCTCGCCGGTCACCTCGGCGACCGCGGCGTTGACCGCCGCGATGTTGCCCTGGCCGCCGCACTCGGTGACCAGCCGGGCGCCCGGCCGCATCCGCCCGGCCAGCGAGGAGAAGAGGGCGGCGTGGTCCTCGATCCAGTGGAAGGCGGCGACGCTGAAGACGGCGTCCACCTCGCCGTCGAAGGGCAGCGGCTTCGTCAGGTCGGCGTGCACGACCTCGACGCGGTCCAGCCTGCCGGACAGCCGCTCGCGCAGCTGGTCCAGCATGCGGACGGATCCGTCCACGGCGACCACCTGCCCCTGCGGCAGCCGGTCGAGCAGACCCTCGGTGTCGCGGCCGGTGCCGCAGCCCGCGTCGAGCACCCGCTCGTCGCCGCGCAGCTCCAGCCGCCCCAGCGTGCGGCGGCCCCAGCCCAGGTGGGGCAGGGGCAGCGAGTCGTAGGTCTTGGCGTCCCATTCGCGAGGCATGCTCGGCCCTCCCATGGCCATGTCCCGCCGCGGCGCGGCGGGTTCGACAGCGACACTACGCGCGTTGTCCGTATAGTGACACCGCCATCTTACAATGTGGACTGCACGGGGGTCGACCAGACCGGCTTCCGGTCCTTGTCCACCAGGGCCGCGCGCACCCCCTCCTGGAAGTCCGCGCTGCCCGCCGTACGGCACGCCAGCTCCAGCTCACGGGCCAGGCACTCCTCCAGCGTCGATCCCGCACCCGCCCGCAACAGGCCAGCGGTGGCCGCGAGGCTCGCGGGCGAGGCGGCGTCGAGCAGCGCGAGCGTGTCCGCCGCCCACCGCGCGTCCTCGGTCTCGGCCGCCAGCCGGGCCCGCACCCGCGCCGGGTCCGGCTCGGCGAAGCAGCGGGCCACCGCGGCGGCGTGCGCGGGGCGCTCCGGGACGGGACGTGCGAAGCTGCGCAGGACCGCGTCCGGGGGTGTGCCGTCCGCGGTCAGCGCGGCCCGCAGGGCGGGCAGCTCGGCCGCGGGCACATGGTGCGTCGCCAGCCCGCAGGCCACCGCGTCCGGCCCGCCGATCCGCGCGCCGGTCAGGCCCAGGTACCAGCCGTAGGCGCCCGGCAGCCGCGGCAGGAAGTGGCTCGCGCCGATGTCGGGGAAGAAGCCGATGGCCGTCTCCGGCATCGCCAGCAACGCGCGCTCGGTGACCACCCGGGCGGACCCGTGCACCGAGATGCCGAGCCCGCCGCCCATCGCGTAGCCGTCGATGAGCGCGGTGTACGGCTTCGGGTAGCGCGCGATCAGCGCGTTGAGGCCGTACTCGGCGGTGAAGTAGCCCCGCACGGCGTCCTCGTCGCCCGACGCGCCCGCGGCCCGCACCGCCACGATGTCGCCGCCCGCGCAGAACGCCCTGGGCGAGGTGCTGACGACCAGGACGGAGCGGACGGCCGGGTCGTCCCGCCACCGCACCAGCGCGTCCGTCATGAGCCGCACCATCGTGAGGTCGAGCGCGTTGAGGGCCGCCGGGCGGTCCAGCTCGATCACCGCCGTGCCGTCCGCCCCGACCCGGGTCTGCACCGGTGCGGGCCCGTTGCTGCCTGCCATGCGGCTCCTTCCGCCGTCGCCTGCCCCCATCAAACACCGCCCGCCCTCCGCCCTGAGCTGCGGTGCCGCCCGCCCCGGACGGCGCGGGCGGCGCGCTCCCCCGGTGTGCCCGCCGGGCGGGGTTGGTAGGCTCGGGGCGGAGCCGTGACTGGCGCGCTGGGATGGGGTCAACCATCGGGGAGCGGCTCGACCGGAAAGATCCGGAAGATCGAAGTGCCGTGCGCCTGGGCCGTCCCGTTGACCAACCGGAGGACCGCCGTGGCCGCGCCCGAACAGCCGTACAGCACCGAGTCGATCGCCTTCCGCAGTGCCCTGGACGTGATCCGGGGTGTCGAGCCGCGTGTCGCGGACGCCATCGCCGGTGAGCTGACCGACCAGCGCGAGATGCTCAAGCTGATCGCCAGCGAGAACTACGCGTCGCCCGCCGTGCTGCTGACGATGGGCAACTGGTTCAGCGACAAGTACGCCGAGGGCACCATCGGCCGCCGTTTCTACGCGGGCTGCCGCAACGTCGACACCGTCGAGGCGCTCGCCGCCGAGCACGCCCGCAACGTCTTCGGCGCCTCGCACGCGTATGTGCAGCCGCACTCCGGGATCGACGCGAACCTGGTGGCCTTCTGGGCGGTTCTCTCCCAGAAGGTCGAGACCCCGGGCCTGGCCAGGGCCGGGGTGCGGCAGGTCAACGACCTGTCGGAGCAGGACTGGGCGCAGCTGCGCGCCGAGTTCGGCAACCAGCGGATGCTCGGCATGTCGCTGGACGCCGGCGGACACCTCACCCACGGCTTCCGGCCGAACATCTCCGGCAAGATGTTCGACCAGCGCAGCTACGGCACGGACCCGCAGACCGGCCTGCTGGACTACGACGCGCTGCGCGAGACCGCGCGCGAGTTCCGCCCGCTCATCATCGTCGCGGGCTACTCCGCCTATCCGCGGCTGGTCAACTTCCGCATCATGCGCGAGATCGCCGACGAGGTCGGCGCGACGCTCATGGTCGACATGGCGCACTTCGCGGGCCTGGTCGCGGGCAAGGTGCTGACCGGCGACTTCGACCCCGTGCCGCACGCGAACATCGTGACCACCACGACCCACAAGTCGCTGCGCGGCCCGCGCGGCGGCATGGTGCTGTGCGACGACTCGCTCGCCGAGCACGTCGACCGGGGCTGCCCGATGGTGCTGGGCGGGCCGCTGCCGCACGTCATGGCGGCGAAGGCGGTGGCGCTCGCGGAGGCCTCCCGGCCCGAGTTCGGGGCCTACGCGCACCGGATCGTCGACAACGCGCGGTCGCTCGCCGAGGGCCTGCTGAACCGCGGTGCGAAGCTCGTGACCGGCGGCACCGACAACCACCTGGTGCTCATCGACGTGTCGGGCTACGGGCTGACGGGCCGGCAGGCGGAGGCGGCGCTGCTGGACGCGGGCATCGTCACCAACCGCAACTCCGTCCCGCAGGACCCGAACGGCGCCTGGTACACCTCCGGCATCCGCATCGGCACCCCGGCGCTCACCACCCGCGGGCTCGGCGCGCCGGAGATGGACGAGATCGCCGGGCTGATCCACACCGTGCTGTCCGGGACGACGGCCGCGGCCGCGCCCAAGGGCGGGCTGTCGAAGGCGCACCACGTGCTGGACGCCGCGGTCGCCGACGAGGTCGCCAAGCGCGCGGCGGACCTGCTGTCCGGCTTCCCGCTCTACCCCGGCATCGACCTGAGCTGACGTGACGGGCGCGCCGGTGCGCGCCCCGCGAGGAAGGGTGAGGGCCCGGCCGTCCGGCCGGGCCCTCACCCTTTTCCTGTTCTTACCGCCCGGCGGGCGGGGCTCACTCGAACGACCAGAGCACCCCGTGGCCGGCGATCGTCAGCGCGACCTGGACGGCGACGCCGGCCACGCCGAGGGCGAGGCCGAGCAGGGCGCGGCCGCGGCGGCGGGTGCCGCGGCGGAGCGCGACGAGGGCCAGCACGATCGCGGCGGGGCCGAGCACGAGGTTCAGCACGAGCAGGCCGGGCAGGCCGAGCAGGAAGGACGCGACGGCCATGCCGTCGGCGTCACGGGTGGTCGCGGCCGGGGCGCCGGCCGGGACCGGATGGGCTGCGGAGTTCACGGTGTCCTCTTCCGTTTCCGTGGGCGGTGGTCGAGTGGGGGCGGGCGGCGCGGGGACGGCGCCGGGGCGGGTGTCAGCCGCGGCGGCGCGCGACGGCCTCGCGTACGGCGAAGGCGAGCAGCCACGCGGCGACGGCCGCGGACGCGACGCCGAAGACGGTGAGCGGCATGTGGGCGGCGGCGCCCATGATGACGCCGATGCCGAGCAGGAAGACGACAAGGGCCATACCGGCGGCACCTCCAGTCGGTCGGAGATTCGGAAAACAGTTGTTCACTGACTGATGAGTCTAGTAGTAGCGGGAGTCGGAGAACGGTTGTTTACTGAATGACATGAGTCACACGCCAGGGGTCCGGCAGGCCCAGAAGGAGCAGACCCGGCGGGCGCTGCTGGACGCGGGGCTGCGGCTGCTGGACCGGCAGAGCCTCAGCAGCCTCGGCCTGCGCGAGGTCACCCGGGAGGTCGGCGTCGCGCCCGCCGCCTTCTACCGGCACTTCCCGGACATGGCCGCGCTGGGCGTGGCGCTGGTCGGCGAGGCGCTGGGCAGCCTGCACGCGGTCGTCCGGGAGGTCATGGCGGACGGTACGGACCACGCGGCGACCGGGGACGGGACGGACCCCGGCGACCCGGCGGACCTCATCGACCGCGCGGTGGCGCTCACCGTCGCGTACGCCGACGAGCACCGCGCGCACGTCCGCTTCATCGCGCGCGAGCGCTACGGCGGGGTGCGCCCGGTGCGCGAGGCCATCGCCGCCGAACTGGAGCGCTTCACCGGCGAGGTGGCCGACGGGCTCGCCGCCCAGCCGGACTCCGCGGGCTGGCGGCCCGCCGAACTGCGGGTGCTGGCCGGGCTGTACGTGGACCACATGGTGCTGACCGCGGCGGCCGTCATGGAGGCGCCGCCCGACGACACGGCGGTCCGGGCCTCGATCGCCGAGACGGCCGCCCTGCGGATGCGGATCGTCAGCCTCGGCCGCCGCCACTGGCCGCGCGAACACGCGGGCGGCGACGGCGTCGGCTGAGACCAGCGGTACGGTTCACCGGCGCGGACGGTGGCCCATCCGCGCCGGCGCCCCTCCCCCCGGCACGCCCGCCCCCTCCCTGGCGCGGGCGTACCCGGTGCCCGGAGACACCAGTTCGTCTGATCATCGTCACGGCTCCCGCGGCCGGGGAGGACAGAACGCGCCAGGAGGCGGACGCGACGCGCCAGCAGGAGGCTAGGCTTCCGGAAAGTCCGGCGGCGCCGCGCGACCGCTCCCCTCCGGCCCGCCCGACGTCCGCACACCCCCCACGCCGCAGACTCGCGAGGTGCCCGGCATGCCGCCGACCCTGACGTCCCCGCCGCCCGCCGTGGCCGCGCAGAACGCCGGGCCGACCGAGAGCGTCGCCCTTCCCCGGCTGATAGCCCGCGCCGCCGCGACCGGTGACACGCAGGCCCGTTCACTGCTGCGCGCGGCGGGGCTGCCGCCCGGCGTGCTCGACGGCCCGGTGACCGCGCGCGTGCCGTCGATGCACCTGTACCGGCTGTGGACCGAGGTGCTCGGCCGCACCGGACGGCAGGACGCGGGACTGCTGACCGCCGCGGCCTACCGGCACGGCCAGTTCGACCTCTTCGACTACCTGTTCAGCACCGCGCCCACGCTGGGCGAGGGGCTGGCGGTCACCGGCACCTACCTGCACCTGCTGAGCGACGGCTCCGCGCTGGCCACCGAGGAGTCGGACGAGGAGGTGACCATCACCTACGGCGCGCTGCTGCCGGACAGCGAACTGCGCGGCCCGGTGGCGGAGTTCGTCCTCGGGGCCTTCGCCCAGGTGATCTGGCACAGCACCGGCGGCGCGGTCACCCCCGCGCGTGTCTCCTTCGCCCACCGGGCCCCGCGCAGGACCGGCGGCCACACGGAGCTGTTCGGCGGCGGGCGCCTCGACTTCGGCACCGGCGCCGACAGCATCACCCTGACCCGCCGGGCCCTGGACACCCCGCTGCCCGGCGCGGACCCGGCGCTCGCGGCCATCATCCGGCGCACCGCGGCGGCCGTCCCGCCGCCCCGGCCCACGGGGCCGCTGCCCGACCTGCGGCGGGCGATCCTCACGCAGTTCGCCGACGGCCGCCCGTCGCTGGCCACCGCCGCCCGGCAGCTCGCGGTCAGCCCGCGCACCCTGCAACGCCGGCTGGCCGAGTCCGGCACCACCTGGCGGGCGGAACTGGACGCCGTGCGCCAGGAGTTCTCCCTGGGCCTGCGGCGTACCGGAAACTGGTCGGCGCAGCAGGCCGCGGCCCGGCTCGGCTACGCCGAGGCCCGCTCGCTGCGGCGGGCGCGGAGCCGCTGGGGCGCCCGCGAGGACGGGCACCCGGCGGGCGGCGACGGCCCCAGGGCCGCGGAAGGCACCGGCGGACCGGCGACGGAGGAAGGGACGCAGCGGCCATGACGGCGGACGGCGAGCACGGACAGCACGAGCGCACCGAGGGCGGTGACCCGGTGTGCTGGCTGGAGCGGGTCTGCGACGAATGCGGCGCGCTGCGCGAGGACATGAAGGCCCCCCGCTGCGCCCGCTGCGGCACTGCCTTCCCCGGACCGGAGCCGGACGGCGCCCCCCACCCGGCGGACTGACCGCCGCAGACCGCCGCGGCCGTGCGCCCTGACACCTCTGACGCGTGGGGCCGTTGCGGCAGGAGCGCGGCGGGTTGCGTACGGGGCGCGCGGGGCCGGAACGTATCGCGAGAGGCGCGAAAATCGGCCGCACGCCCGGAAATGTCGGCGTTCGCGGGCGCAATCGGCAACGGTCCTACTACCCTGAGTCGCCGGGGTTGCGGTACGGCGGAGGCCGGGAGGACCGTATGGACGGCGAGGTCGCGGACACGGCGGAACCCGAGCGCGCGGGCGGCACACCCGCGGACCAGCTCGCAGGACTGCTCGCCCGAGCGGTCGGCGGAATCGAGGCGGCGCACGAACTGGACGCGTTACGGACCGCGTTGATGCACCACTGCGGCCTGCAGTCCTGCCGCCACGCCAAGGGCCCGCCGCGCCGGATGAACCGCCGGACCTTCCGGCACAGCTTCCTCATGCCGGACGGCGACGTGCGGCTGGTGTGGGAGCTGGAGCACGACACCCGGCCCGACAGGCTGCCGCACCGCACCCTCTTCACACAGCCCGAGGACCTGGCTCTCGCCGAGTGGGAGGTCGACCTGGCCTTCGGCGGTCCGAGCGGCCCGCCCGAGGTGCCCTACGCCGCTCTCGGCGGAGCACCGCGGGACACCGGCCCGGCGGACGGCCCCCGCACCGGTGTTCCGGCCACGGGCGACGCCGACGACGTGGACGCCCTGCTCGCCGCCACGGGACCGGAGCAGACGCTGCGGCGCACGTACACCGAGGGCGACTCGGCGGAGCACGCCCGGCGGCTGCTGCGCCGCGCCGCGAACCCGAGCGCGCCCGGCGACGAACTGCGGGCCCGGCTGCGCGCGGCCATCGCGCACGACATCAGCATCGTCACCCGCCGGAGCACCCTGGTGGCCGGCCGGCAGGTGTCCTGGTCGCTCTACGAGCACGCCTTCCTGCTGCTGGACGGCACCGAGCTGAGCCTGTGGGAGATCGACCACACCAGGACGCCGACCGGCAACCCGGTGTGCGAGGTCTACACCTCGCAGGACGCGGCCCTCGACACCGCCGTCCGCCGTATCGAGGCGGGCTGACCGCCTTCCCGAAAGGACCTCCCGGCGGACTCCCGCCGCCGTACCGGCGTCCCGGATCCCGCGCCGCCCACCCGGCGGGACCGCCGGTCCGCCGGTCCGCCGCCCGTGCGGAGCCGGTCAGCCCACCGCTGTGCGGGCCCGCGCGGCCCGCTCGACGGCCGCGGCCAGCTGCGGGGCGCCGATCAGCTCCTCGTGCGTGCCCGGACTGCCGCACGCGAAGGCTCCGGAGACCGCGCCCGCGAGTACGCACTCCTCCAGGGGCGCGCCGGAGAAACGGCGGTGCAGAAAGGCCGTCAGGAAGGCGTCGCCCGCCCCGTTGCTGTCCACGACGGGCCGCTCCGGTGCCACGGCGGGGAAGCGTCGCGGGACCGGCTCGCCCCGTTCCAGGACGTGACAGCCCGCGGCGCCGTCGGTCGCCACCACGAGGGAGGCACGGCCCTCGGCGAGGATCCGCTGCATGACCTCGGGTATCCGCTCCCCCACGGCCGCGGCGCTGAGGAAGACCAGATCGGCTCCCAGGGCCCAGGGCAGCGCGGAGGCGTCCTGGCCGTCCCAGGCGTGCAGGTCGGTGGAGACGGTGCGGCCCAGGCGTACCGCATCGGCGAAGACCGGCTCGGCGTGCGCGGAGCGGGATATGTGCACGTGCCGCGCCCGCTCGACGTGGGGCAGGTAGAACTCCCGCGGCAGCCGCAGGTCGAGCGGATGGCGGCCGTCGTAGAAGGAGAAGCGGCGGCCCTCGCGGTCGACCAGGTTGACACTGCGCGGGGTGCCGGCCGGAGCGGGCAGGTGGTGGAAGTCGAGCCCGGCCGCGGCGTACCGCTCCAGGATCATCCGGCCCTGCACGTCCTCGCCGAGGAAGTCGATGAAAGCCGTGGCCAGGCCCAGAGCGTGGAAGCCGAGCGCCACCCCGTTGCCCGAGTGCGCCACGTAGTCCCTGATCGGCGGGACGGAGCGCGAGTCGCCCTCCGGCACCGCCAGTTCGTCCACCAGCACGATCGTGTCGACGCCCGTACCGCCGACGACCAGTACGTCGTACGCCGCGCCCTCCGCTGCGACCGCCATGGCTGTGCTCCCCCCGCTTCCCGGCCGGCCTCAACCTGACCGGCCGTGCTGAAACTTACAGAAAGATCTTACCGAGCCGCCCATGCCCCGGCCAGGCCCGCGCCCCGCCCTGTGGACAACTCCCCCGGTCCCGCCGGAGCCAGGCCCCCGGGCTACGACCGGTGCTCGGACCGGCGCTCCGGCTCCGCGTCCTCCGTCAGCACCAGCACCGACATCCGGGACAGCGGCGGCACCGGACCCTCGCGCCCGGCCCGGACCCAGGCGACGGTCAGGGTCAGCCGGATCATCCGCCGGGCGGCGTGCAGCAGCAGGGCGGCGAGCGGGAGTTCGGCCACGGCGGCGGTGATGATCGAGACCGCCAGATCGCCGCTGTTCCAGTCCAGCACGATGTCGAACCACGCGTCGCAGCACAGCAGCGTCGCCGTGGCGACGGCCCAGGGGATGAAGATCTGCAGCCGGCGCCACGCGCACACCGCGGTGATGCCGAGCAGCACGATGAGCGCGCCGTCGAAACCCACCCAGGCGTAGCGCCAGTTGCTCACCGTCCGGTGAGTGGGCAGGCTCACGTAGAGATAGCCGATCCAGGGGATGAGGAAGAGAAAGCTTCCGGTGATGACGGCCAGCAGCACGCGGCGCATGTGGCGCACGTGCGGGTCGTCCGGCGAGGGCACCTCGGGCAGCATGCGGCCACTCTGCCCCATCGCCCACCACCGCACCGGCGGCCCCACGCCGGGAGGGCGGAGAGCCCGCCCGCCGGCGCGGTGCCGGCGGGCGGGCTCGTTGCGCGGTCCTCGCCCGAGGCTGAGGGCGGAGGAGCCGCGGCGCGCGGCCCGGGGGCGGTCCGGGGCCGGCGCGGGTCCGCCAGAGGTGCGGCGCGGAGCCGCAGCGGGGGCCGGGCCCGCCACGGACCCGGCCCCCGTCCCGGTTCAGTGCGGCAGCACCGCGGGGTTCGCGTTGTGCAGCAGTTCCAGCGCCTGCTGCGGGAACCACTTGCCGGCCGCCGGGTCCTGGTAGCCGCGCTCGGGGTCGTTCGGGCCGGCCGTGCCGCGGGTGCACTGGCCGTCGGACTCACCCGGGATCTTGACCCAGAGCTTGGCGTCCTGGAGCGGGTCGCCGGTCTTGAGGGTCGGGCGGGCGCCGAGGCCGCGGCCGGGCGGGTTGCACCAGTCCTGGGCGTCGGAGTAGACGCCGGACGGGGGTGTCCACGGGCCCTGGCCGTTGCGGCTGGTGTCTGCGACGTAGTGCTTCATGGCGGCGGGCGCGGTGTGGACGTTGGCGTCGAGCCAGGTCTGGGCGTCGTTGACGGGCCACCACTGGTTGGGGCAGGCCGCCGCGTCGCCGCCGCCGGAGACATAGGCGAGGCAGGACGAGACGAGCTTGCCGTACCAGGCGATCTCGCTGTCGGAGCGGTAGTTGGAGATGTTGAGGTAGAAGCCGGTGGCGTCGTCCACGCCGCCCGCGACGAGCCGCGGGACGATGTCGTTGATGCTGTGCCAGCCGCTGTGCCCGGCGTCGAGGTAGACCTTGGTGCCGGCCAGCGGTTCGAGGGCGTCCACGGCGTAGTGGATCTGGTCGTAGCGCTCGGCGGTCTTGGTGCCCTGGGCGTCGTCCATCCCGCAGTCGGAGGGGACGAGCGCGAGCGAGTCGGGCTCCAGGACCACGTCGGCGGGGCGGTTGCCGATGCCGGCCTTCACCGCGTCGATCCAGGCCTGGTAGTCGGCGGTGTTCGCGGCGCCGCCCGCGGAGTACTGGGCGCAGTCACGGCCGGGGATGTTGTACAGCGCGAGGACGGGCAACTGGTGGCGGCGGGCGGCCGCGCTCACGGTCTTGTCGACGGCGGCGCGGGTGGCGGCGGGATCGGTGCCGCCGTCGAACCACACGGCCTGCGGGGTGAGCGTCATCGCCAGCAGTCCGGCGGCGTCCTTGAGCTTCAGGTGCTTGGCGAGGTCCAGGATCTGCGCGTTCGCGTCCGCGTTGGCCGGCGGGGTGAACAGCGTGGTGGGGGCGGCTGCGGGGTGGCCGGGCGCGGTGGCGTGCGCGGGCACCGCGGCCGTGACGGCGGCGAGTGCGGCGGTCGCGGCGGCGACGGTGAGCGTACGGGTACGGGCGCGGGCGCGTGCGGTCATGCGGACGGGCTCCTCGGTACTCCTCGGGCACAGGACACGGTGACCGCCGGGGAGCGCTGCCCGGCATGGGATGGGAGCGCTCCCACCGGCGGTTGAAGGAATTAACTCCTCGCAGCACTACCGGCGTCAATCCCCTGTGCGGGCTTCAAGAAGTGAAGACCTCGAAGCCCGCACAGGGTCGGGGCCGGGCACAGGCGCGAGCCGCGGTCCCCTACTTGAGGGCCCCCGTCACCAGGTCGATCCGCCAGAAGCGCTGGAGGGACAGGAACAGGGCGATCACCGGCAGCACGGACAGCAGGGTCCCGGTGATCACCAGTGAGTAGAGCGACGCCTCCGCCGCGCCGTGCCGCAGCAGACTGTAGAGCCCGACGGTGAGCGGGAACTTGTCGTCGGAGGTGAGCATCACGAACGGCAGCAGGAAGTTGTTCCAGATCGCGATGAACTGGAGCAGGAAGACCGTCACCAGTCCCGGTCCCATGAGCCGCAGGCCGACCGAGACGAACAGCCGCCCCTCCCCCGCCCCGTCGATCCGCCCGGCCTCCAGCAGCGAGTCCGGCACGGCGGACTCCGCGTAGATCTTGCACAGGTAGATGCCGTACGGGTTGAACAACTGCGGCAGCAGCACCCCGACCAGGCTGTCGGTCATCCCCACCTTGGACAGCAGCAGGTACTGCGGCACCGCGAGCACGATCTGCGGGAGCAGCACCCCGGCGAGGATGGTGTTGAACAGCGCGGTCCGCCCGCGGAAGGCGTACTTGGCCAGTGCGTAGCCGGTCGCGGCCGACACCAGCGACGCCAGCACCCCGCCGACGGTGGCGTAGAGGAAGCTGTTGAACATCCAGTGCCAGAAGATGCC
The DNA here is from genome assembly GCF_053604375.1 of Streptomyces sp. NPDC004031. Taxonomy (NCBI): domain Bacteria; kingdom Bacillati; phylum Actinomycetota; class Actinomycetes; order Kitasatosporales; family Streptomycetaceae; genus Streptomyces; species Streptomyces sp. NPDC004031. Next base: position 100,917 of record NZ_JBSGHL010000011.1, on the reverse strand, counting down.
GCCCTGGTAGTCCGACAGGTCGCGGATGTTGTGCACCAGGCCGAGGTCGAGCGAGGGGGTGTAGGTGTCGGTCGAGAACAGCTTGGTGCTCGACTTGGTGGCCGCGACCAGGATCCACAGCGTCGGCACGACGCAGTAGAGCGCGCCGAGCACGAGCCCGGCGGTCGGCAGCACCGCGATCCGCCGCGGGCGCCGGGCCGCGCCCGGGGCGGCGGCGGTACGGCCGCGGGCGGCGGGGGCCAGGGAGGGGGCGGTCATGCGGACTCCTGCTGGACCCGGGTGTGGATGAGGCGGGCGGTGACGAAGGACACCGCGAGGGCGGCGGCGGTCAGGACGACGGAGGTGGCGGCGGCCGAGTAGATGTCGGAGTTGCCGAACGCGTCGTCGTAGATCTTCATGAGCGGCACCCAGGTGGACGACACCGCGTTGGACAGCGGCTTGAGGGTGTTGGGCTCGTTGAAGACCTGGAGCGCGGCGAGGACGGTGAACAGCGCGCACATCACGACGGCGGGCATCACCATCGGCACCTTGATGCGCCGTACGATCTGCCACTCCGAGGCGCCGTCGAGGCGCGCGGACTCGTACAGTTCGGCGGGCAGGGCGCGCAGCGCGGTGTAGATGACGATCATGTTGAAGCCGACCGCGCCCCACACCGAGACGTTGGCGACCGAGAAGTAGACCGCGACCTGGCCGAAGAAGTCGGCGCGGTCGCCGCCGATCGGGCTGGTGGCGGGCAGGTAGAGGAAGCCCCACATGAGCGAGGCGATGACGCCGGGCACCGCGTACGGCAGGAAGATCGTCAGCCGGGTGGCGCGGCGCAGCCGGGTGCCCTCCAGGTCGAGCAGCACCGCGAAGAGCAGCGCCAGGCCGACGGTCGCGGGCACGGTGATCGCGCCGAGCGCGAGCATCCGCACCACGCCGGACCACAGCTCGGAGTCGCCCAGGACGTCGCGGTAGTTGGCGAGCCCGGCCCAGACGGTGTGCGTTCCGCCGCCCAGCAGGCCGCCGTTGACCTTGCGGCGCTGGAAGCTGAGCAGCAGCGCGTAGCCGCCGGGGGCCACGACGAAACCGGCGAAGAGCAGCACGGCGGGCAGGACCAGCAGGTAGGGAAACCCGCTGGTCCGGCGCGCGGGAGGAACGTGGCGTGCCATCAGCCGACCGTGAATCCGAGCTTCTTCATGTCCGCCAGGGTCGCGCTCTGCATGCCGTCGAGCGCGGCGCCGAAGTCGCCGCCGGACTGCAGGGCCTTGCCGAAGCCGTCGGTGTAGCCGGTGAAGGTGACGGTGACGTCCGGGCCCCACATCGGGAAGCTGCGGGCGGCGGGGGCGACCTTCTTCACCTCGGCGTAGAAGTCGGGCTGGTTGGGGAAGAACGCGGGCGCGGCCTGGAGCACCGGCAGGGAGCGGCCCGCGGTCGCGGCGGGGTAGACGTTGATCTGCTTGACCTGCTCGGTCACGGCCGCGTCGTCGGTGTTGAGCCAGGACGCGAAGGCGGCGGCCTCCTTCGGGTGCTTGGAGTCGGCGGTGACGGTGGTCGCCGAGCCGCCCCAGATGCCGGTGGCCGGGTCGCCCGCGGTCCAGGCGGGCAGCTGGGCCACGGCCCACTTGCCCTTGGTCGCGGGGGCGATACCGCCGAGCTGGGCGGGGGCCCAGGCGCCGGAGATCCAGGTGAGCAGCGTGCCGTCGTTCATCTGCTTGTTCCACTGCGGGGAGAACGAGGGGTTCTTGGCGACGCTGCCGTCGCCGACGAGCTGCTGCCAGTAGCCGGCAACCTTCTTGGTGGGCGCGTCGTTGATGTTCACCTTCCAGGTGTCGCCGCTCGCCGACCACCACTGCGCGCCGGCCTGCTGGGCGAGCCCGGTGAACCAGCCCGGGTCCGCGGCGTCGAAGTTGGTGAGGTACGCCTTCGGGTCCTTCGCGCGCAGCGCCTTGGCCGTCGTCGCGAAGTCCGCCCAGGTCTTCGGGACGCTCAGGCCGTACTTCTGGAAGAGGTCGGTGCGGTAGAAGAGCATGAGCGGGGCGACGTCCTGCGGGACGCCGTAGACCTTGCCCTGGAAGACGGTGCTCCGCAGCGTCGCGTCGTCGAACTTGGTGACGGTGTCCTTGGTGTAGTCGGTGATGTCGGCGACCACGCCCTTGGACACCAGCGCGGGCAGCGACTGGTATTCGACCTTGGCGATGTCGGGGCCGTTCTTCGCCTCGTGGGCGGTGATCATCTTCGCCACGAGCTGGTCACCGCCCGCCGGGTTGGAGAGCTTGACCTGGATGTCGGGGTGGGTGGTGTTCCACTTCGCCACGACCTTGTCGATGTTGGGGTCCCAGTCCCAGAAGGTCAGAGTGACCTTGCCCTTGCCGCCGTCCGTCCCCCCGGGCTTGCCGTCCGCCTTGTCGCCGGAGCCGCCGCCCCCGCACGCGGCCGTGGCCAGCAGCAGCCCGGCCGCGAGGGCCGCGGCGGCGCTCGCGCCCGCGCGCCGTCTTCTCGGTGTCACGCTCATGGGGTGTCCTCAGCTCTCTGTGGTGGCGGGCGCGGCGGCCCAGTCGGGAAGGGTCAGTGGGGTGCGCTGGAGGCCGATCCACTGGCGCCGGGTGAAGCCGGGCATCTGGTTGTCCGCGCCGTGCCGGGCGTGCGCGTCGTTGACGTGCACCTCTCCGGCGTGCAGCTGCTCCGCGACGGACAGGCCGCGTACCAGGTCGCGGGTGAAGACCGAGTTCATCAGCATGGGCAGGCCGTTGGTGAGGGCCACCGCCTCCGCCTCGCTGTCGACGACGGTCACCGGGATGACCGGGCCGAAGATCTCCTCGCGGAAGGCGGGCATGTCCGCGGTGACGTCGGCGAGCACGGTGGGCCGGTAGAACAGCCCGTCGTACGTGCCGCCGGTCAGCAGCCGGGCGCCCGCCGCGAGCGTCGGTTCGACGATGCCGCGGTGCACCCGGTCGCGCTGCGCCTCGCTGATGAGCGGGCCGAGCGCGGTGCCGGGGGTGAACGGGTCCCCGACGGTGAGGGCGGCGGCCCGCCGGGTCAGCGCGTCGAGATAGGCGTCGGCGACCTCGCGCAGCACGATGTGGCGGCTGGCGCTGATACACGTCTGGCCCTGGAACTCCAGCGAGGCGATCATGGCGCAGCCCGCCGCGAGGTCGATGTCGGCGTCGTCGAGGACCACGAAGGCGTTGCTGCCGCCGAGTTCGAGCCGGATGTCGCGCAGCTCGCCCGCGGCGGCGCGCTCGATCGCCAGGCCGACCTCGCGCGAGCCGGTGAAGTCCAGCATGTCCAGGCCCTGGTGGCGGGCCAGCGGCCAGCCGGCGTCCGGGCCGTCGCCGGTGACGACGTTGAGGACGCCGGGCGGCAGCCCCGCGTGGTCGGCGGCGGCGGCGAGCACCTGGCCGCCGATCACCGGGGTCAGCTCGGCGGGCTTGAGCACCACGGTGTTGCCGAAGGCGAGGCCCGGGGCGAGGGCGCGCATCGCCAGGTTCATCGGGTAGTTCCACGGTGTGATGAGCCCGAGGACGCCCAGCGGCACCGCGCGCGACAGCGACAGCTTGCCCGCCTTGTACGGCGGCAGGATGTCGCCGGCGTTCTCGCTCGCCTGGACCGCGGACAGCGTGAGCTGCTTGATGCTCGTGCCGACCTCGTCCTCGGCCTTGGCCCGCACCCCGCCGGTCTCGCGCATGCTGAGTTCGACCAGGTCGGCGAAGTGCGCCTCCAGGTAGCCGCACATGGCGCGCAGGTACGCCGCCCGGTCCGGTGCGGACAGCGCGGCCCAGCCGGGCTGCGCGGCCCGCGCGGCGGCCACCGCGCGGTCGATGTCGGCGGCGCCGCCGCGGGCGTAGCTGCCGAGGGGGCGGCCGGTGGCCTTCTCCTCGACGACCGCGGTCGCTCCGGAGGCGGCGGGCACGAAGGCGCCGTCGATGTACAGCCGGCCGTCGCCGGGTTGGGAGGGCATACGGGCTCCAGGGTGCGTACGGGGAGGGTGGCGGAGCATCGTCCGCCCGCTTTTTCTGCGACTTAAACTAAGTAGAAGCGAATGGGGGGTCAACGGTCGTGACACAGAAATTTCCGCGATGTTGCCGCCCGGTGCGCGTGAACGGGCGCGAGCGGCACGCCCCGGGAGCCCTTCAGCCCGGGTGACGAGACGTCAGAAGTCCTGCGACATGGCAGGGTTGACCGGCCGGGCCGGGCCCGTCACGGGTCAGCGCCCGCCGGCGGTGAGGAGTTCGTGCACCGGCAGGGTCGCGGCCCCCAGCGCGACCTGCTCCGGGCCGAGCCGACCGAGCTCCAGCACCGTGCGCCCGGCGAGGTAGTCCAGGGTGTGGCGGCGCATCGCGTCGCGTACCGCGGGCAGCACCGCGGGGCCCATGGCCGCGCTGACCCAGCCGGAGAGGATGACCCGGTCGGGGCCGAGCAGGTTGACGAGGTTGGCGACGCCGATGCCGAGGTATTCGGCGGTGCCGCGCAGGGTGTCGGCCGCGGGGCCCGGCCGGGCCGCGTCGGCGACCAGGGCGGCGAGCCGCGCCTCGGTGTCCGCGCCGCCGCCGGTTCCGGGGCGGGCGGCGGACGGCTCCGGGAGGCCCGCGAGCCGCCCGTAGCGCTCCAGGATCGCGTCCGCGCCGACGTACGCCTCCAGGCAGCCGCGCGATCCGCACCGGCAGGGCGCGCCGCCGGACTCGACGACGGTGTGGCCCCACTCGCTGGTGGTGCTGGTCACCCCGCCGGGCGAGCCGGTGGCGACCGCGGCGCCGACGCCCACCGCGAGCAGGCCGACGATGGCCCGCTGCGCCCCCCGGCCCGCACCGCGCCACATCTCGGCCTGGCCCAGCGTGCGCGCGCAGTTGTCGACGTGCAGCGGGGCGGCGACGTGCGGGCGCAGCAGCGCGCCGAAGGGCACGTCGGACCAGCCGAGGGTCGGCGCGTGCACCAGGCCGTCCGGCAGCACCGCGCCCGGCACCCCGACACCGACGCCGAGCAGTGTCGCGGGGTCGGCGCCCGCCTTCGCGGTGACCTCCTCGACGCCGGCCCGCACCAGCTCGGCGAGCACGCCCGGGTCGGGGCGGCCCTCGTCCATCGGGTAGGTGGCGGTGGCGACGGTGTCCAGCGTCCAGTCGAACAGCCCGACCTGGACGTGCGTCTCGCCGATGTCGACGCCGACGACCTGCGCGTAGCCGGGCCGGACTTCGAGGAGCGTACGGGGCCGGCCGCCGTCGGAGTCCAGCAGCCCGGCCTCGGCGACCAGGCCGTCGGCGACCAGGTCGGTCACGACGTTGCTGACCGTGGCGGAGCTGAGCCCGGTGGCCTTCATCAGGTCGAAGCGGCTGGCCGGGCCGTGCAGATAGAGCCTGGTCAGCACCGATGTGCGATTGATGCGCCGCAGGTCCCGCGTCGTCCGGCCCACCTCACGTGTCACCGGGCTCCCCCTCAAGCTGTCGGTCCCGGCCATCCGCGCGCCTTGCCGGTCCCACCGCGGGACCCGCCCGGCGGGACCGGGGGCGCGTCCGGACTGCACGGCGCCCCAGGGAATCGCTACGACATGGCACATAGTGCCAGATCGCGGCTGCGGCGCCGCCGCTCGGGGAGCGCTCTCCCGGATTTCGGCGCCGGTCCGGTGTGACGGGAACGGGCCCGGACACCCCCGCGGCGGGACGGCCCGGACCCGTTCCCGGCGGCTCAGACCCCGAGGAGCCCGGCGAGCGCCTCGGCCGTCGCCGGGTGGCGGGCGACGAGGACCGCGCCGCCCGCGCCGGGACCGGCCGCCGCCCAGCCGTCCTCGCAGCCCAGCAGCTGCGCGAGCGCGTCGCACGCCGCCGGATGGGCGGCGAGCAGCGCGGCGCCGGGCGCGCCCGCGGGCAGGAGCGCGGGGGCGGGCTCCGCCAGCCACGGCGGCACCCATGCGTCGAGGGCCGCGAGCCTGCCGGGGAAGATCCGCCCGGCCTCCCGGATCAGCAGCGGGGCCAGTTCCGCGCCACCGGAGCGCAGCGTGCCGATCAGCGTCGGCAGCCACGGCAGCAGCACCGGGTCGGGCAGCACCGCGAAGGCGTCCGACACCAGCTCCACCACGAAGTCCGCGAGCTGTGGAACGGGCTCCAGCGCGTGCAGGAAACCGCTCAGGTAGCGCGGGTAGGCGGGCACCACCAGCGGGTTGCCCAGCAGCCCGGAGCAGCGGGCGCGCAGCTCGGCCCGGGTCAGCCGCCCGAGGTGGAGCTGCGCCGCCCACAGCAGCGCGACCCTGGCCGGCTCCTCCGGGTGGGACTGCGCGACGGCCAGCTCCAGTTGGGTGCGGTCGCAGCCGAGCGACAGCGCCAGGCCCTCCATGCCGAACAGGAAGCCGAGCGTCGCGGCGACCTGCCGCACGGTCGCGTCCTCGTCGGTGAACGCGGTCGGCAGCAGCGTGCAGTAGTGCGCGTAGCCGGTCTTGACGAAGGACTCGATCCAGCCGGGCAGCGTCGGCTCGCTGGTGCGGTAGTACGCGAGCAGCCGGCGGACCCGGCGCAGCACCTCGGGCGCGCCGTCCACGGTGCGCTCGGTGGCCAGCACCTCCAGGGCGCGGTTGCCCAGTTCGTCGGCGAGGCGGCGGCCGCGCAGGTGGAGCGTGGCGTCCTCGACGGCCTGGAGCACGCGGGCGGTGGTCGCCTGCGGCCCGTAGGCCTCGCGCCGCAGCCGCTGCTCCAGCACCTGTTCAATGCTCACGCCCTCGTAGCCCAGCTCGATCAGGGCCCGCTGGTGGGTGCCGAGGGCGAGGTCCCAGGACTCCTGGATGGGCTGCTCGCCGAGCCGCCGCTCGCCCATGATGGGGCGGGCGGTGCCGGGCGGCATCAGGTGGCGCAGCATCCACAGCACGTCGGAGCAGGCCTTGAGCTCCGGCTTCGACGCCATGTCCAGCAGCGCGCGCTGCACGCCGCGCTGCTGGAGCTTCAGGCCGAGCGGGGCGAGCCGGTCGTGGACGTCGCGGGCGAGCGGCGGCAGGGCGTCGTAGCCGACCTGGCCGATCCGGTCGCCGCCCATCATGATCTCGACGATCCGGCGCACGTCCCGGCGGCCGGGAACGGAGTCCTTCTCGATGCAGGTGACGGCCGCGTCCTGGAAGTCGTACGGCGTCGGCCTGGCCCGGTCGCGCATCCCGGCCAGCAGGATCGAGGTCTCGAAGACCGCGATGGCGTCGGCGGTGGAGGCGAGGTAGCCGTTGCGGCGGGCGGCGCGGACGACATCGACGCTCCAGCCGAGCAGCTCCTCCTCGTCCAGCCCGTCGAGGACCGGCGGGCGCCGCAGGAAGCCGCTGAGCCGGTCGGCCGCCGCCGGATCGGGCACGGGGACGACGGACTTGGCGGGCCCTGCGGACTTCGCGGACTTCACGGACTTCACGGACTTCGCAGCCTTGCTGCCGCCGGTCTGTCCGGCGAGCCGAAAGGGCCGCACCCGGCTGCGCTTGACGTTCTTCGCCCACTGCGTCGCGGCGATCGACACCGAACCGCCGGCCAGCCCGAACTGCGCCTCGATCGCCGCGTGGCTGGACGGGATCAGGCCGTACTGCCAGGTGCTCGCGCTGGGCGGGGTGATCTCGAAGGTGTCGCTGCCGTGCACACCGAACTCCGGGACGCGGCTGGCGGCGTGGAAGGCGCCGCAGACGTAGAGGCAGTCGGCGGGGTCGGTGCCGGTGGCCGCCAGGTGCTCACGCATCCGCGTCCACATGTACCGCTCACGGTCCTCGTCCACCCGCACACGGCCCGGGTCGCCGGGTGCGAGGCGCCGGAAGAGGCTGCCGATGAGCAGCATCACCTGGCGGTACGTGTCGTGGTCGCTGTCGCCGAGCGGCACCTCGACGTACTGGTGCCACCACTCCGACCAGTGCCGTACCCGCCCGTGGTGCAGCAGGTGCTCCTCCAGTTCGGCGAAGCGCGGCCGCAGGTCGCCGACCTCGACACCGACGGCGTCCCCGTGCAGCGCCGCCTCCTCCTCGGGGGCGGGCGCGTCCGGGTCGCCGGCGGGCCCGGCGGCGGGGCGCGGGCCGTCCGGCTGCCACTGGAAGACGTGGTCGCACGACCGGTCGACGAGCACCAGCTCCACGCCGGGGGTGTCCAGCGCGTACGCGATCGCCTGGTACTCGGCGGACGCCTCGGTGATCGGGGCGACGACCGACAGCGGCGCCCACTCGGCGGGGAAGCCGTCGACCTCGCTGGCGAAGGCCTGCACCGCCACCGGCAGGCGGCAGTTGCGCAGCTCGGTGAGCAGCGGCGCCATGTCCTCGCACAGCTCCAGATAGACCACCTTGGGCTGCTTCTCGCGCAGCCTGCGGGCCATGGCGACCGCGGAGGCGGGCGAGTGGTGGCACACCGGGAAGATCTCCAGCGGCTCGCGCACCGCGCGGCCGACGTCGTCGACGATGCCGAGCAGGATGCCCTCCAGGGCGTCCGGCCCGTCCGCGAACTCGGCGGCGGCCTGCTGGAGCTGGCCGCGCAGCGCGTCGAAGGGCGCTGCCTCCTGCGCGGCGCTCACGACAGGGTGGCTATCGCGTCGCGGCCGCCGTCGAGGAATTCCGGCCACGAGCCGCCCTGGTCCTTGCTGCGCGGCTCGACCACGCCGTGCAGGTACTTGTTGAGGATCGCCAGATCCTCCGGTTCGCGCCGGGCCAGCGAGCCGACGAGGGAGGCGGCCAGGGTGCGGGCGGTCAGGCTGCGCTCGCCGAAGAAGGTGCTGTGCAAGATGGCGTCCTCCAGCACGCCGATCTGCTCGGCGGTGGACAGCGCCGACTCCAGCTTCTCGTCGTCGCTGCCCGCGGCGGCGGCCGAGGCACGCAGGTCGGCGAAGCTCTGGAGCAGCACGTCCAGCAGCGTGGGCGGCACGTCCAGGTCGATGGAGTGGCGGCGGAGCAGTTCCTCGGTGCGGAAGCGGACGATCTCCGCCTCGCTCTTCTTGTCGGTCACCACCGGGATGCGGACGAAGTTGAAGCGCCGCTTCAGGGCCGACGACAGGTCGTTGACACCGCGGTCGCGGCTGTTGGCGGTGGCGATGACCGAGAAGCCCGGCTTGGCGAAGACGATGTTGTCGGCGGTGCCGTCCGCCCCGGTCTGCGCGGTGTCGCCGCCCAGTTCGGGCACCGAGATGTACTTCTCCGACAGGATGGAGATCAGCGCGTCCTGCACGTCGCTGGTGGCGCGGGTCAGCTCCTCGAACCGGCCGATCGCGCCGGCCTCCATCGCGGTCATGATCGGCGAGGGGATCATCGAGTCGCGCGACTGACCGCTCGCGATGACCTGCGAGACGTTCCACGAGTACTTGATGTGGTCCTCGGTGGTGCCCGCGGTGCCCTGGACGACGAGCGTGGAGTTGCGGCAGATCGCCGCGGACAGCAGCTCGGCGAGCCAGCTCTTGCCCGTGCCCGGGTCGCCGATCAGCAGCAGGCCGCGGTCGGAGGCGAGGGTGACGATCGAGCGCTCCACGAAGCTGCGGTCGCCGAACCACTTCGGGGCGATCTCCCGGTCCAGGCCGTCGGAGCGCTCGGAGCCGAGGACGAACAGCCGCACCATCTTGGGCGACAGCCGCCAGCTGAAGGGCTTGGGGCCGTCGTCGACGGACTCCAGCCAGTCCAGCTCCTCGGCGTACTTGATCTCCGCGGGCGCGCGCAGCAGGTCGGACATGTCAGGGCCTTTCTCGGAAAATAAGGAGGGAACGCATGAGGGTGCCGTGGACGCGGCGGGGGGGGGACGGGCCGGGCCGGGACGGTCAGGTGAGGAACGACTTCAGCTCGTGGACGAGCTTGCGTATGTGGCCGGACAGCACCGGCGTGCCCAGGTCCTTGAAGCGCTCGCGGAACCACGGGTTGACGCTCCCGCGGCCGGCGCTGGTCACCGAGCCGACCGGGATGAACCGGGCGCCCGAGCGGTGGACGGCGGCCATGCTCTCGAAGAGCGCTTCGCCGCGCCATTCGTAGAAGTCGGAGATCCACACCACCACGGTGTTGCGCGGCTCGGCGATCAGCGGCTGGGCGAGCGCCATGGCGACCGTGCCGTCGGTGCCGCCGCCGAGGTTGGTGCGCAGCAGCGTCTCGAACGGGTCGTGCACCCACGGGGTGAGGTCGAGGGCCTGCGTGTCGTACGCGATCAGGTGCACGTCGACCTTGGGCAGGCCCGCGAAGATCGAGGCCAGGATGGTGCAGTTGACCATCGAGTCGACCATCGAGCCCGACTGGTCGACGACCACGATCAGCCGCTGCGGTGTGGTGCGGCGGGCGGTGTGCCGGTAGTAGAGCCGGTCGACGTAGAGCTTCTCGTCCTCCGGGCTCCAGTTGGTGAGGTTCTTCCAGATCGTGCGGTCCAGATCCAGGTTGCGGAAGACCCGCTTCGGCGGGATCGACCGGTCGATCGCACCGACGGTGGCCTTCTCCACCTGGGTGCGCAGCACCTCGGCGACCTCGTCGACGAAACGGCGGATCAGGGCCTTGGCGTTGGCCAGCGCCACGCCCGACAGGTTGTTCTTGTCGCGCAGCAACTGCTCGATGAGCGACATGCTCGGGGTGAGCTGCGCGGCCAGCCGCGGATCGGCCAGCACCTCGCGCAGCCGCATCCGCTTGACCAGGTCGGCCTCGATCGCCGCCAGGTCCGGTCCGATCGACGGGACGAGGCGGCTGAGGTCGGGCGTGCCGTGCCCGCCGCCCGTACCGGTCGGGCTCACACCGGGGCCCGCCGCGGAGCCCGCCGCCCGGCCGCCGCGCAGCTCGCCGGGGCGGCAGCCGAGGGCGCGCTCCAGCCAGCCGGCGTCGGCCTGCCAGCGGGCGAGCTGCCCCGCGGTGACGGCGCCGCCGCCGGTCGCGAAGACGTTGAGCAGCACCTTGGAGACCAGGGCGGCGCGGCGCACCTCGGCGGCGCGGTCCCGGCCGTCGTCGGGGGCGTCCTCCTCCGTGCCGGTGTCCGGGTCCTCCTGTTCCGGTGCCCGCGGGACCATCAGGCCGTCGAATTCGGCGGCCAGTGCGGGATGACGCTGTACCAGGGTGTCGACGGAGACCTGCGGGTCGAGGAGGGCTGCGGGCAGGCCGATGTCCTCGACGACGGCCAGGCTCGCGGACTCCAGGGCCGGCTGCTCCTCCTGGTCGAAGAGCCGGGCGAGCAGCCGCCAGTAGACGACCTGCCGCCGGGCGTCGTGAGCGGGCGCGGGCGCGGATACGGGGGCGGTGTGCTGGTCGGTCATTTCCGCAGCAGCCTTCCCGCGCGCTCGCGCAGCGCCGCGGCGGCGTCGGTGGCGGCCTTCTCCGCCTTGACCCCCGCCTTGTCGGCCGTACCGCCCGCCCAGGCGCCCGCGTGCAGCGCGACGGGCTTCTTGCGGACGACGCTCTCGACGGCGAGCGGCTGGAGGCGGAAGGCCCCCGCGTCCCAGCGCAGCAGGCCGATGCACGCGGCGGACGCCGCCACCGCCTCCGGCGTCAGCGGGCCGGCGACCGGGACGCGGTCGGTGTCGACCGGCAGCTGCCCGCCCGCGAAGGTGAAAAGCAGGCCCCGCTCCTCGTCCCGCGTGGCCGTGTAGCCCTCCACGAAGACCGGGACGGCGATACGCGCGGGGTGCCGGTCGAGCGGCGCCGTCGCCGGATCGGCGGCGGCGGGCAGCGCGACCCTGGCCGTGCTGAACGCGTCGGCCGGCTCCCCCGGGCGGGCGCACGCGTCGTCCCAGACCAGATCACCCTCGGCCGTGAGCGGCATCCCCGTGACGTCAACACAACGGCCCTCGCCCGCCGCCGCCAGCAGCGACATGTGCGGGCGCAGCAGCTGCCACAGGCCCGCGCCCACCACCGTCTCCGGCTTGGGCGCCGACACGCTCGCCCGCACCAGCAGCGCCGCGGACCCGTCGGCGGGCTCGAACACCGCGTGCACCTGGGCCTGCACGGCGGTGGCGTGCTCGTGCAGATCGACACCCAGCGGCAGCAGACGGCCCGTCGCCCGGTCCCCCGCGGGCGCCCCCGTGGCACCGGGCAGCGTCAGCAGCAGCGCGCGCGACCACAGGTCGGCCCAGCGGCGGGCCGGGACGCGCTCCAGCGCGGCGCCGGGGCAGCACGCCGCCAGCTCGTCGGCGAATCCGTCGAGCAGCGCGGCCAGGCGGCGCAGCGCGGGGTCGGGCAGCAGCGCCGCGACGACCGGCGCGACGCCCGAGACGACCTCGTGGTCCATGCCGCTCCAGCCGCATCGGGCCAGGTCCGACAGCCAGGCGCGGGCCGCCGCCAGGACGTTCAGCGCCTGCGGCGCGCCCGGCTCCGGGCGGACCGGCTCGGCGGCGGACCGGCCCGTCGCCTCGGCGACGCGCGCGGCCAGCGCGTCGTGCACCGAGCCGAGCAGGGCGGTGCGGCCCGCGGCGAGCGCCACGAAGTGGTCCTCACCGGCCGTCCCCGCCGCGGCCTTCTCCGCGGCCTCGGCGACCTTCCCGGCCAGCGGCGACCCGGCGAGCGCACCGGCCAGCGCCGCGAGCCCGGCCGCCTGCGCGGGCTGCGGCCGCATCAGGCCCGCGGCCAGCGCCCCGTCGAAGGCGTCGACGGCGGCCAGCGCCTCGTCGAGCCCGTCGATCCGCTCCGCGAGCACGTCCACCCGCATCACGCCACCGCCCTGGTCGGCGGGAACCACTGCATCTCGGGCAGCGGCGCGGTGGTCGGCGCCAGCTCCAGGTAGCTGAGCTGGCGCAGGAAGCGGCTGAAGACGGAGGCGGCCGCCGACGAGTCGGCCTGCTGCGGGCGGGCCTGCTCCATCGGGGTGAGGACCGCGTCGGCCTCCGCGCCCGCCGCCACGGGGTCGAGCCGCATGTAGCGGGCGACGCGCTGCGCGCCGTACTGGAGGACGGCCTCGCCGACGAGCGCCCGGATGTGGTTGCAGAACATGCCGCGCGCACCGCCGCAGGGGCGGTTGTTGTTCGTGCTGCAGGTGAAGGCGAAGGAGCCCGCGGCGACCGACGAGACGTAGACCCGCGCGATGTCCGAACCGCTCGACACCACTCCCTGCAACCGCCCGTCGGCCAGCTCGACGAACGGCACCTTGGCGAGCTTGCGCGGACTCGCGGGCGCCACCACCCGCACCGTGCTGGATTTCCCCCAGTCGGGCTCCCACTCGGACAACGCGTCATCTCCTCTGCACACGCCGGGATGTTGCGCGCCGGACCGGCGCGACACCACAGACGGTAGGGGGAGGGTCTGACAATGCCGATCTTGAGCGGGGGGGCGCCGCCGTCGGCCCCGGTGGGGGGCGGGCGTGGGGTGGGGCGCCCCCCGCTGTCAGGGGCGGGAGGCGCCCCGGTCCGGGTGGCCCCCGGGGTGACGGGCCGTCAAGGGGCCAGCGGCGCGGAGAGCGGCTGCCGGGCGGCGGAGGGACCCGCGTGCAGCACGTACGGGCCGGGACGCGGCACCCAGCGGGCGTCGGCGGGCGACCGGCGCAGCAGCGCGCGCGGCTCGATCCGCACCTCGGCGACGGCGGATTCGCCGGGCGCGGCGTGCACGGCCGCGTAACCGGCGAGCCGCGGGCCGCCGTCGTCGTGGTCGTCGGGACCGGTCGTCAGATACACCTGGACGACCTCGCGTCCGGCGCGGCTTCCGGTGTTGCGCACCGTCACCAGGGCCGTCGCGCCCGCGGGTCCGTCCCCGTCCGGCGGCTCCGGGCGCACCTCCAGCGCCTCGTAGGACCAGGTGGTGTAGCCCAGGCCGTGGCCGAACCAGTACGCCGGCTCGGCGCCCGCGCGGCGCCAGGCGCGGTGGCCGACGTACGGCCCCTCCGCGTAGCGCAGCACGCCCTCCTCGGGGGTGGTGGCGGGCAGCGGCGCGCCCTCGGCGCGGGCAGCCCAGGTGGTGGGGAGCCGCCCGCCGGGCTCGGCGCGGCCGAAGAGCACGTCGGCGAGCCCGTGCCCGGCCTCCTGCCCCGGGAACCAGCACAGCAGCAGCGCGGGAGCGCTCTCCCGCCACGGCAGTTCGACCGGGCCGCCCGCGTTGACGATCACCACCGTGCGCGGGTTGGCGGCGGCCACCGCCGCGACCAGCTCGTCCTGGCGGCCCGGCAGCGCGAGCGAGGTGCGGTCGGCGCCCTCGCTCTCGATCTCGTCCGTGGTGCCGACCACGACGACTGCGACGTCAGCGGCGCGCGCGCATGCCACGGCCTCGGCGAAGGCCACGTCCTCCGCGGGCCGCGGCGCGTCGGCCGCGAGCGCCACGGCCAGGCCCTGCTCCGGCAGCAGCTCCCGGGTGGCGACCAGGTGCAGCGCCTCGCCCCCGACCGCCTTGCGCACCGCGGTGCGGAAGGACGGCGCCACGTGCACATACGTCGGGTCGTCGGACTCCGGCCGCACAACGGTGTCGATCAGCGGTTCGCCGTCCACGTGCAGGGTGACCGCGCCCAGGCCCACCACCGACAGCCGCCACTCCCCCGGGGCGGCAGGTGTGAAGTGCGCGCTGACCTCGACGAAAGCCGCGGTACGGGCCAGCTCCGGCGCGTCGCCCGGCTCCAGGACGCGGCCGCTGAGCCGGTGTTCGGCGCACACCTCGGTGCCGTCGGCGGCCAGGTAGCGCACCAGCACCCCGGGTTCGCCGGTGCGCGGGTCGCGCGCGTTGCCGGGGTGCAGCGGTGTCGGCCGGGTGCCCAGCCGCACACCCTCGGCGTACACGACCTCGGTACCGGTGCCGGAGAGCGCTTCCCGGATGCCGTCCAGCGGTGACACGACCGCCTCCGGGAAGACGCCCGCGCTGCCCCCGCCCTGCACCCGCGCGGCGGCCGCGTTCGGCCCGATCACCGCGAGCCGGGCCAGGCCGCCGGACACGGCACCGGCACCGGCACCCCCGGACGCCCCCGGCACGCCGGAAGCCGCGGACCCCGCCGATCCGGACGCCCCCCGCACGCCCGGAGCCACGGAGCCCGCCGATCCGGACGCCCCCCGCACGCCCGGAGCCACGGAGCCCGCCGACCCGGGCGCCCCCTCCACGCCCGGAGCCAGGGACCCCACCGATCCGGACGCCACCGACCCGGGCGCCGCCGCCGGAACCAGCGGCAGCAACCCGCCCTCGTTGCGCAGCAGTACGCAGCCCGTGGCCACCGCCCGGCGGAGCAGGGCGCGCGGTTCGGCGGGCGCCGGGGCGGGCGGCGGGGGCGGGGCGCCGTCCAGCGCGCCCACCCGGGCGGCGAGCCGCAGCAGCCGCCGTACCTTCTCGTCCACCAGCTCCTCCGGCACCCGGCCCGCGCGTACGGCCGCGAGCAGCGGCTCCCCCCACAGCGGGTGCGGGCCGGGCATCGCGAGGTCCTGCGGGGCGAGGGCAGCAGGCTCCGTACTGCGCACCGCGCCCCAGTCGGAGACGACGACGCCGTCGAAGCCCCAGGCACCCTTGAGGGGTTCGGCGAGCAGTGGGCTCTGCGACATCGTGACGCCGTTGACGCGGTTGTAGGCGGACATCACGACCCACACCCCGGCGCGCACCGCGGCCTCGAAGGGGGCGAGGTAGACCTCGTGCAGGGTGCGCTCGTCGACGCGGGCGTCCAGGGTGAGGCGGTCGGTTTCGGAGTCGTTGGCCACGTAGTGCTTCGCGGTGGCGGCGACCCCGCCGTCCTGGACGCCGCGGATGTAGGCGGCGGCGGTGCGGCCGACCAGGAGCGGGTCCTCGGCGAAGCACTCGAAGTGGCGGCCCGCGGCGGGGGTGCGGTGCAGGTTGAGGGTGGGCGCGAGCAGCACGTCGATCCCCTTGCGGCGGGCCTCGGCGGCGAGCAGGCCGCCCAGCTCGGCGACCAGCGCGTCGTCCCAGGCGGCGGCGAGCGCGGTCGGGGAGGGCAGCGCGAGGGCGGTGTCGCGCTCGTCCCAGCGCTCGCCGCGGACGCCGGCCGGGCCGTCGGAGAAGCCCATGGCGCGCAGGCCGACGGCGGGTTCCGGCGCGGTGCGGAATGTCGCGGCGCCGGACAGCAGCCGGATCTTCGCGGGCAGGTCGAGCCGGGCGACGAGGGCGTCGAGCCGCTCGTCGGTGATCGCGGCCGCGGGTGCGGCCGCGGCCGGGGCAGCGGCGGTCGCGGGTGCGGCGGCGGGCGGCGCGGGCACGGGCCCTGGGGTGATCATGGTCATCCCTTCATGGCCTTCCGTGCGGCGCCGCCCGCGGCGTGACGGCCCATCGGCAGGAAGGCCGCGGTGAGCGGCAGGCTGGGGACGAGCGGTCCGGGTGACGAGAGGGTGCGGGAGAGCGCTCTCCCGTAGCCGTTACCTTGGCCGTCCACGGACCGGGTGTCAAGTCCCGCCGCACCCCGCCGACCACGCCCGCAAGGCCCCGCGGGCCCCAGCACACCACGGCCCCACCACCCGCCCCACGAGCGGCCGTTCACGTCGTATCCCTTGACACCCCGGAAACGTTGAGGCAACCATCGGGGCCACTGAGAGAGCGCTCTCCCAGATCCCGTTCCCCCACCTCCGCATCCCGGTTCACCCCTCACGGGGCCTCCCCCACCCGCCCGCCCTCGGGCCCGCCCCCTCTCCTCCCTCCCCACCCCCCACCGCTGGAGTCCGTCATGAGAGCGTCACCCTCGGCACGCTCGCGGGCCGGAGCCCTGCCTCCGCCGCTGCGTGCCGCCTTCCTGCTGCTGGTGGCCACCGGCCTCGCGCTCTACGCGCTCGCCGTCCCGGCCGCCCCCGCGCACGCCGCCGACGCCCTGCTCTCCCAGGGCAAGCCCGCCACCGCCTCCTCCACCGAGGGCGCCGGCTACCCGGCCACCGCCGCCGTGGACGGCGACCCCGGCACCCGCTGGGCCAGCGCCTGGGCCGACCCGCAGTGGCTCCAGGTCGACCTCGGCGCCTCGTCCACCGTCAGCAAGGTCGTCCTCACCTGGGAGAACCCGGCGAAGGCCTACCAGATCCAGGTCTCGGACGACGCCACCCACTGGACGCAGATCTACGCTACGAGTGCCGCCCCCGGCGGCACCGAGACCGTCACCGCCTCCGGCACCGGCCGCTACGTCCGGATGAACGGCACCGCGCGCAGCAACGGCTACGGCTACTCGCTGTGGGAGTTCCAGGTCTACGGCACCGCGGGCACCGGCGGCGGCAACGGCGGCAGCACGTCCGGCGGCGCCACCGGCGGTGGCGACGGCGGCGCGAACGGCGGCAGCACCGGCACCCCGCCCCCGGGCGACTGGACCACCCTGTGGAGCGACGGCTTCGACGGCGCGGCCGGCAGCAAGCCCGACGCGGGCAACTGGATCACCGACACCGGCACCGCCTACCCCGGCGGCCCGGCCGGCTGGGGCACCGGCGAGGTCGAGACGGCCACCGACTCCCCCGCCAACGTCGGCCTCGACGGCAGCGGCCACCTCAACCTGACCGCCCTGAAGTCGGGCAGCTCCTGGACGTCGGGCCGTATCGAGACCAAGCGCACCGACTTCCAGGCCCCGGCCGGCGGCCGGCTGCAGATCTCGGCGACCCTCAAGCAGCCCGACGTCGCCAAGGCGCTGGGCTACTGGCCGTCCTTCCGCGCGATGGGCGCGGGCTACCGCGGCAACGTCAACGCGTGGCCGGCGGTCGGCGAGAGCGACATCATGGAGGACGTCAACGGCCGCAGCCAGCTCTCGGCCACCCTGCACTGCGGGACGGCCCCGGGCGGCAACTGCGCCGAGTACAACGGCCTGACCAGCGGTCTCGCCACCTGCACGGGCTGCCAGAGCGGCTACCACACCTACTCCGAGATCATCGACCGCACGACCTCCGACGAGCAGATCCGCTGGTACCTCGACGGCAACCAGGTCTGGCAGGTCAGCGAGTCGCAGGTCGGCGTGTCCACGTGGGACGCGGCCGTGCACCACGGCGTCTACCTGGACTTCAGCCTGCGCATCGGCGGCTCCTACCCGAACGCGGTGTGCGGCTGCACCTCGCCCGCCGACGACACCTCCTCCGGTGGCGCGCTGAGCATCGACAGCGTCACGGTGTCGCAGACCACCGGCAGCGCGCCGTCCCCGCTGACCGACCCGCCGGTGCCGACCGGCGCGAGCAACGTGCACGTCACGGGCTCCCAGGGCAACTGGCAGCTCACGGTGGACGGCAAGCCGTGGCAGGTCAAGGGCGTGACGTGGGGTCCGTCCGCGACGACCGCGGACGCGCACATGCGCGACCTGAAGTCGATGGGCGTCAACACGCTGCGCACCTGGGGCACCGACGCGAGCAGCAAGCCGCTGCTGGACTCGGCGGCGGCGTACGGGATGAAGGTCGTCAACGGCTTCTGGCTCAACCAGGGCGCGGACTACGTCAACGACACCGCGTACAAGACCAACACCCTCAACGACATCAAGAACTGGGTCAGCACCTACAAGAACCACCCCGGCGTGCTCATGTGGGACGTCGGCAACGAGGTCATCCTCACCACCCAGGACCACTACTCGGGTGCGGCGATCGAGCAGCAGCGCATCGCGTACGCGCAGTTCGTGGAGCAGGTGGCGCAGGCGATCCACGCGATCGACCCGAACCACCCGGTGACGTCGACCGACGCGTGGACGGGCGCGTGGCCGTACTACAAGCAGTACACGCCGTCGCTGGACCTGTACGCGGTCAACTCCTACGGGGCGGTCTGCAACGTCAGGCAGGACTGGGTCTCGGGCGGTTACACCAAGCCGTACATCGTGACGGAGTCCGGTGAGGCGGGCGAGTGGGAGGTGCCGAACGACGCGAACGGGGTGCCGACCGAGCCGACGGACGCGCAGAAGCGCGACGCGTACACCTCGGCGTGGAACTGCATCGTCGGGCACACCGGTGTCGGGCTCGGCGCGACGATGTTCAACTACGGCGAGGAGAACGACTTCGGCGGCATCTGGTTCAACCTCCGCCCGGAGGGCTGGAAGCGGCCCGCGTACTACTCGGTCGCCAAGGACTACGGCGGCTCGCCGCAGGCGAACACCCCGCCGTCGATCGGCTCGATGACGCTGTCGAACAGCGCGTCGGTGCCCGCGGGCGGCACGTTCACGGTGTCGGCGAAGGCGACGGATCCGGACGGGGACCTCGTCCGCTACAACCTGATGTACTCCACCAAGTACGTGGACAGCACGACGGGCCTGCGCCAGGTGGGCTTCACGCAGACCGGCGACGGGCAGTTCACGGTGACCGCGCCGACCACGCTCGGGGTGTGGAAGGTGTACGTCTACGCCTACGACGGGCACGGCAACCTCGGGGTGGAGACCAAGTCCTTCCGGGTGGTGGCGCCGAAGGTGGACGGCACGAACGTGGCCCAGGGCAAGCCCACGACCGCCTCGTCCTACCAGTCCGACCCGACGGGCGGCTGCCCGTGCACGCCCGCGATGGCCACCGACGGGAACATGACGACCCGGTGGGCGAGCGAGTGGAGCGACCCGCAGTGGATCCAGGTCGATCTGGGCGCGCCGACCGCGGTCAAGCACGTGCAGCTGGCCTGGGAGGCGGCCTACGGGAAGGCCTACCAGGTGCAGGTGTCGAACGACGGGAACGCCTGGACGACCGTGCGCTCGACGTCGACCGGGGCGGGCGGGGTGGACACCCTGGACGTCAGCGGCACCGGCCGGTACGTGCGGGTGACGATCACTCAGCGCGGCACGGCCTACGGCGATTCGCTGTACGAGTTCGGGGTGTACGCCTGAGCGGCGGACCCGGCTGAGCCGGGGCGGGGTGCGGCGGGCCTGTGGGGGGTCGCCGCACCCCGCTCCCCCGTTCCGGCACGGGGTGCCGATCCGTGCTGTGGCCTGCACCGAAGGCCGGAGAGCGCTCTCCGGCCCATGGTATAACTGCACCCATGACGAGCAGCCGTCCGCCGGGGCCGCGCCAGCCCACCCTGGAAGACGTCGCGCGCTCCGCCGGGGTGTCGCGGGCGACGGTGTCGCGCGTGGTCAACGGGACGCGCAACGTCGACCCGGAGATCCAGCGGATCGTCCAGGAGGCGGTCGCGGCGACCGGCTACGTGCCCAACCGCGCCGCCCGCACCCTGGTCACCCGGCGCACCGACTCCGTCGCCCTGGTCTTCTCCGTCCCGGCGCACCGCACCGCCGACGACCCCTTCCTCGGCCAGGTGTTCAGCGACCCGTTCTTCGGCCGGGTGGTCGGCGGCCTGCTGACGGTGCTGCGCCCGCGCGGGGTGCACCCGGTGCTGATGCTGGCCGACTCCGAGGACGCGCGGCACACGCTCGCGGCCAACCTGCGCCAGGAGCACATCGACGGCGTCGCGCTGGTGTCGATAGCGCCCGGCGACTCGCTGCCCTTCCTGCTGACGGAGGCGGGCCTGCCGACGGTGCTGTTCGCGCGCCCGTCCACGCCGATCCCGATCAGCTACGTGGACGTGGCGCAGCAGGCGGGCGCGCGGCTCGCGGCCGAACGGCTGCTGGCGCGCGGCTGCCGCCGGATCACCACGATCGCCGGCCCCTTCGACTCCCCCGCGGGCCAGGACCGGCTGGCGGGTTTCCGGGAGGCGATGGCCGAGCACGGCTACGCGTACGTGCCCAGTGTGGAGGGCAGCTTCACGCAGGTCGGCGGGGAGCGGGCGATGCGCGAACTGCTGGAGCGCTACCCGGACACGGACGGGGTCTTCGTCGCCAACGACCTGATGGCGCAGGGCGCCCTGCTGGTGCTGCGCGACCTGGGCCGCCGGGTGCCCGACGACGTCGCCGTGATCGGCTTCGACGACAGCAGCGCGGCGCTGGCGTCCCGCCCGCTGCTGACCACGATCCGTCAGCCGGTCGAGGACATGGCGGCGGAGATGGCCCGTCTGCTGCTTGCCCGCATCGACGACCCGCGGCAGGACACCCGCTCGGTCATCTTCCGGACGACGCTGGTGGAGCGCGACTCGGGCTGACGGCGGGCTGCCGCAGGGGTGACGGACCCGCCGGTCAGCCGGCCGGGACGGCGATGGCCGTGACGAGCAGGCCGTCGCGGACGGCCCAGCGGCCGGTGAAGACGTCGGGGCCGACGCCCTCGGCGAGCAGCGGGCCGGGGACGAGGACGCGGGCGGTGTAGCTGCCGCGGTCGGGCGTGCCGGGGTCGGCGGCGAGCAGCAGTTCGGCCTCGTCGAAGCCGAGCATGCGGTGGTGGTAGGGATACCAGGCCTTGTAGACCGTCTCCTTGGCACTGAAGAGCAGCCGGTCGAAGTGGATCCCGGGGGCCGCAGAGGCGAGTTCGGCGAGCCGGGCGCGTTCGGCGTCGGTCGCGAGGACGGCGTCCAGCACCCCTTCGGGCAGCACGTCGTGCGGCTCGGCGTCGATGCCGAGGGCGAGCATGTCGGTGGTACGGGCCACGGCCGCGGCCCGGTAGCCGTCGCAGTGGGTGATGCTGCCGACGACACCGTCCGGCCACCGCGGGGCGCCGCGCTGCGGGTCGCGCAGGATCGGGCCCGGCGGGATGCCGAGCTGTCCGAGGGCGTCGCGCGCGCAGGCCCGGCCCGCGGCGTACTCGCGGCGCCGCTTGTCGACGGCGCGGGTGACGGCGGGGGTCTCCTCGGGGTGCAGCGGCGCGTGGTCCAGCTCGCCCGCGTAGGCGGCGCGGTGGAAGACGGCGTCGGGCAGGACGAGTTCGATCACCGGTGGGCCGCCTGCCGCCCGGCGAGGATACGGCGCGGGCCGGCGGGACCGCTCTCGCGGCGGCCCCACTCGCGCGGGTAGCCGAGCGAGACCTCGGTGAAGCGGACGCCGTCGCGCCAGATGACGCGCGGGATGTGCAGGTGCCCGTAGACGACCTCGGTGGCGCGGTAGCGGGTGTGCCAGTCCTCGGTCTGCTCGGTGCCGCACCACAGGGCGAACGACGGGTAGGTGAGGATCTGGGTGGGCTCGCGGTGCAGCGGCCAGTGGTTGGCGAGCACCGTGGGCAGCGACGGGTCCAGGGCGTCGAGCCGGCGGGCGGTCTCGGCGACGCGGGCCCGGCACCAGTCGTCGCGGCCGGGCAGCGGGTCGGGCTGCAGGAACATCTCGTCGGTGCAGACGATGCCGGCCTCGCGGGCCTGCGCGAGCGCCTCGTCCTTGGTGCGGGCGCCGGGTGTGCCGTCCCGCCAGGTGTAGTCGTACAGCAGGAACATCGGCACGATCGCGACCGGTCCCTGCGGACCCTCCCACACCGGGTAGGGGTCCTCGGGGGTGATCACGCCGAGCGCGCGGGCCTGGTCGACGAGGTGGCGGTAGCGGCGCTCGCCGCGCAGCTGGACCGGATCCTGCGGGTGGGTCCACAGCTCGTGGTTGCCGGGCAGCCAGATGACCTTGGCGAAGTGGTTCGTCAGCGTGGTCAGCGCCCAGGTGATGTCCGGCGTCAGCTCGGCGACGTCACCGGCGACCAGCAGCCAGTCGTCCTCGTGCTCGGGCCGGAGGCGCTCCACGATCTGCCGGTTGGCCTCGTATCCGACGTGCAGGTCGCTGATCGCGAGCAGATGCGCCCCGTCAGAGCCTGTCATGGCGACTCCGTCCCCCGTGGTGCCGGCAACAGCGCACCCGATTCTCCCAGAGCCGGGCGCCGCGGCCAACCCCTACCGATCTTCGGGCGGTTCGGCGCGCCGCCGGTGCGGGGTCAGTCGCGGTCGACGAGCACGGCGCTGCCCTGGCCGACGCCGACGCACATGGTGGCCAGGCCGCGCCGGGCGCCGGTACGGGCCATGCGGTGCAGCAGGGTGGTGAGGATGCGGGCGCCGGACGCGCCGAGCGGGTGGCCGAGCGCGACGGCGCCGCCGTCGGGGTTGACCAGGTCGGGGTCCAGGCCGAGTTCGCGGACACAGGCCAGCGCCTGGGCGGCGAAGGCCTCGTTGACCTCCACGGCGTCCAGGCCTGCCACGTCCCGGCCGAGCCGGGCCAGTGCCTTCCCGGTCGCGGGCACCGGGCCCATGCCCATCACGTCGGGGTGCACGCCCGCGCTGGCACCGGCGGCGTAGCGGCCGAGCGGCTCGACCCCGAGGTCGCGCAGCGCGGTGTCGCTGACCAGCAGCAGCGCGGCGGCGCCGTCGTTCATGGGCGAGGAGTTGCCCGCGGTCACGGTGCCGCCGGAGCGGAAGACGGGGGCGAGGGCGGCGAGTTTGTCGGCGGTGGTGTCCTCGCGGACGCACTCGTCGCGGGCGACGGTGACGCCGTCGGGCCGCGTCACGGGGAGGATCTCGGCGTCGAACCGCCCGGCGGCGCGGGCCGCGGCGGCGGCGCGGTGCGAGCGCAGCGCGAAGGCGTCCTGGTCGGCGCGGGCGACGCCGTAGCGGGCGGCGACCTCCTCGGCGGTCTCGCCCATCGCCAGCACCCCGTGCAGATCGCGCATCACCGGGTTGGTGAGCCGCCAGCCGAGCCGGGTGTCGTACGTCTGGAGCGTACGCGGCAGGGCCTCGTCCGGCCGGGGCAGCACGAAGGGGGCGCGGCTCATCGACTCCGAGCCGCCCGCCACCACGATGTCCGCCTCCCCCGCGGCGATGGCGCGGGCCGCCGCGGTGACGGCCTCCATACCGGAGGCGCACAGCCGGTTGACGGTCGCGCCGGGTACGGAGTCGGGCAGGCCGGCGAGCAGCGCCGCCATGCGGGCGACGTTGCGGTTGTCCTCGCCCGCCTGGTTGGCGGCTCCCCAGTAGACGTCGTCGATCCGGGCGGGGTCGAGCGCGGGCACGTCGGCGACGAGGCCGCGGATGACGGTCGCGGCCAGGTCGTCCGGCCGCACGCCGGACAGGCTGCCGCGGAGTCTGCCGATCGCGGTGCGGCGGGCGGCGACGAAATGGATGGGGCGCATGGCTTCAAACTAGCAGTGCTAGTCGCTCCGCGGGGGCCTCCGGAGGCGGGTACCTTCGCGGTGCCGGGCGACGCCCTCCGGTCCGGTGGTCCGCGGCGGACCGGTCAGGTCGCCTCGTGGACGCGGAGCAGCAGGGCGTGCAGGGTCGCGGCCTCCTCGGGGGTCAGGGGGGCGAGGAGGGCGGACTGGACGGACTCGGCCTCGGCGACCTGGGCGGCGAGGGCGGCGGCGCCGGACGGGGTGAGGGTGACGCGGACGCGGCGGCGGTCGGCGGGGTCGCGCGTACGGGTGACGTGGTCCGCGGCGGTGAGGTCGTCGAGCACCTTCACCATGTCGCTGGGGTCGACCGTGAGGCGTTCCGCCAGCTCGCGCTGGGTGTGCGGGCCGAAGTCGGCGAGGGCGGCGAGCACCGCCATGTGCCACAGCCGCCGCCCCTGACCGGCGAGTCGCGCGGTGAGCCGGCCGCGCGCGGCCTTGCCGGTCTTCGACAGCAGGTAGGTGGTCAGGGCGGTGAGGGTGGGGGGCGTCCCGGCGGCGGCCATGCGCCCTATTGTAGGCTCACCCCAATAATAGGTCCGCACCCACTATTCGAGCGAGGCCACGATGGACGCACTCCACCCCCGCCTGCTGGTCGCCGACTTCGGCGCCGCCTTCCGCTTCTACGACGCCGTGCTCCCCCCGCTCGTCGGTGCCCGGCTGGCCCGCGGCTCGGCGGACGGCCCGTACGCGAGCTGGGACGTGGGCACCGAGGGCGTCCTCGCCCTCATCGAGCGCGGCGCGCTCGGCGCGCTCGCCCAGGGCGGGGGCGCGGGCGGCGGCGCGAGCATGCTGGTCAGCCGGGTCGAGGACGTCACGGCGGGGTACGAGCTGTGTCTGCGGCACGGTGCCGCCTGCGTCGCGGGTCCGGCGGCGCGCCCGGAGTGGGGGCCGACGATGCGCACCGCCCACGTCCGTGACCCGGAGGGCAATCTGTGGGAGCTCCAGTCGTACTGATGCCGGCCGCCCGCGGTGCTACCGTCCGCCCATGCCCGAACTGGTCACGCCCGCTCTCGCGTTGCACGCCTCGTGGCTCGCCGCCCGCGCCGAGTGGCCCAGGGGGGCGCACCAGGACGGTGTGGGCGCGCACCTCGTCCCCGAGGGCGATCTCGCCGATCTCGGGGTCTTCGCGGAGTGGGTCGGCAGGCTGCGGCGGCAGGCGGACACCTCCGTCCCGGTCGGCGAGGGGCGCGTCCACGCCACCCACTGGTGGATCGCCGAGGGCGGCACGTACGTGGGGGCGATCGATCTGCGGCACCGTCTGAACGACTTCCTGCTCGACGCGGGCGGCCACATCGGCTACAGCGTCCGGCCCTCGTTCCGCAGGCGCGGCGTGGCGACGTGGGCGCTGGGCGCGGTGCTGCCGCAGGCCCGCGCGCTCGGGCTGGAACGCGTCCTGGTGACCTGCGACGAGGGCAACACCGCGTCGGCCCGCACCATCGAGCGCAACGGCGGCGTCCTGGAGGACGTCCGCCCGACCGCCGTGGGCACCAAGCGGCGCTACTGGATCACCCTTTGACGCTCAAAAGCGCGGCTGTCCCGCCCCGCGCCCGCGCAGCACATGGGCGGCGAAGCCCGCGGCCACCAGCAGCCAGACGGCGAAGGCGATCCACAGCAGCACGGTGCCGACCCCGTGCAACTGCCGCACGTGCCCGGCCTGCGCGGTGGACAGCGCGGCCACCGCGCTCATGCCGAGCGGGAAGACGGTCGACCAGCGCCGCAGGTCGTAGCGCGGCCGGGGGCGGAGCACCTCGCAGACGGCGAGCACGGCGTACCACGCGAGGTCCAGGCCGAGCAGCACGAAGGTGAGGACGCGCAGGGCGCTGTGCCCGGCGCCGGTCCACTGCGGTGAGGCGGTGAGTTTGGAGGCGGCGAGGGCTGAGATGGCCAGCGCTCCCGCGGCGATCCAGTGGTCGCCGCTGCCGGTGAGGACCTGGCCGAAGTCGAAGCGGGACAGCGCCTCGACGTAGAGCACGACGCCGAGCAGGCAGACGACGAGGGCGGCCCAGGCGAGCCAGTCGCCCTGCCCGGCCAGGGCGAGGGTCGCGGCGAGCACGGCGAGGGCCTCGGTCGCGACGCAGATGAGGAAGGCCGCGCCGGGTGCGGGCCGTTTCAGGTGCCGCAGCACCGACAGCAGCAGCCACGGCCAGGCGAGGGCGCTGAGCGCGAGCAGCGCGAGAGCGGTGCGCTGCGAGCCCAGCAGCGACAGCCGGGTGCCGAGGACGCAGGTGGCGGCGACGGCGGTGAGCGCGGGCGGGTTGGCGGAGGCCGCGATCCAGCCGGAGCGGTCGGCGAGCAGCCGGACGGCGAAGGCGAGGGCGAGCAGCACCCACAGCGCGGCGGCGACGGCGAGCAGGATGTCCGACAGCACGTCGTGGCCGAGCAGGTGCAGCCCGACCGAGACGATCCCGGTCGCCATGACGGCGGCCCCGGCCCCGGGCGGCACCGTCGCGAGCCAGCCGACGGCACGGACGCCGGGGAAGGCGGCGGCGGTACGGGCCCGGGGTGTGGTCACCTCCGCATCGCAGCACACCCCCCGCGCAGCACCGGTCCCGCCACGCCGCTCGGCGCCCGCGGGCCGTGCGGACCGGCGGGGCCCGCGCCCGCCGAACGGTGGACGTACGGCATGTCGGCACCCGCCCTCGGCGGCCCGTTTGTCCGGTGTTGCTAGCTTCCGAAGTCGTCGGCCGGGAAGGAACGCCATGCGCGCCAGCACCAGGGACACCGACACCGACACCGATCCGCCCGGCGGCGGCACCCCGAGTGAGGCCGGCGCCGCACTCCTCGCCGCGGGCAGGTTCTTCCGGCGCGGCGAGACCGCGTCCGACCTGCACAGCGAGCACCTCAAGGGCGGCCGCGAGGGCGATCGCTTCTACCGCGACCGGTGGAGCCACGACACCGTCGTCAACTCCACCCACGGCGTCAACTGCACCGGCTCGTGCCGCTGGAAGGTGTACGTCAAGGACGGCATCATCACGTGGGAGACGCAGGCGACCGACTATCCGACGGTCGGCCCGGACCGCCCGGAGTACGAGCCGCGCGGCTGCCCGCGCGGCGCGGCCTTCTCCTGGTACACCTACTCCCCCACCCGGGTGCGCTACCCGTACGTCCGCGCGGTGCTGCTGGAGATGTACCGGGAGGCGCGCGAGCGGCTCGGCGACCCGGTGCTGGCGTGGGCCGACATCCAGGCCGCCCCGGAGCGGCGGCGCCGCTACCAGCAGGCGCGCGGCAAGGGCGGTCTGGTGCGGGCGAGCTGGGACGAGGCGGTGGAGATCGTCGCGGCCGCGCATGTGCACACCATCAGGGAGCACGGCCCGGACCGGATCGCGGGCTTCTCGCCGATCCCGGCGATGTCGATGGTCTCGCACGCCGCCGGTGCCCGCTTCATGTCGCTGATCGGCGCCCCGATGCTGTCGTTCTACGACTGGTACGCGGATCTGCCGATGGCCTCGCCGCAGGTCTTCGGCGACCAGACGGACGTGCCGGAGTCGGGCGACTGGTGGGACGCGGCCTATCTGCTGATGTGGGGCACGAACGTGCCCGTCACACGCACCCCGGACGCGCACTGGATGGCCGAGGCCCGCTACCGGGGGCAGAAGGTCGTGGTGGTCTCCCCGGACTACGCCGACAACACCAAGTTCGCCGACGAGTGGCTGCACCCGCACCCGGGCACGGACGCGGCGCTCGCGATCGGCATGGGGCACGTGCTGCTGCGGGAGTTCTTCGTCGAGCGCGAGGTGCCCTTCTTCGCCGACTACGTGCGCCGCTACACCGATCTGCCGTTCCTGGTGACGCTGGCCGAGCGCGAAGGGGCGTACGTACCGGACAAGTTCGTGCGGGCGGCGGATCTGGGCGGGGACGAGGCCGAGCAGGACGCGGCGCAGTGGAAGACGGCGGTGTGGGACACCGCGTCGGGCGCGCCCGCGGTGCCCGGCGGGTCGGTGGGCTTCCGCTGGGCGGAGTCGGGGCAGGGGCGGTGGAATCTGGACCTCGGGGACATCAGCCCCGCGCTGACGCTGCTGGGCACGGCGGGCTGGGAGCCGGCCGAGGTGGCGCTGCCGCGCTTCGACACCGACGGCGGCACGCACGGCCAGGGCCGCGGCGCGGTGGTGCGGCGCGGGGTGCCCGCGGTGCGGCTGCCCGGCGGGCGGCTCGTCACCACCGTGTTCGACCTGCTGCTGGCGCAGTACGGGGTGGGCCGCGACGGGCTGCCGGGCCGCTGGCCCTCGTCGTACGAGGACGGCGACACGCCCGGCACGCCGGGCTGGCAGCAGGCGCACACCTCGGTGCCGGCGGCGGCGTGCGTGCGCATCGCCCGGGAGTTCGCGCAGACCGCCGAGCGCTCGCGGGGGCGCTGCATGATCCTGATGGGCGCGGGCACCAACCACTGGTTCCACTCCGAGACGATCTACCGGGCCTTCCTCGCGCTGCTCCAGCTGACCGGCTGCCAGGGCCGCAACGGCGGCGGCTGGGCGCACTACGTGGGCCAGGAGAAGTGCCGTCCGCTCACCGGCTGGGCGACGCTGGCCGGCGCTTTGGACTGGAGTCGCCCGCCGCGGCAGATGATCGGCACCGCCTACTGGTTCCTGAACACCGACCAGTGGCGCTACGACCACTTCCGCGCCGACGTGCTGGCCTCGCCGCTGGGCGAGGGGCGCTTCGCGGGCATGACGGGCGCGGACTGCCTGGCGCAGTCGGCCCGGATGGGGTGGATGCCGTCCTACCCGACCTTCGACCGCAACCCGCTGGAGCTGGCCGAGGGCGACGACCCGGTCGCGGCGGCGGTCGCCGAACTGCGCGCGGGGACGCTGGCGTTCGCGTGCGAGGACCCGGACGCGCCGCGCAACTGGCCGCGGGTGCTGACGCTGTGGCGGGCCAACCTGCTGGGCTCGTCGGGCAAGGGCGCGGAGTACTTCGCCAAGCACCTGCTGGGCACCCACTCGTCCCTCAACGCCACCGAGGCGCCGCCGGAGGTCAGGCCGCGGGACGTGGTGTGGCACGAGCAGGCGCCCGAGGGGAAGCTCGACCTGCTGCTGTCGCTGGACTTCCGCATGACGTCCTCGACGCTGCTGTCGGACGTGACGCTGCCCGCCGCGACCTGGTACGAGAAGCACGACCTGTCCAGCACGGACATGCACCCCTACGTCCACGCCTTCTCCCCCGCCATCGACCCGCCCTGGCAGGCGCGTACCGACTTCGACGCCTTCCAGGCGATCGCGACGCGCTTCAGCGAGCTGGCGGTGGACCATCTGGGCACCCGGCGCGACCTGGTGGCGACCGCGCTCCAGCACGACACGCCCGGCGAGACCGCCCAGCCCGGCGGGCTCGTGCGGGACTGGCGGAGCGGCGAGTGCGAGCCCGTGCCGGGCGTGACGATGCCGGGCCTGACGGTGGTGGAGCGCGACTACACCGCGGTCGGCTCGAAGATGGCGGCCCTCGGGCCGCTCGTGGAGAAGCTGGGTCTGCCCGCGAAGGGCGTGACGCTGCGTCCGGACGCCGAGGTCGAGAGCCTGCGGATGCTCAACGGCGCCGCCGCCGACGGTCCCGCGGCGGGCCGCCCGCGGCTCGACACCGCGGCGAGGGCGGCCAACGCGGTCCTGGCGCTGTCGGGCACGACCAACGGGCGGCTCGCCGTGCAGAGCCTGCGCTCGCTGGGCGCGAAGACCGGGCAGGAGATGGCCCACCTGGCCGAGGACAGCGAGTCGCGGCGCATCACGTACGCCGACACCCAGGCGGCGCCGACCCCGGTGATCACCTCGGCGGAGTGGTCGGGCAGCGAGGCGGGCGGCCGCCGCTACAGCCCCTTCACGCAGAACGTCGAACTGCTCAAACCCTGGCACACGCTGACCGGGCGGCAGCAGTTCTTCCTCGACCACGACTGGATGCACGAGCTCGGCGAGGCGCTGCCCGTCTACCGGCCGCCGCTGGACATGCACCGGCTGTTCGGCGAGCCGCGGCTCGGCCCCGGCGGGCAGCAGGAGGTGACGGTGCGGTACCTGACGCCGCACAACAAGTGGTCCATCCACTCGGAGTACCAGGACAACCTGCTGATGCTGTCGCTGTCCCGCGGCGGCCAGGTGATCTGGATGGCGCCGCAGGACGCGGACGCGATCGGGGTGCGCGACAACGACTGGATCGAGGCGGTCAACCGCAACGGGGTCGTCGCGGCGCGCGCGGTCGTCTCGCACCGGATGCCGGCCGGCACCGTCTACATGCACCACGCGCAGGAGCGCACCGTCGCGGTGCCGAAGGCGCAGAGCACCGGCCGGCGCGGCGGCGTCCACAACTCGCTGACCCGGCTGATCCTCAAACCCAGCCATCTCATCGGCGGCTACGCCCAGCTGAGCTGGGCCTTCAACTACCTGGGTCCGACGGGCAACCAGCGCGACGAGATCACCGTGATCCGCCGCCGCACCGCGGAGGTGACGTACTGATGCGGGTCATGGCGCAGGTCGCGATGGTGATGAACCTCGACAAGTGCATCGGGTGCCACACCTGCTCGGTCACCTGCAAGCAGACGTGGACCAACCGCCGGGGCATGGAGTACGTCTGGTTCAACAACGTCGAGACGCGCCCCGGCCAGGGCTACCCGCGGCGCTGGCAGGACCAGGACACCTGGCGCGGCGGCTGGAAGCTCAACCGGCGCGGCGGCCTCGCGCTGCGGGCCGGCAGCCGGCTGGCGCGGATGGCGAACATCTTCGCCAACCCGGTGCTGCCCGGCATCAAGGACTACTACGAGCCGTGGACGTACGACTACCGCAACCTGGTCAACGCCCCGCTCGGCGACGACTTCCCGGTGGCCGCCCCGCGCTCGCTGCTCACCGGCCGGCCGATGGAGATCGGGTGGAGCGCCAACTGGGACGACGACCTCGGCGGGTCGGTCGAGCACCGGGAAGCCGACCCGCTGGTCGGCGGGAGCGGCGAGCGGGCGCGGCAGATCGCGGAGAAGGTGCGCTTCACCTTCGAAGAGACCTTCATGTTCTACCTGCCGCGGATCTGCGAGCACTGCCTCAACCCCTCGTGCGTCGCGTCCTGCCCCTCCGGGGCGATCTACAAGCGCGCCGAGGACGGCATCGTGCTGGTCGACCAGGACGGCTGCCGCGGCTGGCGGCAGTGCGTGACGGGCTGCCCGTACAAGAAGGTCTACTTCAACCACCGCACCGGCAAGGCCGAGAAGTGCACCTTCTGCTACCCGCGGATCGAGGTGGGGCTGCCCACGGTGTGCTCCGAGACGTGCGTGGGGAGGCTGCGCTACCTCGGGGTGATGCTGTACGACGCCGACCGGGTCACGGCCGCCGCCGAGACACCGGACGAGCAGGGCCTGTACGCGGCGCAGCTGGGCGTCTTCCTCGACCCGGAGGACCCGCGGGTGCGGGCGGCCGCCGAACGCGACGGGGTGCCGCTGGACTGGATCGACGCCGCCCGCCGCTCCCCCGTGCACGCGCTGATCAGCCGCTACCGGGTGGCGCTGCCGCTGCACCCGGAATACCGCACGATGCCGATGGTCTGGTACATCCCGCCGCTGTCGCCGGTGGTGGAGGCGCTCACCGAGAGCGGCTTCGACGGCGAGGACGCGGGCCACCTGTTCGGCGCGATCGACGCGCTGCGCATCCCCGTCGAATACCTGGCGGGACTCTTCACCGCGGGCGACCCGGTGCCGGTGCGGGCGAGCCTGGACAAGCTCGCGGCGATGCGCTCGCACATGCGGGCCGTCAGCCTCGGCGAGGCCGACTCCGGCGCCGATTCGGACGCGGCGGACGCGGTCGGGATGAGCGGGCGCGAGATCGAGGAGATGTACCGGCTGCTGGCGATCGCGAAGTACGAGGAGCGGTACGTCATCCCGACCGCCGCGATGGGCGAGGCGCGCGGCCTGGAGGAGTCGGTGCTCGCCCCCGGCTGCTCGCTCGACGGCGACGGCGGCCCCGGCATGGGCGGCGACGGCGGCAAGGGTCCCTTCGGCGAGGACTCCGGGCACCGGCGGCTGCCGCTGGTGAGCCTGGAGACCTTCCACGTCCTGCGCAGGCGGCAGACCGGCGACGACGAGGCGGCGGCCGGCACCTCCACGGGCAGGGCGGCACCCGGCGAAGGGGAGACCGAACGGTGAGGCCGCTGCGCAGGCGGCCCGCCGCCGGGCCCGCCCGGCCCGCGGTGAGCCACCCGGCGGCAGTGCTCCACCAGGCCGCGGCCCGGCTGCTGACCTGCCCGGACGAGACGCTGCACGCCGACCTGGCGCTGCTGCGGGCCGCGCTGCCCGAGGCGGGCGCGCCGGGCGCGCTGCTCGCGCCGCTGGCCGCGCACCTGGCGGCCGGCGAGCCCGCGGCGCTCGCCGCGGACTACGTGCGGGTCTTCGACTTCACCGGCCGGCACTGCCTGCACCTGACGTGGTGGACGGACGGCGACACGCGCCGCCGCGGGACGGCCCTGCTGCGCTTCCAGCAGGCCTACCGGGCGCGCGGGTTCACGCTGCGCGGCGGCGAGCTGCCGGACTTCCTGCCCGCGGTGCTGGAGTTCTGCGCCGCGACCCGCGACGACACGCTGCTGCGCGAGCACCGCCCGGCGCTGGAGCTGCTGCGGCTCGCGCTGGAGGAGAGCGGCACCCCGTACGCGGCGGCGCTGTGGGCGGTGTGCGCGGCGCTGCCGGGCGCCTCGCCCGCGGACCGCGCGCAGGCGCTCGCGATGGCGCGCGGCGGACCGCCGCACGAGGACGTCGGGCTGTCGCCGTACGGGCACCTGCGGCTGCTGCCGCTCCTGACCGGCGGCCCGGCCGCGGACGAGGACGCGTACGGAACGGAGATCCGACGGTGAACACCCTGCTGTGGGGCGCGCTGCCCTACGTCGCCTTCGCGCTGCTGGTCAGCGGACTGGTCTGGCGGCACCGCTACGACCGGTTCGGCTGGACGACGCGCTCCTCGCAGATCTACGAGTCGCGGCTGCTGTCGCTGGCCTCGCCGGTCTTCCACTACGGCATCCTGTTCGTGCTGGCCGGCCATCTGCTGGGGCTGTTCGTGCCCGCGTCGTGGACGGACGCGATCGGCGTGGACGAGCACGCGTACAACCTGCTGTCGCTCATCGGCGGCACCCTCGCCGGGCTGCTGGCCATCGCGGGCATCGCGCTGCTGGTCTACCGGCGGCGCACCAACGCTCCGGTGCTGCTGGCCACGACCCGCAACGACAAGGCGATGTACGTCCTGCTGGTCGGCGAGATCGCGATGGGGCTGTACGCCAAGCTGTCGCACGCGAGCTTCGGCACCGGCTACGACTACCGGACCACCATCGCGGTGTGGGCGCGCAGCCTCTTCCGGCTCGACCCGCGCACCGACCTGATGGCGGGGATCCCGGTCGAGTTCAAGATCCACGCGGTGATGGGCATGGTGCTGATCGCGCTCGTGCCCTACACCCGCCTGGTGCACATGTTCAGCGCGCCGCTCCAGTATTTCTTCCGCCCCTACCTCGTCTACCGCAGCCGCGGCCCGCTGACCGAGCGCGAGCAGCCGCGCGGCTGGGACCGCCTCGGGGTGTGAGCCGGCGCCCCGGCCCGACCCGGGCGGTGCGGGGTCAGCGGCCGGGGGTGCGGCGGGCGGAGCCGCCGTAGAGCCGCTCCATCTCGCGCCGGTCGCGCTTGGTGGGGCGGCCGGTGCCGCGGTCGCGCACACCCATCGCGAGGACGTCCTCGCGCGGCGGCGGGGGCGGGCTGTTGTCGACGAAGCACTCGGCGGCGACGGCGGCGCCGACGCGCTTGCTGAGCACCTTGGAGACCACGACGACCCGCTCGCGCCCGGCGTGGTGCAATCGCACCTCGTCCCCGGGGCGGACGGTCTGCGCGGGCTTGGCGCGCTCGCCGTTGACCCGCACGTGGCCCGCGCGGCACGCGGCGGCGGCCAGCGACCGGCTCCTGGTCAGGCGGACGCACCAGATCCAGCTGTCCACCCTGGCGCCGGCGCCCGCGTCACCGGTCACGCCCGCGTTGCCGTTCCCGTGCGGGTTGCGCTCTTCGTCCGCTGCCATGCCGCCGAGCCTAACGCGGCGGCGCCCCGCGTATCGCGCCCTTTTCCGGCGGGCACCGCGAGGGGCCTTCCGGCCGGGAAAAACCCCGGTAAGGGTACCCTTAGGTGGCCGACGGGTGAACTGGCGCGGAATTGTGGATTCCCGGCGCCCAGCAGCCGTATGACCCCGCCGGACCGTGCCTAGAGTGAGCCGCGCCCCGATCACTTGCACGAAACTGGAGGTCCGGTGTGTCCGCCGAACCCGACGGCATAGAAACCCCGCCCCCGCCCCCGGCCTCCTCCGGTCCGCGCTTCCGGCCGGGGCGGCGCCTGCAGGTGGGCGCCGCCGTCGTCGCGGTCGCCGCGGCGGTCACGGCCACCGTGCTGGTCGCCGGCTCCGGCGGCTCGTCGAAGGACGACACCAAGGCCGCCGCCACCGCACCGGCTGACGGGCTGCGGCACACGGCGATCGAGATCGCTCCCGGCACCTGCGGCAGCGGCTGGTCGGCGCCGAAGCCCGGCCGCCAGGTCTTCGACCTGCACAACACCTCCGACACCGCCTCCGAGGTCTACCTCGACGACCCGCGCACGGGGAAGATCTTCGGCGAGGTCGACGGCCTCGCGCCGGGCACCACCCGCCCGCTGACGGTGGACCTGGGCAGCGGCTCGTACGCCTTCAAGTGCCTGCAGAACGACACCGACGCCGTGACGGGCCCGACCGTCACGGTGCCCGGCAGCCTGCCGCAGGGCCCGGCCGCCGCCCCGGTCAACCAGCACGACCTCATCCCGCCGACACTCGACTACCAGAAGTGGGTCGGCGGGCGCATCGACGAGCTGGCGGCGGGCACCACCCGGCTCAAGGCCGACATCGACCGCGGCGACCTGGCCGCGGCCCGCACCGACTGGCTGGCCGCGCATCTGGTCTACGAGCGGATGGGCGCCGCCTACGACACCTTCGGCGACGCCGACGGGCTGATCAACGGCACCGTCGCCCGTACCCCCGGAGCGGCGAAGGACCCGGACTTCACCGGCTTCCACCGCGTCGAGTACGGCCTGTGGCACGGCGAGTCCGCGGCCTCGCTGCGCGCCCCGGCGGCCGCGCTCGCGGGCGCGGTGGCCGACCTCAGGGCGGGCTGGCCGGACCAGCGGATGGATCCGGCGGCGATGGGCCTGCGGGCCCACGAGATCATCGAGAACGCCGAGCAGTTCGAGCTCACCGCCCGCACCGACTACGGCAGCGGCACCAACCTCGCGACCGCCCGCGCCAACCTCGACGGCACCCGCGCGATCCTCACCCGGCTGCGCCCGCTGCTGGTCCCCCGCGACCCCGCGGTCGGGCGGCTCGACGCGGCGCTGGACCGCGCGCAGAAGGACCTCGACGCGCAGCACCACGGCGCCGTCTGGACCCCGGTCGGCAAGCTGACGCTCGCCCAGCGCGAGCGGATCGACGCCGACTTCGGCGACCTGCTGGAACAACTCGCCCCGGTGGCGACGATCTTCGAAGTGCGGAGGACGGCATGACCGGCACCGACAACGGCGGCGACCTGCGGCGGCGCGGCTTCCTGCGCGGCGCGGCCCTGGGCGTGGGCGCGGTCGGCGCGGTGGCCGGCGGCGCCAGCGCGCTGACCGGCTCGGCGGCGGCCGCGGCCCCGTCCGCGACCCCGGCGGCCGGGCGCCCGGCCTCCTTCCACGGCGCACACCAGGCGGGCATCGTCGAGGACGTCCAGATGTCCACCGCCTTCCTGTCCTTCGACGTGACGGCCGCCGACCGGCGTGAGCTGACCGAGCTGCTGCACGCCGTCACCGAGCGGGCGCGCTTCCTGACGGCGGGCGGCACGCCGGCCCCGCTGGGCATCACCGACGCCCCTTCCGACAGCGGCACGCTGGGCCCGCGGCTGCCGGGCGACGGGCTGACGGTGACGGTCGGTGTCGGCGCGTCGCTCTTCGACGAGCGGTTCGGCCTCGCCGGCCGCAAGCCGCTGCGCCTGACCTCGATGCCCGCCTTCGACGACGACGACCTGGACCCGGCGTGGTGCCACGGCGACCTGAGCCTCCAGCTCAGCGCCCCGCACACGGACACCGTGCTGCACGCGCTGCGCGACATCGCCCGGCACACCCGGGGCGGCATGCAGGTGCGCTGGCGGATGGACGGCTTCACCAGCCCGCCGCGCCCGAGCGGCACCCCGCGCAACCACATGGGCTTCAAGGACGGCACCGCCAACCCCGACGTGACGGACCCGCGGACGGCCGACAGCCTGGTGTGGGTCGGCGCGGGGGCCGAGCCCGGCTGGACGGCGGGCGGCTCCTACCAGGTGGTCCGGCTCATCCGGATGCTGGTGGAGTTCTGGGACCGGGTCTCGATCATGGAGCAGGAGCGGATGTTCGGACGCGCCCGCGACACCGGCGCGCCACTGGACGGCAGCCACGAGTTCGACGCGCCGAAGTTCGCCGAGGACCCGACCGGCGACATCATCCCGCTGGACGCGCACATCCGGCTGGCCAACCCGCGCACCCCGAAGACCGACAGCTCCCGGCTGCTGCGCCGCGGCTACAACTACGACCGCGGCATGGACACCAACGGCAACCTGGACATGGGGCTGATCTTCGTCTGCTACCAGCAGGACCTGGAGCGGCAGTTCGCCGCGGTGCAGCAGCGGCTCGCCGGTGAGCCGCTGGTGGACTACATCTCGCCCTTCGGCGGCGGGTACTTCTTCGCGCTGCCCGGGGTGAAGGACCGCTCGGACTGGCTCGGACGCACGCTGCTGGGCTGACCGCGTCTCCCGGCCGGGCGTGTCGCACCCGGCCGGGCACCGGCCGCCACCGGTAAAAGAAGAGTCAAGGTTTCCCAAGGATTTACTGACCCGCTGTTCACCCTGCCGCCACCACCGGGCCGTTGTCATGTCGCGGACCGCCCGGACGATCTCGTTCGACACCGTGCACGAATCGACAGCGGCACGCGTAAAGCGCCACGTAGCGGAGGCTGAGAAAGCATGAGCACCACAGGCGGCGGTACGAGCAGGAGAAGGGGAGCGCGTCCGGCCCGCTGGGCCGCGTTCGCGGGGGCGGCAGCGCTCGTTCTGGCGGGCGGCACCGCGCCCGCGTTCGCCGACTCCAACGGCCACGGGAAGGGCGGCGGTTCCACCACCACGCCCGTCAAGCACCTGGTCGTCATCTTCGACGAGAACATCTCGTTCGACCACTACTTCGGCAGCTACCCGGTGGCCGCCAACACCGACGGCACGAAGTTCACCGCGGCCAAGAACACGCCGAAGGACATCGACACCCTCAGCCACGCGGGCCTGCTGAAGAAGAACCCCAACCAGTACGCGCCCAAGCGTCTGACGCCCGACCAGGCCGTCACCTGCGACCAGAACCACAACTACGGTCCGGAGCAGTACGCCGCCAACGGCGGCAAGGCCGACCTGTACGTCCAGAACACCGAGACCAGCACCTGCTCGGGCGGCCTGTTCGGCGAGCCCGGCCTGGTCATGGACTACTACGACGGCAACACCGTCACGGGACTGTGGAACTACGCCCAGCACTACTCGCTCGGCGACAACTCCTACAGCACCGTCTACGGCCCCTCCACCCCGGGCGCGCTCAACCTGATCTCCGGCCAGACGCACGGCGTGATCTCGGTGGACCCGGCCTCGGGCACGGAGCACCCCACGCAGACCGCCACGCCGGACGCGTACACGGTCGTCTCCCCGGACGCCAAGGGTGTCGGCACGGTCATCAACGACCCCGACCCGGCGTTCGACGACTGCTCGGACAACAGCCACACCAGCAAGAACGCGCTGGCCGTGATGCAGGGCAAGAACATCGGCGACCTGCTCAACGCGCAGAAGGTGAGCTGGGGCTGGTTCCAGGGCGGCTTCCGCCCGTCCACCGCGTGGGACGGCAAGCAGGGTGACTACGCCTCCTGCGCCGCCAGCACGCACACCAACGTGGCCGGCGCGTCCTCGGTGGACTACAGCCCGCACCACTCGCCGTTCCAGTACTACAAGTCGACGTCGAACCCGCACCACCTGGCGCCGAAGAACACCGCCGAGATCGGCCACGCCGGTCAGGCGAACCACAACTACGACCTGACGGACTTCGACGCCGCGCTCAAGGCGGGCAACCTGCCGGCCGTCAGCTTCCTGAAGGCCGCGGAGTTCCAGGACGGCCACGGCGCCTACTCCGACCCGATCGACGAGCAGAACTTCCTGATCAAGGAGATCAACCAGCTCCAGCAGTCGCCGGAGTGGAAGGACACCGCGGTCGTCATCTCCTACGACGACTCCGACGGCTGGTACGACCACGCCTACGCCAAGCCGCAGAACGGCTCGACGGACACCAAGGCCGGCTCCAACGGCAAGGCCACCGACAGCCCGGCCTGCCAGGCGGGCCCGAAGGCGGCCGGCGGCTACGCCGACCGCTGCGGCCCCGGCACCCGGCAGCCGCTGCTGGTGATCTCGCCCTACAGCAAGACCAACTCGGTCGACCACACCCGCACCGAGCAGACCTCGATCACCAAGTTCATCGAGGACAACTGGAAGACCGGCCGCATCGGTGACGCGTCCTTCGACGCCCGCGCGAACTCGCTGGACGGCGCCTTCGACTTCAAGCACCCGAACAACAAGCAGGTGCTGCTGAACGCCGACGGCTCGGTGAAGTCGGTCAAGCCGATCAGCAACAGCGGGAACGGCAACGGCAACGGGAACGGGAACGGCGGGAGCAACGCCAACGGCGGCGGCAACGCCACCAGCGGTGGCAGCGGCCACGGCGGCAGCAACGGGCAGGGCAACAACGCCGACACCCAGACGCTCGCCGAGACCGGTGGCACCTCCCCGGCGCTGCCCCTGGGCATCACCGCCGGCGTCCTGCTGGTCGGCGGCGGCGCCCTCTGGTACGCCCGCAAGCACCGCAGCCGCACGGGCACCGCGGCCTGACCGCACCCCGCGCGAGCGGCCCTGACCCGGCCGCACGGCTGAACCGGACCCCCTGACCCCGGTTCACCACCCGAGGCCGCCCCGGCACACCGCCGGGGCGGCCTTCGCACACCCACGGGCGCGGGCGCCGTGCCTTCGGGACGCCGCACAGGGCGCCGGGCAGCGGGCCGGGCACGCCGGGGGGCCGCGGGCAGTGGCGCCGGACGAACGACCGTGCCCCCGGACGGGCCGCGGCACCGCGGGCGGCCGCCCGGACGGGCCGCTGCGGCAGCCGGGTGGCCGGCGCCGCGTCGCAGCCGGGCGGGGCGGCCGAGCAGGCTTAGGGTCGCGCCATGGAGACCGCCGGATACCTGCCCGCGCTGCGCCGCGAGAGCGCCGCCCTGCGCGGCTGCCTGGCCGGCGGCGACCCGGCCGCGCCGGTCCCGCACTGCCCCGGCTGGACGCTGCACGACCTCGCGGGCCATGTGGGCGCCGGGCACGCCAAGGCGGTCACCGCGATCAGGGCCCGCCGCCCGGCGCACCGCTCGCCCGTACCGCCGCGCGAACCCGCGGCGCTGCTGCGCTGGTTCGACGAGCGCTGCGCGGCGCTGGGCACCGCCCTGGACGCGGATCCGGCCGGGCCCGCGTGGACCTTCCACCCACCCCACACGGTGGGCTTCTGGCAGCGGCGGCGCTGCCTGGAGACGCTGGTGCACCGCTGGGACGCGCAGCTCGCGGCGGGCGACACGCCCGGACCGCTCGATCCGGAGCTGGCCGCCGACGGGGTCGCGGAGGTGCTGGACACCTTCGCGCCGCGGCAGATCGCGGTCGGCCGGGCGGCGGCGCCGCGCTGCGCGGTGGTCTTCGAGGCCACCGACACCGGCGGTTCGTGGACGTACGGGCCGGGCGCGCCCGCCGCGGCCGTCACCGGGCGAGCCGAGGACCTGCTGCTGATGCTGTGGCGGCGGCTGCCGGCCGGCGACCCGCGGCTGGTGTGGAAGGGCGACCGGGAGGCGGCGCAGGCGTCGCTGGGCGACCCGCTGGTGCCGTGACGGCGGGCCGTCGCTCGCCCCGGACTCCCGAAGGCACGGAAGGGGACTTACCGCTTCCGCGTTCATGATCTGAAGACGTCTCACGCTCCCGCCGTCGCCCGGCGCCTGGGCGAGCGAGGTGGGTACGAGGGACGGCGGCGCGGCGCGGCGAACACCGAGCGCGATACGTGCTGGTCAACGCGTCAAGTTCAACATCTGTCGCAAGTTACGGGCCATTTGCCGGACTTGTTGGCCCTTCACCTTTTCGCCGTAGCGGCTTTGTGCACAACTCTTGACATGGATGAAACACAGGGAGAAACATCGCCGTGTGTGTCGGGAGAGCGCTCTCATTTCCATCGGGTTTCCCCTGGGAGAGCGCTCACCGTAGCGTCCCCCGGCACCTGATGAACCGTCCGTGCGCGCACGCGTCCGGACACGCACCCTCTGCCCCCCCACCTGTGGAACCAGGAGAGTTGCCCATGCTCGCTCCCCCCACCGGGACGGCCGCACTGAGATCCTCGGTGCTGTCGAACCGGCGCAAGGTGGCCGCGGCGCTGATCACGGCGCTGATCGCCTCGCTGCTGCTCTTCGTGCCCATGCGCTCGGCGCACGCGGCCGACACCCTGCTCTCGCAGGGCAAGACCGCGACCGCGTCCTCCACCGAGAACGCCGGCACCCCCGCCTCCGCGGCCGTCGACGGCAACACCGGCACCCGCTGGTCGTCCGCCGCGAGCGACCCGCAGTGGCTCCAGGTCGACCTCGGCGCCACGGACACCGTCACGTCCGTCACCCTCAACTGGGAGACGGCGTACGCCAAGGCGTTCCAGATCCAGACGTCGGCCGACGGCTCGAACTGGACGAACATCTACTCCACCACCACCGCGACCGGTGGCGTCCAGAACCTCACCGTAAACGGTTCCGGGCGCTATGTCCGGATCTACACGACGGCCCGCGCCACCCAGTACGGCGTGTCGCTGTGGGAGTTCCAGGTCTTCGGCTCCACCGGCGGCGGCTCCAACCCCGGCGCGGGCACCCTGCTGTCGCAGGGCAAGACCGCGAGCGCCTCCTCGACCGAGAACGCCGGCACCCCGGCCTCGGCCGCGGTGGACGGCAACACCGGCACCCGCTGGTCGTCGGCGGCCAGTGACCCGCAGTGGCTGCAGGTCGACCTCGGCGCCACCGCGACCCTCAGCTCCGTCACCCTCAACTGGGAGACGGCGTACGCCAAGTCCTTCAAGATCCAGACCTCGGCCGACGGCAGCAACTGGACCGACGTCTACTCCACCACCACCGGCACCGGCGGCACCCAGACGCTCAACGTCTCGGGCAGCGGCCGCTACGTGCGGATGTACGGCACGGTCCGCGCCACCGGCTACGGCTACTCGCTGTGGGAGTTCCAGGTCTACGGCACCGCGGGCGGCGGCGGCACGACCACCCCGCCCACCACGCCCCCCACCACCGACCCGGGCGGCCCGATCCAGGGCGGCGGAGACCTCGGCCCGAACGTCAAGGTCTTCGACCCGTCGACCCCGAACATCCAGGGCCAGCTGGACCAGATCTTCCAGCAGCAGGAGAGCAACCAGTTCGGCGACGCCCGCTACCAGGTGTTCTTCAAGCCCGGCACCTACAACGGCCTCAACGACCAGGTCGGCTTCTACACCTCGGTCTCGGGCCTGGGCAAGAACCCCGACGACGTCCAGATCAACGGTGACATCACCGTGGACGCCGGCTGGTTCAACGGCAACGCCACGCAGAACTTCTGGCGCTCGGTGGAGAACCTGGCCGTCAAGCCGGTCAGCGGCGACGACCGCTGGGCCGTCGCGCAGGCCGCGCCCTTCCGCCGCATCCACGTCGAGGGCGGCCTGAACCTGGCGCCCAACGGCTACGGCTGGGCGTCCGGCGGCTACATCGCCGACAGCAAGATCGACGGCACCGTCGGCCCGTACTCGCAGCAGCAGTGGTACACCCGCGACAGCTCCATCGGCGGCTGGACCAACGGCGTGTGGAACATGGTCTTCTCGGGTGTCCAGGGCGCTCCGGCGCAGGGCTTCCCGAACCCGGTCTACACGACGCTGAACACCACCCCCGAGTCGCGCGAGAAGCCGTACATGTACCTGGACGGCAACAACTACTCGGTGTTCGTGCCGAGCCTGCGCACCAACGCCAGCGGTGTGTCGTGGCCCAACACCCCGGGCACCTCGATCCCGCTGTCGCAGTTCTACGTGGCCCACCCGGGTGACACCGCGGCGCACATCAACGCGGCGCTCGCCCAGGGCCTGAACCTGCTGCTCACTCCGGGCATCTACCACGTGGACCAGCCGATCAACGTGACCCGCGCCAACACCGTCGTCCTGGGCCTGGGCTACGCCACGGTCATCCCGGACAACGGCGTCGACGCGGTCAAGGTCGCGGACGTCGACGGTGTCCGGCTGGCCGGCTTCCTGATCGACGCCGGCACCGGCAACTCCGCCCAGCTGCTCCAGGTGGGCGCTCCCGGTTCGTCCGCGAGCCACGCGTCCAACCCGACCACGATCCAGGACGTCTTCGCCCGGATCGGCGGCGCGGGCCCGGGTAAGGCGGACACCGCGTTCGAGATCAACAGCAACGACGTGATCATCGACCACACCTGGCTGTGGCGCGCCGACCACGGTGCCGGAGTCGGCTGGACCACCAACCCGGCCAACTACGGCATGAAGGTCAACGGCAACAACGTGCTGGCCACCGGTCTGTTCGTGGAGCACTTCGAGAAGTACGACGTCGAGTGGCACGGTCAGAACGGCAAGACGATCTTCTTCCAGAACGAGATCGCCTACGACCCGCCGAACCAGGCGGCGATCCAGAACGGCAGCATCCGCGGCTACGCGGCCTACAAGGTCGACGACAACGTGACCTCGCACGAGGGTTGGGGGCTCGGCAGCTACTGCAACTTCACCGCCGACCCGACGATCGTCCAGGACCACGGTTTCGAGGCCCCGAACACGCCCGGCGTGAAGTTCCACGACCTGCTGGTGGTGTCGCTCGGTGGCATGGGCCAATACGCCCACGTCATCAACAACACCGGTCCCGGCACGTCGGGCACCAGCACGGTGCCTTCGACGGTCACCTCGTACCCGTAACCGCGCGGCGGTGAGGGCCGCCACGCGGTCGTCGGTCGCGACGACCTGAAGGACCGAGGGGGCCGCCGTCCCGGGAGACCGGGGCGGCGGCCCCTGCCCTGTCCCCGGTGGGGGGCGGGGACACGGCGGCGCGGCAGTGGTTCCGTTCGCGGTGGGAGCGCTCCCAACCGCTGAGGGCGGCTCAGCCCCCGGACTTCGGTGAGTCCAAGGGGTTTACACAGGGACGGCTCTGCTGCGGCACCGGACGTCGACTCTCGGGGCCACGGTCGTACACGGCACCGCAACACATGGAAGCCAGCCGCCCGTACGGCGTCAAGACTCCGTCCTGGCTTCATGAAATG
Source organism: Streptomyces sp. NPDC004031 (assembly GCF_053604375.1). Classification (NCBI taxonomy): domain Bacteria; kingdom Bacillati; phylum Actinomycetota; class Actinomycetes; order Kitasatosporales; family Streptomycetaceae; genus Streptomyces; species Streptomyces sp. NPDC004031. The sequence goes on along the minus strand of NZ_JBSGHL010000011.1, from coordinate 57,848 downwards.
AACACACACGCCATCAGCTGTTCTGCACCTGTTCGGCACCTGCTCCGCGAGCGTCGTCGAGTGGGCGGGTGCCTGGCAGGACGGCCCGGACCGCGGCTCCTGCGGGCCATTCCCCGGCGGGAATTGTCCGGACCGTCCGGCCGCAGCAGGCTCTCGGACGTACCCGCGCACCGCGCACCGCGACTCCCCCGTGAGGTGGCAACCCCATGCCCGACACCGCTCTCGACGCGTTCGCCGACCGCTACATCGCGGTCTGGAACGAGCCCGACCCCGGTGAGCGCCGCAAGGCCGTCGAACTCCTCTGGTCCGACGACGCCCTCCAGGTCCTCCAGCCGCCGCAGGCGATGCGGGAGGAGGCGGAGAAGATCGGCATGCGCACCGTCGTTCTGGAGGCACGCGGGCACGACGCGCTGGAGTTCCGGGTCCGCACCGCCTACGAGGAGTTCGTCGCCCCCGGCGAGGCGGACTTCCGCGTTCACGGTGACGTGCAGCGGCTGCACGACGTGGTCCGCTTCCACTGGGCCTACGTCCCGCGCGACGGCGGCGAACCACGGGGCGGCGGCCTCCAGGTCCTGCTGCTCGCCCTGGACGGCAGGATCGCCACGGACTACCAGTTCATCGGCCTGTGACCGTACGCCCCGGGTCCCGTACCGACGCCGCGTCCCGCGCGGGGGCGTCGCGGACCCGGGGGGCGGCGGCCCATGGCGGCCGCGCCCGGTGTCAGGCGGCGAAGGCGCGGGCCAGCCGGGCGCTCTGGGTCGGTGACAGCTCGCGGTCGATCGCCGGTATGAGGTCGCGCCGCTCGTGCGCCATGTACAGGTCGAGCTCGCCGAGCACTCCGGACGCCGACACGTTGAAGGTGTCCTCCGGCTGGTCGCGCCGGAGCAGGTCGTCCAGATTCCGCTGGATGCGCTCGCCCTCCTCCCGGTCCTCCCGGACGACGTCGGCGGCCGCGTGCCGCTCGTCCAGCGCCTGCCGGGCGGTCTTCTCCGTCGCCTCGAAGTGCCGCGCCAGCGCGTTGGCCACCGGGCGCAGATCCGCCCGGCTGGGCATACGCGTGTCGTCGTGCCGGACGTGGTCCACCATCGCGTGGATCTCCCCGGCCGACTCCTGGATCCGCGCGGACAGCCCCTCGTGGTGCTCCCGGGCGGCGACCTCCGCGTCGGCGTCGGCCTTCGCGCGCTCGTCGAAGTAGGCCGCCTGGCCGCGGATGTTCGCCGGGCCGGCGATGCGGTCGTGCTCCGGGGGCGCGCCCGGGGTGTTCTCGGGCCTCATCAGTTCGCTCATCGCACTTGCTCCTTGCCTTCGCTGCAACGGCCGCCGGGGGCTACTCCTCCGGCTCGGGCCAGTCCGCGTCCGACACCGTGTGCATGGCCGCCTCCTCCGCGGACGCACCGGCGCCGTCGATGCCGACGTCCTCGCCGACCATCCCGTCCCGGCGCACGTGCACCCCCTCGTCGGGGGCGACGAGCCGGCCGGAACGCCGCTCCCCCGCCTCCACGTCGATCAGCTCGCCGTCGGAGTCCGGGGTGTCGCCCAGGCCGTCGCCGTCGGGCGGCGAGACGTCGGGGCGCTCGCGGGGCAGCCGTTCGTCCAGGTTCTCCCGGGCCTCCTGCTCGGCCGCAGTGGTGCCGTACTCGTCGACCGCGCGGGGCTTCTCCGGGGGCGAGTACCCCTCGTCGAGGACGTCGTCGGGCCCGCCGACGACCAGGGTGTCCTCAGGCTCCAGCGGTCCGGCGTCCTCCTGGACACCGCTGCCGTCCGACTGCGGCTGGTAGACGTCGTCGCCCATCGTGCCGTCGATCCGCTCGGTCATGTCGCCGCACCTGCCTCGTCCGCCGGCCTGGCCCCTTCGCGGACCGCGGCCCGCGCAACGGCGGCCGGACCTGCCGCGTGGAGCGCACGTCGCACGATTGACCACCGTCCTCCCTGCTCAGGAGCGGTACGGCCCGCGCTGCCGCCGCGCCGGTGCGGCGGCTCGGCGGGTCGTCCACCCGCACGCCTGCCCGTCCGGCCGGCACGGAAACCGGCCGGGGCGCCGTCCGCGGTTGCTCCGGACGGCCCACCTCCATCATGCGGCGGCCCCCCGCCCGGCGCCTGCGGGCGGACCGGTGGCGGATGCCGGCGGCGCACACCGGCGGCCGTGCCGGGGCCTCCGCGCCTGCCGCGGGGGGGGGTATGGGGCGGCACACGGGCCGGGGCCCGCCCGCACGCCGTCGTACGCGCCGTCACGCGCGCCCTCACGGGCAGCCCGGACCCCGCCCGGACGCCGTCGCACGGAGTCTCCCGCCCGGTGTCACGCCACGCCGCGCGGGCGGAACTGGACGCTGATCCGGCCGCCCACCGCCGCCCGCGTCTTGGGTATCGCGTGATCCCACGTCCGCTGGCAACTGCCGCCCATCACGATCAGATCCCCGTGCCCCAGCGGGACCTTGCGGGCCGGGGATCCGCCGCCGCGCGGGCGTAGCAGCAAGGGGCGAGGCTCGCCGAGCGACAGGATCGCCACCATCGTGTCGTGCGTGGCGCCGCGCCCGAAGCGGTCGCCGTGCCAGGCGACGCTGTCCCGCCCGTCCCGGTAGTAGCACAGCCCCGCGCTGACGAAGGGCTCCCCCAGCTCGGCCGCGTAGTGCCCGCTCAGGCGCTCACGCGCCTCGGTGAGCAGCGCGTCGGGCAGCGGGGCGCCCGCGGGGTAGTGGGCGAGCAGCCGGGGCACCGCGACCACGTTGTCGTACATCTTGCGGCGCTCCTCGTGCCACGGCACACGTGCGGCCAGCTCCGCGAACAGGTCGTCGGCGCCGCTGAGCCATCCCGGCAGGACGTCGATCCACGCCCCCTGGCCGAGCGGGGTGCGGCGCAGCCCGTCGAGACCGCCCAGGACCGGGGCGCCGGTGGCGAAGAGTGATGTCTGCTGATGGATCATGCGTCCACCATAACGCCGGATCGCACACCTTTTCGATTCCCCGTTCGAGTGAATCGCGCGGAGCCCGGACCGCGGTCGCCGGACGCCCGCTCCCCCGGGATCCGGATCCCACCGTGCAGGAAGGCGCGCGCCCGCGCCGCGTACGGCGCACGATGGAGGCATGCTCTTCGCGGAAGTCGCCCGGGTCTCCCGGGACGTCGCGGGCACGGCGTCGCGCTCGCGCAAGACCGAGCTGCTCGCGGGCTTCTTCCGGGAGGCGGAAGCGGGCGACGTACCGGTCGCCATCGCCTACCTCGCCGGCCGGCTGCCCCAGGGCAGGCTCGGCGTCGGCTGGGCCGCGCTGCGCGACCGGGCCGCGTCCGCCGACGCTCCGCGGCTCACCGTCGCCGAGGTCGACGCGGCGCTCACCGAGGTCGCCGCCGTGTCGGGACAGGGCGCCCAGGCCGGGCGGCGCGCGCTCCTCCAGGACCTCATGGGCGCGGCCACCGCCACCGAGCAGGAGTACCTGATCGGCCTGATCACCGGCGAGGTCCGGCAGGGCGCGCTGGACGCCGCGGCCGCGGAGGGACTGGCGGCGGCGACGGGCGCGCCGCCCGCGGAGGTCCGGCGGGCGGTCATGCTCGCGGGCGCGCTCGAACCCGTCGCGCAGGCCCTGCTGGCCCGCGGCCCCGAGGCACTCGCGGACTTCCGGCTCACCGTCGGGCGCCCGCTGCTCCCGATGCTCGCCGCCTCCGCGAAGTCCGTGGCCGAGGCCGTCGGCAAGGCGGGCGGGCCCTGCGCGGTGGAGGAGAAGCTGGACGGCATCCGCATCCAGGCGCACCGCGACGGCGACGACGTACGGCTCTTCACCCGCACGCTCGACGACGTCACCGACCGGCTGCCGGAGATCGTCACCACCGTGCGCACGCTGACCGGCACGCGGTTCGTCCTCGACGGCGAGGTGCTGGCCTTCGGCCCCGACGGACGGCCGCGGCCCTTCCAGGAGACCGCCGGCCGGGTCGGATCCCGCGTCGACGTCACGGCGGCCGCGGCCACGCTGCCGGTCTCCGCCGTCTTCTTCGACGTGCTCGCCGCGGGCGACCGCGATCTGCTCGACCTGCCGTACGGGGTACGGCACACGGAGCTGGAGGCCATCGTGCCGCCGTCGATCCGGGTCCGGCGCGCGGCCCTCGCCGACCCGGCGGACCCGGCGGCAGTGCGCGCCGCCGAGGACTTCATGACGGCGACCCTAGACCGCGGCCACGAGGGCGTCGTCGTCAAGGCCGACGACGGTCCGTACGCGGCAGGGCGCCGCGGGGCCTCGTGGATCAAGGTCAAGCCCGTCCACACCCTCGACCTCGTCGTCCTCGCCGCGGAATGGGGCCACGGGCGGCGCACCGGCAAACTGTCCAACCTGCACCTCGGGGCACGGACGGACGACGGCGGCCTCGTCATGCTCGGCAAGACCTTCAAGGGCCTGACGGACGCGCTGCTGGCCTGGCAGACCGAACGCCTGCTGGGGCTCGCGGTGCGCGACGACGGCCACGTGGTGACCGTGCGGCCCGAACTCGTCGTCGAGATCGCCTACGACGGGGTGCAGCGGTCGCCCCGCTACCCGGCGGGGCTCACGCTGCGGTTCGCGCGGGTGGTTCGGTACCGGGAGGACAAACGGGCGGATGAGGCGGACACGGTGTCCGCGCTGCGCGCTGCGCACGCGGGCTGAGCGGCCGCCGGGGGGGCTGTCGTGAGGGTGCCGGTCTCGTTCGGCCTCCCGCCGGTGGGACTGCCCCCGGTCCGGGGGTGGCCGGGGTCATCGGCGGGCCCTGCGGCCGGTGGGGGCTCGGCACGCAGTTCCCCGCGCCCCTGGAATGCCTGCCGTTTGTGGTCGACCTCCAGCCGGGGGGCTGGCCCCGGTCCGGGGGTGGCCGGGGTCGTCGGCGGGTCCTCCGCCCGGTGGGGGCTCGGCGCGCAGTTCCCCGCGCCCCTGGAATCGCTGACGCTTGTGGTCGACCTCCAGCCGGTGGGGGCTGCCCCCGGTAGTCGGCGGGCCTTCCGGCCGGTGGGGGCTTGGCGCGCCCCTGGGAGGGGGTCCCTTGGGGGTGGGGTCAGCGGGAGGTCAGGCGGAAGGCGGCTTCTTCTTCCTGGTCGCCGGAGGCCGTGCCGGTCACCTTGACCGTGAAGGATTCCGCCAGGGCCTCGCGGAGGCGGTCGACGGCGTGGTAGCCGCCCTGGGCGGTGAGTTTCACCGGGGACGTCAGGGGGGCCGGGCCGCCGGGAAGGGCGAGGGTGCGGGAGACGTCGAAGGTCGCCGACCAGACGATCGGGGTGCCTTCGGTGGGCTCCGCCGGTTCGTCGTCGGGCTCGCGGTCGCCCGCGAAACTGGTGTGCAGCGCGTCGAGGACCGTCTTCGCGTCCTCCTTCGCGCAGCCGTCGATGATGACGGTGACCTGCGCCGTCGGCTCTGCGGACTGTTCAGGTGCCGTACTCACGGGATGTCCTTCCGTCGCATGGGGTACCGCTGCCCCGCTCAGCGCATTTCCGCTGCTACGCGGACGAAACACCGGGTCACCCGAACAGCGGGGCGCGCGTCCGCGACAATGGGGCATGCCGTCTCGCGCCGCCCGCACCCCGCTCCCCTGCCCCTGCGGCCTGCCCGCCGCCTACGCCGACTGCTGCGGCGCCCTGCACCAGGGCCGCTCCTCCGCCGTCACCGCCGAGCAGCTCATGAGGTCGCGCTACGCCGCCTTCGCCGTGGGCGACACCGGCTACCTGCTGCGCAGCTGGCACTCGACGACCAGGCCGCGCGAACTGGACCTCGACCGGGACGTGCGGTGGACCGGCCTCGACATCCTCGGCGGCACCGGGGGCAGCGCCTTCCACACCGAGGGCACCGTCGAGTTCCGCGCGCACTTCCGGCACCGCGGCGAGGAGGGGGCGCAGCACGAGGACAGCCGCTTCGCCCGCGAGGACGGGCTGTGGGTGTACGTCGGCGAGGCCGGGCGGCCCGGCCGGTGACCGCGGCACGGGGGAACGGGCTCGACCCCGCGGTACGCGCCGCGCTCGCCGAGGAGCTGCTGGCCGCGCTGCCCGCCGCCTGCCCCGGCTCCACCGCGGAGCTGCGCGGATCGCTCGCCGCGGGGACGGCCGACGCGTACAGCGACATCGACATCGCCTGGCGGACACCGGCCGCGGACTTCGCACGGAGCGTGGAGGGGGCGCGGCGCACGCTCGGCCGGGTCGGGCCGCTGCTGTCGCTGCGCTGCGACCCGGATTCCGCGGCAGTACCCGGGCAGCGGCTGCTCTTCGCGGCCTTCCGCGGGCTGCCGCTCTTCTGGCGGCTCGACCTCGTCGTCTCGGCGGACGTGCCCGAGGCGGCCACGGTGCCGCAGGGCGAGGTGGCCGACCCCTGGTCGCCCGCGGCGAGCGCGCTCGCCAACGCCGTGGGCGCGATCAAGGCGTTGCGCCGGGACCGGCCGGACGACGCGCGGGGGCTCATCGACCGGGGCCTGCGCCGGGTCGGCGTGCGCATCGCCCTCACGGGCGTGTGGCGGACGGATGTCGCGCGGCTTGTCGCCGCGTCCGTCGCCGCGGATCCGGCGCAGCAGCGGCTCGCCTCCGCGGTGGAGGCTCTCGCCTCCGAACTCCTCCCGCGCTGAGCCTCTGCGCTTCCCCTGCTCACGGGGGTGAGCGTCCTCCGACCCCGCCCGTTCCCCGCCGGGCACGCGCCCTGGGCGCCGCCCAGGCGGAGCTCTGGGGGAGAACGGAGCGCTCGGCCCCCACCGGGGCGCGGGGCGTCACCGGCCCGGAGGGGCGGTTGCTGTCGTTTCCGGACCACCGGCCGGAGGTGGGTTGCGCGCGCAGTTCCCCGCGCCCCTGGTGGTTGCCCGGCGCGGCAGCGCGAAACGCGCCGCCCCGCGCAGCGGGTAGCTCTTCAGGCCGACGGCTCAAGCCGTCGGGCGACCCGCGTCGTAGGAGAGGAAGCCGCGCTGGAACAGCCCCACGCAGGTGATCGCGGCGATGCAGGCGAGGCCGCCGCCGACGATGGCGGCGGTGGGGGTGAAGAGGTCCGCGGCGGAGCCGGCGAGGAAGTCGCCGAGGCGGGGGCCGCCGACCACGACGACGAGGAAGACGCCCTGGAGGCGTCCGCGCATGTCGTCGGGCGCGGCGGACTGGAGCATGGTGTTGCGGAAGACCATGCTCACGGTGTCGGCGCACCCGGCGAGGGCGAGGAAGAGCAGGCCCAGCAGCAGGTTGCGGGTCAGGCCGAAGACGGCGACCGCGGCGCCCCAGGACGCGACGGCGAGCAGGACGGCGAAGCCCTGGCGGCGGACGCGGCCGAGCCAGCCGGAGAAGACGCTGCCGAGCAGGGCCCCGACCGCGGGTGCGGCGGCGAGCAGGCCGACGGTGCGGGTGTCGCCGCCGTACCAGAGCCCGGCGATGGCGGGGAAGAGGACCCGGGGCTGGGCGAGCACCATGGCGGCGAGGTCGGTGACGAAGGTGGTCCGCAGGTTGGGGCGGGCGGCGAGGTAGCGCAGGCCTTCGACGACGGAGGGGCGGCGCCGTTCGCCGGGTTCGCCCTCGCCGGGGAGCATCGCGGGCAGCCGCCACATCGCGTACAGGGAGGCGGTGAAGGCGGCGGCGTCGATGAGGTAGGCGGCCTGGTAGCCCCACAGGCCGACGAAGACGCCGCCGAGCATGGGCCCGGCCATCTGCCCGACGCCGCCGGACAGCGAGGCGAGGGCGTTGGCGGCGGGCAGCTGCTCGGGCGTGAGCAGCCGGGGGATCATGGAGGAGCGGGCCGGTGAGTTCATGGCGAAGCACACCGCCTGGAGGGCGACGATCGCGTAGAGCAGGCCGACGACCCGCAGGTGGGCGAGGGCGGTGACGGCGAGTGCGACGGACAGCAGGGTGGAGCCGCTCGCGGTGACGAGCCCGAGCCGGCGGCGGTCGACGGCGTCGGCGACGGCGCCGCCGTAGAGGCCGAAGACGATCAGCGGGCCGAGCGAGCACAGTCCGACGAGGCCGACGTAGAAGCTGGAGCCGGTGATCGCGTAGACCTGGAGGGCGACGGCCATGGCCGTCATCTGCTGGCCTATGTAGGACACCGCGTTGCCGAACCAGAGCCGCCGGAAGTCGGGGCTGTCCCGCAGTGGCCCGATGTCGGCGAGAAGTCGCCGGCGGCCGTCGCCGGGGGCGCCGGGGGCCGCCCCTGACCCGGATGGCGCAGTCCGGTTTCTGCTGTCTTTCTTACTCTTGAGCACGGCAAACGGTAGCAACGCAGCCCAGCGCTGCCGCGGCCGGGGCGTTCCGAGGCAGCCGAACCCGGGGTTGCCGGAATCCGAATCTGGGGAAAAACCGGCTGGTGACCATCGCACTGGCCGGAATACGCTGTGCGGGACGAAAAGGCCCGGAGGGGATGTACCGGCCCCTTGAGCCCGTCCCGGAACGAGTCGCCACCTCGGCCCCCCTTCCGGCTATCGCAACAGGCGCCACCGCGTCCGTACCGCCCGAAGTCAGAAATCCCGCCGGGCGCCCGACGCTGGGAAACGACCGCGCCAGGGCGACCCCGGTCGACGCGACGCTAAGGAGAACGCGGTGTCTGGAGATCAGCTCACGCAGGACGAACCGGCAACCGAACGCGGCTACGGCGGCGAACGGCGCATCGTCCGGCTCGGCGAGGAGGGACCGCTGAAGACGTGGTCCCGGTGTGCCCCGATCCGTCTCGCCGGATACGAGGACGACCCGTCCGAGACGCACATCCTGCGCAGTATCGACTAGTCGACACATTCCCTTTCTGCACCTCGCGCCTTTCCCGCACTCTTCTCGCCGGACCGGCGAACAGCGCCAGGCTCCCGGGCCGGGCGGGGACGTTCACCCAGGTCCCCGCCCGGCCCGCAGCCGTGACACCCGCGCACGGCGCACCGGTCGGGAGCCGTGCCGCGATGAGACGTGCGCGACATTCCCCGCGCATCGCGCATGTGCCCGCGGGGAGCGGGCATACGGGGGTCGACTTCACCGATCTTCGAGGAGTACGACGATGCTGATGGCCCACCCGACCGTCCTGCGGAACCTGGTGGAACGCTACGAGCTGCTCGCCTCGGTCACCGACGCCACGGATCCGCGCATCGCCGGGCAACTGCGGGACACCGCCTACACGTTGTGCGTGTCGACGGGCACCCGGGACGTCACCGACGCACTGTCGGCGGCGCGCGCCCATATCGCGGCGGAGGGCGCGGCCGCCTGATCGCGCACAGTCGGCCGAACAGTTCGCATGACCATGTGAAGAAACACGTTGGGATGAAATCCCCCGGCGGCATGACCCGTTCGGCCCTCCGACGGCGTTGTCACGAACAGCGGGCGCACGGCCCGTGACGATGCCTGGAAGGCAGGAATCGAAGTGAACGGACTCGCCCGGAAGGGCCTTGTCTCCGCGGTGGTCGCCGGCGGCGTGCTGGCCTCCGCGGGGTACGCGCAGGCGGATTCGGCCGCCTCCGGTGACGCCACCGGCTCACCGGGGATCCTGTCGGGCAACTCCGTGCAGGTGCCCGTGCAGGTGCCGGTGAACGCGTGCGGGAACAGCGTCGGTGTGGCCGGGCTGCTCAATCCGTCGTTCGGCAACGACTGCGCGAACACCGCGGCGGCGCCGCCCGTCCACACCCCCGTCCCGGCGCCGCCCGCCGCGCCCGCTCCCCCGGCGCCCGCGCTGGCGCACACCGGGGCGGGCGGCGCGTCCGCCATGGCGGCGGGCGGAGCGCTGCTGCTGCTCGGCGGAACGATCCTCTACCGCCGGACCAGGCCCGCCGCGCGCCGCTGACCGCGCGCACCCGCGCCCGGCCGCGGCACCACCCGGTCGGCCGCTGCCGCGTACTGCCCCCGGCGGCCCGCGGGCGCCTAGGGTCGGCAGCGGCACGGCAATGCATGAGAGCAGCGTGACGGGCGCCGGACGACGGCGCAGGAGGGCGGCAGGCATGGCACAGGAAGTCCGCGGGGTGATCGCGCCGGGCAAGGGCGAGCGGGTGCGCGTCGAGACGGTGACGGTGCCCGATCCGGGACCCGGCGAGGCGGTGGTGCGGGTGCAGGCGTGCGGGGTGTGCCACACCGACCTGCACTACAAGGAGGGCGGCATCGGGGACGACTTCCCCTACCTGCTCGGGCACGAGGCGGCCGGTGTCGTCGAGGAGACGGGGCCGGGCGTCACCGAGGTGCGGCCGGGTGACTTCGTGGTCCTCAACTGGCGCGCGGTGTGCGGCCGCTGCCGGGCCTGTCTGCGCGGCAGGCCCTGGTACTGCTTCGACACCCACAACGCCCGGCAGAAGATGACGCTGGCCGACGGCACCGAACTCTCCCCCGCCCTGGGCATCGGCGCCTTCGCCGAGAAGACCCTGGTCGCCGCGGGGCAGTGCACCAAGGTCGATCCGTCGGTGTCGCCGTCGGTCGCCGGGCTGCTCGGCTGCGGGGTGATGGCCGGGATCGGCGCCGCGATCAACACCGGGGCGGTCGGCCGCGGCGACTCCGTCGCGGTGATCGGCTGCGGCGGGGTCGGGAACGCGGCCGTCGCCGGGGCGCGGCTGGCCGGGGCCGCGCGGATCATCGCGGTGGACGTGGACGACCGCAAGCTCGCGACCGCCTCCGCGCTCGGCGCCACCCACACCGTCAACGCGCGGGCGGGCGATCCGGTGGCCGCGATCCGCGAACTGACCGGCGGTTTCGGCGCGGACGTGGTGATCGAGGCGGTGGGCCGCCCGGAGACGTACCAGCAGGCCTTCTACGCCCGGGACCTGGCCGGCACGGTGGTGCTGGTCGGGGTGCCCACGCCCGAGATGACGCTGGAACTCCCGCTGCTGGACGTCTTCGGCCGCGGCGGGGCGCTGAAGTCCTCGTGGTACGGCGACTGCCTGCCCTCGCGCGACTTCCCGATGCTCATCGACCTGCATCTGCAGGGGCGGCTGGATCTGGGCGCGTTCGTGAGCGAGACCGTCGCGCTGGACGAGGTCGAGGACGCCTTCGCCCGGATGCAGGCCGGGGACGTGCTGCGGTCCGTCGTGGTGATGTGACGCCCCGCGCGACCGTGCGGTGAGCGGCGCGACCGCGCCCCGGCGGAAAACGCCGGGGCGCGGCAGGCCGGACACGCCCTAGGGTGGTTGCGCGCGCAATCGACTACGGGCAGCACCTCAGCGTTGAGGTGCTGCTCGGCGCGCCCGCACGCACCACCGCGAAGACGTGATTCGAGGAGCCTGCAATGGCGTTGCCGCAAGGCACGCTCAGCCACCGCTACCGTGGCGAGCACCCCGTACGAACCCTCCTCTACCTCTTCCATCCCGACCGGCGGCGGGTCGCCCTGGCCGTCGCCGCCTTCTTCGGCAAGCACACACCGGTGTGGCTGCTGCCGCTGATCACCGCCAATGTCGTGGACGTCGTCGTCCAGCACCGGCCGATCCACATCCTGTGGTGGAACTCGGCGGTCCTGCTGGTGATCCTCGTGCTCAACCTGCCGCTGCACCTGACGTACGTGCGCTGCATGCAGGGCTCCATACGCCGCACCGGCACCCGGCTGCGCAGCGCGCTGTGCCACCGGATGCAGCAGCTGTCGATCGGCTACCACTCCCGGGTGAGCGCCGGTGTGCTCCAGGCCAAGGTGATCCGGGACGTCGAGACGATCGAGACCGCGGCGCAGCAGACCGCCGACAACGGGCTGGCGGCGCTGGCCACGCTGAGCGGCGGTCTGGTGGTCATCGGCATCCAGGCGCCCGCCTTCCTGCCGGTGTACCTGGTCGTGGTGCCGGCCTCGGCGGTGCTCGTGGTCAAGCTGCGGCGGCGGCTGCGGCACCGCAACGAGTCCTTCCGGCAGCAGGTGGAGCAGCTGTCGTCGCGGGTCAACGAGATGACGGCGCTGATCCCGATCACCCGGGCGCACGGTCTGGAGAACACCGCGCTGCACCGCGTGGACCGCACGCTCGGCGAGGTGCTGCACGCGGGGCTGCGGCTGGACCGGCTGAACGGCTGGTTCGGCTCGATCGCCTGGATCCTGCTCAACGCGATCGGCGTGGCGTGCCTGGCGGGCTCGGCGCTGGTGGCGTACTACGGCTGGCTGAGCGTCACACCGGGCACCGTGGTGATGCTCAGCGCGTACTTCTCCAGCCTCACCGGTTCGGTCACCACGCTGCTGACGCTGACCCCGCAGATCGGCAAGGGACTGGAGTCGGTGCGGTCGATCGGCGAGGTGCTCCAGGCGCCGGACCTGGAGCAGAACGACGGCAAGGCGACGGTCCAGGGCGTCACCGGCCGGTTCGAGTTCCGCGGTGTCGGCCACACCTACCCCGAGGCGGACCGCCCGTCGGTGACGGGCTTCGACCTGGACGTGCGGGCCGGTGAGACGATCGCGCTGGTCGGCGGGTCGGGCGCGGGCAAGTCGACGGTGCTCAACCTGGTCATCGGCTTCCTGCGGCCGAGCGAGGGCAGCATCCTGCTGGACGGTGTCGACATGGAGACACTGGATCTGCGCGACTACCGCAACTGGCTGTCGGTGGTGCCGCAGGAGTCGATCCTGTTCGAGGGCAGCATCCGGGAGAACGTCACCTACGGCATGGACGGGGTGCCGGAGGAGCGGGTGCGGGCCGCGCTGCGGGACGCCAACGCGCTGGAGTTCATCGACCGGCTGCCGCACGGCCTGGACACGGTCGTCGGCGAGCGCGGCGCCCGGATGTCCGGCGGGCAGAAGCAGCGGCTGGCCATCGCCCGCGCGCTGATCCGCGACCCGCGGGTGCTGGTCCTGGACGAGGCGACCTCGGCGCTGGACTCGCGCTCCGAGGCGCTGGTGCAGCAGGCGCTGACCCGGCTGGTGCGCGGCCGTACGGTCTTCGTGGTGGCGCACCGGCTGTCGACGATCCGGAACGCCGACCGGATCGTGGTGATGGACGAGGGCCGTGTCGCGGAGGTCGGCTCGCACGCCGAGCTGCTGCGCAGCGGCGGCGCGTACGCGGGGCTGCAGGCCGCGCAGCTCGCGTGAGCGCCGGGGCGGGGGCCCGTACGCCGGGTCCCCGCCCCGCGCCCGGGGTCAGCCGCCGAGGACGGAGTCGACGAGCGACTTCGCCTCCTGCTGGACCTCGGCGAGGTGGTCGGCGCCGAGGAAGGACTCGGCGTAGATCTTGTAGACGTCCTCGGTGCCGGACGGACGGGCGGCGAACCAGGCGCTGTCGGTGCAGACCTTGATGCCGCCGAGCGGCGCGCCGTTGCCGGGCGCCTCGTTGAGCACCGCGGTGACCGGCTCCCCGGCCAGTTCCTTGGCCGGGACCTGACCGGGCGACAGCTTGCCGAGGACGGCCTTCTGCTCACGGTCGGCGGGGGCGTCGATCCGGGCGTAGGCGGGGGTGCCGAAGCGCTCGGTGAGCGCGGTGTAGTGCTCGGAGGGCGTTTTGCCGGTGACGGCGGTGATCTCGGCGGCGAGCAGCGCCAGCAGGATGCCGTCCTTGTCGGTGGTCCACACCGAGCCGTCGCGGCGCAGGAAGGACGCGCCCGCCGACTCCTCGCCGCCGAAGGCGAGCGTGCCGCCGTGCAGGCCGTCGACGAACCACTTGAAGCCGACCGGCACCTCGGTGAGCGGCCGGCCGAGGTCGGCGACGACCTTGTCGATCATCGAGGACGACACCAGGGTCTTGCCGATCGCCAGTTCCGGCCCCCACTGCTCGCGGTGCCCGGACAGGTAGGAGATCGCGACGGCCAGGTAGTGGTTGGGGTTCATCAGCCCGCCGTCGGGCGTGACGATGCCGTGCCGGTCGGCGTCGGCGTCGTTGCCGGTGGCGACGGCGTAGTCGTCCTTGCGGTCGATGAGCGAGGCCATCGCGTAGGGCGAGGAGCAGTCCATGCGGATCTTGCCGTCCCAGTCCAGCGTCATGAAGCGCCAGGTGGGGTCGGTCGTGGGGTTGACGACCGTCAGGTCCAGGCCGTGCCACTCGGCGATGCGGCCCCAGTAGTCGACGGAGGCGCCGCCCAGCGGGTCGGCGCCGATCGTGACGCCGGCCCGGCGTACCGCGACGAGGTCGAGCACCGAGGGCAGGTCGTCCACGTAGCGGCCGAGGAAGTCGTAGCGGCCGGTGGTCTCGGCGGCCAGCGCCCGCGCGTAGCCGATGCGGTGGACGCCCCTGAGGCCGTCGGTGATGAGCTGGTTGGCACGGTCCTGGATCCAGGAGGTGGCGTCGGAGGCGGCGGGGCCGCCGTTCGGCGGGTTGTACTTGAAACCGCCGTCGGAGGGCGGGTTGTGCGACGGGGTGACGACGACACCGTCCGCGAGGCCCGAGGTGCGGCCGTTGTTGTACGTGAGGATGGCGTGCGAGACGGCGGGGGTGGGCGTGAAGCCGCTGTTCTCGTCGAGCAGCACCGTCACCCCGTTGGCGGCGAAGACCTCCAGCGCCGTCACCCGGGCGGGCTCGGACAGGGCGTGGGTGTCCACGCCGAGGAAGAGCGGCCCGTCGGTGCCCTGCCGGCCGCGGTAGTCGCAGATGGCCTGGCTGGTGGCGGCGATGTGGTCCTCGTTGAAGGCCGTCGCCAGTGACGAGCCGCGGTGCCCCGAGGTCCCGAACACCACCCGCTGCGCGGGCTCGGCGGGGTCGGGCCGCAGCGCGTAGTACGCCGTGACCAGGCGGGGCACGTCCACCAGATCCTCGGTACGGGCGGGCTTCCCGGCACGCTGGTGCGCCATTCACGTCTCCTCGGCTGCTCGGTCGCGTCGGTCGGTCCGGGCCCGGTGTGTGCGGCGGGCCCGCCGACCATTGTCATCCCTGCCCCGCGGCCACCCGTTGTTACCCGGCCATGTGGCACCCCAGCACCTAATCTGGCGTCATGGACCAGGATCAGAACGGGGTGGGCGTCCCGCTGTCGTCGGCGACCGGGCGGTGGGTGCTGGCGTGCTCGGTGCTGGGCTCGGGGATGGCGCTGCTGGACGGCACCATCGTCAACATCGCGCTGCCGCGGATCGGCGAGGACCTGGACGCCCCGCTGTCGGCGCTGCAGTGGACGGTCAACGGCTACATGCTCACCCTCGCCGGGCTGATCCTGCTCGGCGGAGGGCTCGGCGACCGCTACGGGCGGCGGCGGGTCTTCGTCACCGGGGTGGTGTGGTTCGCGCTGGCCTCCGCGCTGTGCGGGATCGCCCCGGACGACGGGGTGCTCATCGCCGCGCGGGCGCTCCAGGGCGTGGGCGGGGCGCTGCTGACGCCGGGTTCGCTGGCGCTCGTGCAGTCGACCTTCCGGGAGGACGACCGGGCCAAGGCGGTCGGCGCGTGGTCGGGCCTGGGCGGCGTGGCGGGCGCGGTCGGGCCCTTCCTGGGCGGCTGGCTGGTGGACGGACCCGGCTGGCGGTGGATCTTCCTGGTCAACCTGCCGATCGCCGCGGTGGTGGTGGCGATCGCGGTGCGCCATGTGCCCGAGAGCCGGGACCGCAACGCCTCGGGCAGCTTCGACGTGCGGGGCGCGGCGCTGGCCGCGCTGTGCCTGGCGGGTGTCACGTACGCGCTGATCGCCGCGTCCGGCCACCCGTCGTGGACGACGGTGGTGGTGCCCGCGCTCGTCGGCGTGGCGTGCGGGGTGGCCTTCCTGCGCACCGAGCGCCGGGTGAAGAACCCGATGCTGCCGCTGTCCGTCTTCTCCTCACGGCTGTTCACGTCGATGAACGTGGTGACGCTGTGCCTGTACGCGGCGATCGGCGGTGTCTTCTTCATCCTGCCCGTGCAGTTGCAGATCGCCGCCGGGTACAGCGCGCTGCACGCGGGACTTGCGACGCTGCCGGTCACCGTGCTGATGCTGCTGCTGTCGGCCCCGGCGGGCGGGCTCGCCCAGCGCATCGGGCCGCGGCTGCCGCTCACCGTGGGGCCGCTGGTGACCGCGGCCGGGCTGCTGCTGCTCATCCGGCTGGGGCCGGGCTCGTCGTCGTACCTGCTGGACGTGCTGCCCGCGGTGGTGGTGCAGGGGCTGGGGATGAGCATGTTCGTGGCGCCGCTGACGGCCACCGTGCTGGCCTCGGTGGACGTCGACCACGCGGGGATCGCCAGCGGCGTCAACAACGCGGCCGCCCGGGTGGCGCAGCTGCTGATCGTGGCGGCGCTGCCGCTCGCGGTGGGGCTGTCGAACCAGGCGTACCGCTCGCCGCACAAGGTGAACGACGCCTTCGGCAGGGCGATGCTGATCTGCGCCGGGCTGTGCGGGCTGTCCGCGCTGCTGGCCTTCACGCTGGTGCCGCGGCAGGCGCTGGGCAAGGAGGGCGCGGAGCCGGCCCCCCAGCCGGAGTGCCGGGCCAACTGCGGCTTCTCCGCCCCGCCGCTGGAGCCGGGCGGACCGGGCCGCAAGGCGGCGGGCTGACGGGGCGTACGGAAGCGGCCCGGCGGGCGTACGGGGAGCGGCCCGGCGGGGGCGTCAGGCCCGCGTCTGCTGCGCCGCGGTGTCCGCGGGCCGCTCGTCCGGCTGCGGGTCGGTGAGCAGTTGCTCCAGCGCGGGCAGGGCGGCCAGCAGCGCGTCGAGCTGGTCGGCGTCCAGCCGGGCCATCCGGCGGGCCAGCAGTTCCGAGCGGGTGCGGCGGATCCGGCTGAGCACCTGCGCGCCCTCGGGCGTGATGCTGACCAGCCAGGAGCGGCCGTCGGAGGGGTCGGGCTGCTTGACGACGAGCCCGGCGCCGAGCAGCGGGGCGACGGTACGGGTCAGCGAGGGGGCGGCGACCTGCTCGTGCGCGGCCAGCTCGCCGATCCGCAGGGGGCCGTGCTGCTGGGTCCTGGCGAGCGCGGAGAGCTGGGCGTAGGTGAGGTTGAGGTCGTCGCCGGAGGCCTGGGCGAGCTGCCGGTAGAGCCGGGCGATGATGAGCCGCAGCCGGGCGACGGCCGCGGAGGAGGGCGCCCCGCGCCCGTCGGTCTCGGTCATGGCGGGGCGCCTCCTGGTCGTACCGCGGTCAGCTGTCCTGGGCGGTGCGCCGGCTGCGGATGAGCGACGCGCCCGCCGCGACCAAGGACATCACGATCGCGAGGGAGAACACCACGACCAGGCCGTCGTGGAAGGGCCCGGAGATGAGGTGCGGGAAGAACTCCCGCCCGGTGAGGGTGTGCGCGTTGGCGGCGGGCAGCTTGCCGAGCAGGTCGGGGCCGAGCAGTTGCTGGATCGGGTTGTAGCCGAGGAAGGCCGCGAAGAGCGTGCCGACCGGGGGCAGGTTGGCGACGTCGTGCGCGTTGGAGGCGGGCACGCCCTGCGCCATCAGTCCGGTGCTGAGGGTGTGCGGCAGCGAGCGGGCGAGCCCGGCGACCATCAGCGAGAAGAACACGCCGATGGAGAGCACCATGCCGGCGTTCTGGAAGGTGGCCCGCATACCGGAGGCCGCGCCTCTGGACTCCGCCGGCACGCTGGCCATGATGATCGACGTGTTGGGTGCGGCGAACAGCCCGCCGCCCAGGCCGTTGAGGAAGACCACGAGGGCGAAGAGCCAGTAGCTGAAGTCCGTCGGGATGAGCAGCAGCCCGGCGAAGGATCCGGCCATCACGACGAAGCCGGCGGCGGCGAACAGCCGGGCGCCGTAGCGGTCGGACAGCGCGCCCGCGATGGGTCCGGCGGCGAGGAAACCGACGGTGAGCGGCAGCAGGTAGATGCCGGCCCACAGCGGGGTGTCGTCGTAGTTGTAGCCGTGCAGCGGCAGCCAGATGCCCTGGAGCCAGATGATGAGCATGAACTGCAGGCCGCCGCGCGCGATGGAGCCGAGCAGGGTGGCCGCGTTGCCGCCCGCGAAGGAGGCGTTGCGGAAGAGCTTCATCGGGAACATCGGCTCGGCGACCCGGTTCTCGATGACGCAGAAGGCGACGAGCGTCGCGGCGCCGCCGATGAGCCCGGCGAGCACCCACGGGTTGGTCCAGCCCATGGTGTGGCCGCCGTAGGGCTGGATGCCGTAGGTGATGCCGGCCAGCAGCGCGGTGAGGCCGACGGCGAAGGTGATGTTGCCCCACCAGTCCATCTTGGCCGGGCGGCGCACACCGGTCTCGTGCAGCGAGCGGTAGGCCCACACGGTGCCGATGATGCCGATGGGCACGTTCACCCAGAAGATGGAGCGCCAGTTCCACTCGGCGAGCAGGCCGCCCAGGACCAGGCCGATGAAGGAGCCGGCGATACCGGCGACCATGTTGACGCCGAGCGCCATGCCGCGCTGCCGGGCCGGGAAGGCGTCGGTGATGATCGCGGCCGAGTTGGCCATCAGCATGGAGCCGCCGACCGCCTGGGCCACCCGCCACCCGATCAGCCACAGGGCTCCGCCGCCGCCGTGCATCGGGTCGACGGACAGGATGATCGAGGTGATGGTGAAGATCAGGAAGCCGGCGTTGTAGATCTTGACGCGGCCGAGGATGTCGCCGAGCCGTCCGAGCGTGACCACCAGGACGGCGGTGACGAGCATGTAGCCCATCAGCATCCAGAGCAGATAACTGACGTTGCCGGGCTGGAGCGGGTCGAGCCTGATGCCGTTGAAGATCGCGGGCAGCGAGATCAGCACGATCGAGGAGTTGATCGTGGCGATCAGCATGCCGAGGGTCGTGTTGGACAGTGCCACCCACTTGTACCGCGGGTGGTCGGAAGCGATCCGCGGGGTCCGCGGTATTCGCTTGGTCGCGTCTTGTGTCGCCATCAGGCCCTTCACACCCCGCCCGGGTCAGTGGGTTCAAGTTATTTAACTTAGGTTAAGTAACTCTACCATCGGGACATGAACGGCTGCATCCTGCACGGAGGGCGCCCTCGCCCGTCCTGGAGTGCGCCCCGCCCGCCGCCGCACGCCTCAGCCGCGCCGGCGCAGCAGGTGCCCGTGCAGGAACGCGGCCTGGCCGACGTGCTGGAGGTCGTCGTTGACGACGCTGACGAGCCGTACGCCGAGCGTCACCGGCGGGTTCCAGCGGCGGTCCACGACCCGGTCGAGGTCGGCGTCCGTCAGCGTGCCGAGGTAGGCGAGGCTGCGCTCGTGGACGGCGTCGTAGTAGCCGGTGAGCACGTCGGCGGAGGCGGGGCGCACCGCGGCGACGTCGTCGGCGCTGTGGCCGTAGCCGAGGTCGGCGGCGTCGAAGGGCAGCCCGAAGGTCTTGTCCCAGCCGTCCTCGGTCCACGCCTGCGGGCGGCCGGCGACGTCGGCGACATGGTCGTCCTGGACCCGGGTCAGATGCCAGATCAGCCAGCCCACGGTGTTGGCGGCGGGGTCGACGCGGTGGGCCAGCTCGTCGGGGGTGAGGCCGTCGACGGCCTCGTGGACGGCGTCCTTGATCCGGTCGAAGGCGTCGGCCAGGAGTTCTGCGGTGTTCATCGGGGCTCCTCGCGGCTGCGGGGCGGTGCCGCGTGCGCGGGGCCGGTGGGCCTCACGAAGCGGCCTGATGATCCGATCTTCGCCGATGAACGCCGTGAGGGCGGGGATATCCGGGCGGGGATGTGACGGGCGGTGAGGTGGCAGGTGGTGAGCTGACGGGTGGCGAGGTGACGGGTGGGGAGGTGACGGGCCCGGACGACGGCCCCGGCGCCGGGCGGGTCCGCCGACCCGCCCGACGCCGGGCGTTCACCGCTGCCGTCCGGTCAGGAGGGCAGTGTCCACTGCTGGTTCGTGCTGCCGAAGCAGTCCCATATCTGGAGCCGGGTGCCGTTGGCGGAGCTGGGCCCGGTCGCGTCGAGGCAGCGGCCGGACTGCGGGTTGACCAGGGTGTTGCCCGAGCCCTTCTGCCACACCTGGGAGCCGGTGCCGTTGCAGTCCCACAGCTGGACCTTCGTGCCGTTGGCGGTGCCGGCCGAGGCGACGTCCATGCACTTGCCCAGCGCCCGCAGCGTGCTGTCGCTGCCGACCGTCCAGTTCTGCGCCGTCGTGCCGTTGCAGTCGTAGAGCTGCACAGCCGTGCCGTTGGCGGTGCCGGCCGCGGCGACGTCGACGCACTTGTTGGCGTAGCCGGAGCGGACCGGGCCGGTGGCGCCGGAGGGCGGCGGGGTGGTGCCGCCGCCGGTGCCGGTGATCGCGTTGAAGATGCTGGAGAACTGCCAGGCCGACTGCGGGGTGCCGCTGCAGTTGTCCTGCGCGGAGCCGCCGTTGGTGGCGCAGGCCTTGTCCCGGCCGAGCGACCAGAAGGTCAGCTCCTGGATGCCGTTGGCCTTGGCGAAGTTCTCCAGGTCCTGGGCGTCGGAGGTGCTGAAGATCTCGCTGGAGGTGTCGTTGACCCCGATCATCGGGGTGTTGCCCTCCATGGCCCACAGCTGGGCGGAGGACTTCGTCGTCCAGATCTGGCCGAGCTGGGTGTGCAGGCCCTGGGCGGCGCTGATGGCGGCGTTGCCCATGTCCATGGCCGACCCGTAGTCCATCGTCATGATGTTGACGAGGCTGACGTTCAGGTTGTGGCTCTTGGCGTTGTTCAGCAGGCTGATCGAGTTGGACTCCAGGCCGCTGGGCGAGACCGGCAGCGTGTACTGCACGTCCAGGCGCTTGCCCTGGGCGGCGTACTGCTGCTGGAGGTCGGCGAGCGCGGCGTTGCGCCGGTCGTTGGCGGTGGTGTTGTTGAGAGTGCTGCCCTCGATGTCGAGGTCGATCCGGGTGAGGTTCAGCCCGTCGATCACCCGCTTGTACTGGGCCTCCAGCGCGGAGACCGACGTACAGGCGAGGGCTTCCTCGGTGCCCGACGCGCCGCCGAAGGAGGCCATGACGTCGCCGCCGGCCGCCCGCAGGGTGTTGATCGCGGACGTCCAGCTCGCGTCGGTGATGGAGGTGTCGCCGTTGAAGGTGGCGTTGCAGCCGCCGCCGTCGATGACGAAGGCGAGCGTGAAGTACTTCAGGCCGGTGGCGTTGCGGACGGTCGTCAGGGCCGAGGGCGAGTTCCAGACCTCGGCGTAGGGGGCGGCGAACTGCGCGGGGAAGCCGGGGCCCGCGTTGGCCGCGGCCTGGGCGGTGCCGCCGGCGGCGAGCAGCAGGCCGGCGGCCAGCGCGGGGACTGCGGTGAGAGCGCCGAGCTGCTTGAGCCCGATGCGCGGTCTTTGCATGGGGGGAGGCCTTCCGTAGCGGACAGACCGCATCGTTCACATGGCGGAACGATGGACGCCGACCTGACTGTCGGCGCATCGGTGACCGTAGGACTAGACCAATACCCCGTCAAGACCCCGCGTTCACCAACTGAATACGAAACCCCGCTGTTGACCGACTGTCAGCAGGCATGGGCGGGTGCCCGTGTTCAGGATTCGAACACGGGCACCCGCGCTGGCCTGCGGAACCTCAGTTGGTGACGTTGATCGTGAAGGTGGTCGTGGTGTTCTGGATGTCCACGGCGTTGTCACTCTCGTGCAACCCGTTGATGGTCACCGACCCCACGGCCGGGCCCTGCCCGGGTTCCGGCTGCGGGTTGGCCCACAGACCGAAGCCGGACTTGGCGTCGAAGGCGTCACCGCTCTTGTGCGCCCCGGTCACCGACAGGTTGGTGATGACGGTGTCCTTGATGGGCTTGAGCGAGGTGCTGCCGTTCCACTTGGTCTGGAACATCACGCCCTGGTAGGTCGGGTCGGAGATGTCCACGTCGCTGATCCGCAGCCCCTGGAGGTCGAACTCCGCGGAGAAGATCCACAGTGCCGGGAAGGCCTGCTGGCCCCAGAAGTGGCCGCCGTCCCTGACCAGCGAGATGTTGGAGAAGTTGCTCGTCGGCGAGGCCTCGAAGCCGAGGGCCGGGATGCCGCCGAACTGGAGCGAGCCGATCGTGATGCCCGGGTAGGTCAGGCTGTCGGCGATGTAGAGGTTGCTGAAGGTGTTGCCACCGCCGCCGTAGACCGCCAGACCCGCGGCCCGCCACACCGTCTGCACGCTCAGGTTGCTGAAGGTGTTGCCGGTCTCCTGCTCGCTGTGATTGTCGATGGCCGGGAAGAGCGCGAAGCTGTCGTCACCGGTCGAGCGGGCCTCGGTGTTGGTCACCGTGTTGCCGGTCGAGCCGTTGGTGAGGTTCACACCGTCGGCGAAGGTGTCGCGGATCCGCAGGTTGCTGATCGTGGAGTTGTCGACGTTCGTCGCCCACACACCGCAGATCGTGTGCTCGATCCACAGGTTGTCGATCGTCAGGTTCGCGACACCGGTCAGGTCGAAGACCTTGCCGGGGCCGTCGATCCGGCTGGTGTAGTTGCCGAAGAACCCGAAGCCGGAGAAGCTCGATCCGCCCGAACCGGACTGGAGAGAGAAGCCGCCGTCGGTGTTCTCCTGGGTCTGCGGCGTGTAGAACCTGGTGAACCAGGGGCCCGCGCCGATGACCTTGACCGCCCGCCCGTAGACGGTGAACTTGTTGGCCGTGGAGTAGTCGCCGGCGGGCAGGTAGACACCGAGCTTGGTGGTGTCCTGCCGCGCGGTGTCCAGCGCGTTCTGCACGTCCTGCTGGGTGAAGCCGGCCGGCACGACGTACTTCGTCGGGTCGGGGTTGGCGACCGGGGTGGCCTGCTCCAGGTTGATGTAGTCGATGTTGTAGTACGAGGCCGTGTTGGCCGCGTCCTTCTCCAGCCGGATCTTGTGACCGGCCGCCACCGTGGTGCCGAGCAGCACGTTGGCCTCGTCGTAGATGTGCCGCGGGGCGCCGGAGCCGGCGGAGTTGCCCGGACTCGCCTCGTCGCCGTACAGCCACGCGAACTTCGAGGTCAGCGAGATCGTCTTGAGGAAGGTGCCGTCCACATAGACGTTGAGCGTCGTGGAGTCGGTGCCGTCGGGGATGTTGAAGCGGGTGACCAGGGTGTTGGTCGGGTTCCTGGTCGTCCACTCGACGTACTGGCCGTTGCCCGCCAGGTGCACCGCCTTGCGGCCGGAGGCCTCGCCCGCCGGGTCGCCGATGGTGCGGTTCGGCCCGAGCACGCTCGCGCCGCCGCCGGTGACGCCGTCCTCGGCCTCGTAGACGTCGTACGGCATGTTCGCGCCACGGCCGACGAAGAGCGACTGGGTGCTGGTGTTGTTGGCCTGCTTGATGGCCAGCTCGTTGGCGTCGGTGGCGATCACCGTCTTGACGGTGTACTTGCCGTTGACCGCCGTCCAGCTGCCCAGGCTCACCGGGCTGGTGGTGGCGCCGGGCGCGATCGCACCGCTGTAGGAACCGGTGAGGGTCTTCACCACGGCGCCGGAGGCGGCGTCCGCGATGGTCAGGGTGACGCCGTGGGCGCCGGAGGCGGCGGCGACGGTGCCCTGGTTCTTGATGGCGACCGAGAAGTTGACGTTGTTGCCCGCCGACGGGTTGCCCGGCGACCAGGCCACCGGGGAGGCGAGCAGGTCGGAGGTGTCGACCGGCTTGACCACCAGGGCGGTCGGGCTGGTGTAGGAGTTGTTGGTGTCGTTCTGCTCGACGACCGTGTTCGCCTCGTCCACCTTCGCCGTCAGCTGGTAGCTGCCGGCGTCCTTGGCGCCGATCGACGCGGACACCGTGGTGCTCGCGCCCGCGGCCAGCGCACCCACATTGGCGGTGCCGACCTTGACGGTGCCGAGGTAGAAGTTGACGTTGCTGGCCGGGGAGGCGTTGGTGCCGATGTTCTTGACCGTCGCGTTGAGCGTGATCGGGTCGGTCTCCACCGGGGCGGCGGGCGACGCGGTCAGGGCGCTCACGGTGAGGTCGGGGTTCGGGCCGGGGGTGCCGATGACCTGGAACTCGGCCGCCTGGCCGCCGCCCGCGCCGGAGTTGCTGCTGAAGACCAGCCGTACGTCCGCGACCCGGGCGGTCACCGGGATGGTGACGGTGTTGCCGCCGCTGGACGGGCTGAAGGAGTAGCTCTTGGGCGCGACGAGCTGGGTGAAGCCGCTCGCGCTCTGCTCACGGCCCTGGACCTCGATGGTCTGGGTGCGCGGGCCCCACGCGGAGCTGGGGTTGAGCTTGACCACCACCGAGCTGGTGTCCACGTTGGCGCCGAGCTGCACGGTGAGCGAGCTGGTGCCGGTGCCCTCCCAGTAGGTGTTCACGTCGTCGTCGTTCGCGTTCGCGGCGACGAAGTTCTGCACCGTGGAGGTCGCGGTGATCGGCTTGCCGACCGCCTGGTTGGTGCCGCCGGTGGGCGGGGTGGTGCCGGTACGGGTCACCGTGTTGCTGTTGCCCGACTCGTTGCCGGCCGCGTCGATCGCCCGCACGAAGTACGTGACGGTCGCGGTGTCCGGCTGGCTGTCGGTGTAGGTGAGGGTGCTGCCGCCGGTGGTGGCGATCTTGCTGCCGCCCGCGAAGACCTCGTAGCCGGTGACGGCGGTGTTGTCGCTCGCGGCGTTCCAGGTCAGCTTGATCTGGCCGGACGCGGGCTGGGTGTACGCCAGGCCGGTGGGGGCGCTCGGGGCCTGGGTGTCGCCGGAGGTGCCGGTGCGCGTGACGGTGTTGCTGGCCGCCGACTGGTTGCCGGCCGCGTCGCGGGCCTTCACGTAGTAGGCGACGGTGGCGGTGTCGGGCTGGCTGTCGGTGTACGTCAGCACGTTGCCGGCGACCGAGGTGCGCAGCTGGCCGTTGGCGTAGACGTCGTACGCGGTCACGCCGGTGTCGTCGGTCGCGGCGTTCCAGGTCAGCTTGACCTGGCCGGACGCGGGCTGGGTGTACGCCAGGCCGGACGGCGCGCTCGGCGCCTGGGTGTCGCCGGTGGCGGGGCCGTAGACCTCGAACTCCGAGATCTGGCCGGCCGGCCAGCCGGTGTTGCCGGTGATGTTCAGCCGGACGTAGCGGGTGGTGGCGGTGTTGAAGGTGATCGTCACCGTGTTGCCGCTCGACGGGTCGAACGTGTAGCCCTTGGACGCGGCGAGGTCGGAGAAGGTGTTGCCGTCCTGGCTGCCCTGGACGGCGAGCGTCTCGGTGCGGCTCGCCCACGCGGTGGCCGGCGGCAGCTTGAGCACCACGGTGTTGACCGGCACGGCCGAGCCGAGGTCGACGCGCAGCCACTGCGGGAAGGCGTTGTTGGTGCTCTCCCAGTAGGTGTTCGCGTTGCCGTCGACGGCGTTGCCCGAGCCGTACACGTCGGCGTGGCCGGACTCGGCGGTGGGCTTGTTCGCCGCGAGGTTGGCGCCCACCGCGGCGGCGGCGACCGTCATCTCGGACAGCTGCGCGGAGTCGGCGGCGGAGTTGGCGGAGACCTCGGCGCGCACGTACCGCGCCTTGGTGGCCGGGAAGTCGATGGTGACCGTGTTGTTCTTGTCGGGCGTGAACGTGTACGACTTGGACCCGACGATCGTGGAGAACAGCGTGCCGTCGTCGCTGGCCTGCAGCGACAGGGTCTGGGTGCGGGCCTTCCAGGAGGCGGGCACCTTCAGCTGCACCGTGTCGACCAGGCGCCCGGCGCCCAGGTTGACCTGCGCCCACTGCGGCGCCGCGGCGCTGACCGCGCCGCTCTGCCAGTAGGTGCTCTGGTCGCCGTCGTCGATCCGGTCGGCGGTGTTCTTGCCGCTGGTGCTGCTGGCCGCCGCGGCCTTGCCGGAGGCCAGGTCGGGGGCTGCCGCGGCCGCCACGGCCGGCAGCGCTGTGGTGCCGCCGAGCAGCAGCAGACTGCCGGAGACCACCCCCGCCATCAGCCGTGGTATCGAGCGCTTCGTTCTCATGACGTCCCTCTGTGGTGTGTGGGGGATCAGGGGGTTGGGAGGAGAACCGGGAGAAGAGCAGCCGAGAGGAGTCCAGACGATCTATTCGAAACGTGCGGGATGAACATCTGAAGTTGCGCTCATCTCATGCGTATCCATCGCCGTTCTGCTCATTATTTGCGTACGTGTTGGCAGAGTGTTACAGACGGGCTACGGCGGCGTCTACGCCCCGGACGGCAACGATTCGCTTGCGGACGGCGGGAGTTGGATCGCGCGCCCGCGCGGGGACGACGCGGGGACGGCGGGGCGGGGGCGGCCCGGTGACGGGAAGCGCTTGCCCGTACCGCCGGGGAGGCCCGGTCAGGGAGGGACCGCGACCGGCTACTTGAAGATCTTGCGCACGTCCGGTGCGTGCCGGTAGATGCCCGTGGCCGCCAGCCGGCGCTTGACCATGGCGATCCGCGGGTGCCGGTCGCTCGGCTCGCCGCCGATCCGGTCCAGCTCCTCCACCAGCCGCTCGGAGCGCTTCTCCAGCCCCAGCTCGTCCAGGATCCGGTCCACCTCGGCGAGCAGCGCGCCGTACAGCTGCCACTGCCGGGGGTGCTCCTGGACGCCGGCCAGCAGCAGCCGGGCGATGGTGTCGCGGCTCTCGGTGCTGTCGGAGAGCGCTTGCGCGAGGCGGTCCTCGGCCGCCTGGGCGTTGGCGGTGACCTGGCTGGTGATCAGCACCGCGAAGCTCTCGATGGCGTGCGCGATGTGGTCCATGAGCTGCTCCAGCTCGTCGGACACCTCGTCGGGGAAGAGATGCTCGGTGGTGCGGTGCTTGGCCAGATCCGTGAGGGTGCGGGAGAGCACGCGGAGCACGACCGCGCAGATCTCCAGGGTGTCGAGCCCGGTGCGCAGCACGATCCGGGACAGCGCGCCCTCGCGGACCCGGGGGTTCCACCGCAGGCTGTCCTCGGCCTGCCGCAGCGAGGCGTCCACCTCGGCGATGTCGTGGTCCAGCTGCCGCGCCTCGTGCAGCCGGGCGGCGGCCCGCTCGACCGGCAGGTGCCCGGCGACCTGGCCGCCGATGTCGCGGAAGAGGGCGCCCATCCGGCGGGCCATCGACTCGATGGACTCCCCCGCCGACTGCACCCACACCGGCGGCGCGAGCGCGTTGAACAGCAGTCCGACCACCGCGCCGATGAGCGTCTCGAAGACGCGGTCCCAGGCGGTGTTGGCGACCCGGGTCACGCCGAGGACCAGCATCGCCGAGATCGCCACCTCGATCTCGAAGTCGCCGGCCCGCACGAACCTGCCGATCAGCAGCGAGGTCACGATGATCAGGCCCAGGCTCCACCAGGTGAGCCCCACCAGCGCGCTGAAGCCGACGGCGACGAGCACCCCGGCGACGACGGCGTTGACGCGGCTGATCCCGGTGGTGAGCGTCGAGTACAGCGTCACCTGGACGACCAGCAGCGCGGTGAGCGGCGCGGTCAGCGGCGCCGGGTTGGGCAGCAGCCACACGGCCACCACGTAGGCGATGACGGCGGCCGCGGCGGACCGCAGGATCTGCACCGCCGCGGGCTCCGCCGTCCACCGGACGAGCTTGACGACGGGCTCGGGCACATCGGGCATCGCGGGCATCTGCGGCCTCCCCCGTTCCTGTCGGTCTGGTCCCGGCGCCGGGCGCCGGGTCACGTCAAGGCGCTTTCCGGCCCGTTTCCGGCGCCGGGGCGACGGCCCCAGCGTAGGGTCGGAAGCCGCCGCGGCGGCCGTACGGCACGTCCCGCTGCGCCGGGTTCACACCCCCGGCGCCACCGGCCGGGGGCCCGGGTGATCGCCCGTCAAGATCTTGCACACAGCGAGATGCCGCATAACGCGTCTATGCGGGCAAGGAGTTCGCTGATCGTTCGAATCTCGACGGCGACGTGGAACGTCGTGAAACAGCGGTACCAATCTCGTTCACTTTCTTGACGTGTCAGCAACAGCGCCGTAATCATCGCTGCCATCAGAGAGCGCTCTCACACGCACCCAGGAGACGCCGTGACCGGCAACCCCCCACCTCTGTCCAGACGCCTACCCCGCTCGCTCGTCTTCGCGTTCGTCGCCGCGATGCTCGCGGCGTTCGCCCTCGCGGTCACCCAGAGCCCGGCTCGGGCCGCGGGCACCCTGCTGTCGCAGGGCAAGACCGCGACCGCCTCCTCCACGGAGAACGCCGGCACCCCGGCCTCGGCCGCGGTGGACGGCAACACCGGCACCCGCTGGTCCTCCGCGGCCAGTGACCCGCAGTGGCTCCAGGTCGATCTCGGGGCCACCGACTCGATCAGCTCCGTCACCCTGAACTGGGAGACGGCCTACGCCAAGGCCTTCCAGATCCAGACCTCGGCCGACAGCACCAACTGGACGAACATCTACTCCACCACCACCGCGACCGGTGGCGTCCAGAACCTCACCGTAAACGGTTCCGGGCGCTATGTCCGGATCTACACGACGGCCCGCGCCACCCAGTACGGCGTGTCGCTGTGGGAGTTCCAGGTCTACGGCGCCACCGGCACCGGCAACGCCGCCTGCGGCACCGCGAACGCGGCGCTGCACAAGACGGCGACGGCCTCCTCGACCGAGAACGCCGGCACCCCCGCCTCCTCCGCGGTGGACGGCGACAACGGCACCCGCTGGTCCTCGGCGGCGGCCGACCCGCAGTGGATCCAGGTCGACCTCGGCTCGTCGCAGAACATCTGCGGCGTGCAGCTGAGCTGGGAGACCGCCTACGCCAAGGCCTACCAGATCCAGGTCTCGGCCGACGGCAGCAACTGGACCACCGCCTACTCCACCACGACAGGACCCGGCGCCACCGAGCTGATCAGCCTCACCGGCACCGGCCGCTACGTGCGGATGTACGGCACCCAGCGCGCCACGCAGTACGGCTACTCGCTGTGGGAGTTCCAGGTCTTCACCGGCGGCACCGGCAGCAACGGCGGCGCCAACGGGGGCGGTGACAACGGCGGCAGCACGGGCGGTACGACCCCGCCCGGCGACTCGAAGCTGCTGTCGTACAACAAGCCCGCCACCGCCTCGACCTACCAGGACGCCAACAGCTGCACCGGCTGCACCCCGTCCAAGGCCTTCGACGAGGACCCGGCGACCCGCTGGGCCACCAGCGACGTCAACGGCTGGGTCGACCCGGGCTGGATCGCGGTGGACCTCGGCGCGACCGCGCACATCACCCAGGTCGTCCTGCAGTGGGACCCGGCCTACGCGACGGCGTACCAGATCCAGACGTCCGCGGACGGCAACAACTGGACGTCCATCTACTCCACCACGACCGGCAAGGGCTTCAAGGAGACCCTGAACGTCGACGGCACCGGCCGCTACGTGCGGATGTACGGCACCGCGCGCAGCAACGGCTACGGCTACAGCCTGTGGACCTTCGACGTCTACGGCACCGGCGGCAACCCCACCCCGCCGCCCGCGCTGCCGCCGAACCCGGGCAACCCGGAGCACCTGGTGTGGAGCGACGAGTTCAACGGCGCGGCCGGCTCCAAGCCGGACACGAGCAAGTGGACCCAGGACACCGGCGGCGGCCAGAACGGCGAGCTGGAGTACTACACCAACGGCGACAACACCACGATGGACGGCAACGGCAACCTCGTCATCGAGGCCCGGAAGGAGAACGTCCAAGGTCACCAGTACACCTCGGGCCGGATCAACACCTCCGACCACTTCAACTTCACCTACGGGCACGTCGAGGCGCGGATCAAGGTGTCCGGCACGCAGGGCCTGTGGCCGGCGTTCTGGATGCTGGGGTCGAACTTCAAGACCGGCACGCCGTGGCCGAACTCCGGTGAGATCGACATCATGGAGCACGTCGGCAAGGTCCCGGACTCGGTCTACTCCACGCTGCACGCCCCGGCGTACAACGGCGGAAACGGCTACGGCCAGCCCTACCAGATCGCGGGCGGCGACTTCGCGAACGACTTCCACACCTACGCGGTGGACTGGGACTCCACCCACATGACCTTCTCGGTGGACGGGCACGCGTTCTTCACCGCCGACAAGGCCACGGTGGAATCGACCCGCGGCCCGTGGGTCTACGACCACCCGTTCTACATCATCCTCAACAACGCGGTGGGCGGTGACTGGCCGGGCGCGCCCGACGCCAGCACGGTCTTCCCGCAGAAGATGCTCGTCGACTACGTGCGCGTCTCGCAGTAGCCGCGCCACCCCGGGCCGCCCGGGTCCCGCCTCCCCGCGGGACCCGGGCGGCCTGCCCCACCCCCCACCTCCGACGGCCCCCACGCCGCGCGAGAGAGGCTTTCCCCATGCTGCACACCCCGTACAGCACTCCCCCACCGTCCGCCCGCAGAGGGCCGTCCGCCGCGCAGGCCCGGCTGGCCGCCCTCGTCGGTTTCGTCCTGGTCATGGCGCTGGCGCTGGTCGCGGCGCCGCGTATCGCGCACGCCGCCGACCCGGTCCTGCTCTCGCAGGGCAAGCCCGCGACCGCGTCCTCCGCCGAGAACGCCGGCACCCCCGCGTCGGCCGCGGTGGACGGCGACGACGGCACCCGCTGGTCCAGCGGCTTCACCGACCCGCAGTGGATCCAGGTGGACCTGGGCTCCAGCCAGCCCGTCAGCCGGGTGGACCTGCACTGGGAGACCGCCTACGCCAAGGCCTTCCAGATCCAGGTCAGCGCGGACGGCAGCGCGTGGACGAACGTGTACTCCACCACCACCGCGACGGGCGGCAACCAGTCGCTGAACGTGACCGGCACCGGCCGCTACGTCCGGGTGTACGGCACCCAGCGCGCCACCCAGTACGGCTACTCGCTGTGGGAGTTCCAGGTCTACGGCGGCAGCTCGGGCGGCGGCACCGGCGGCACCACCGGCGGGGGCGGCACCACGCCGGGCGCGTGCGGCAACTCCGGCGCGGCCACCGGCAAGCCGGCCACCGCCTCCTCCACGCAGGACGCCGGCACCTTCCCGGCGTCGGCGGCCTTCGACGGCAACGCCGGCACCCGCTGGTCCTCGGCGGCGTCCGACCCGCAGTGGATCCAGGTCGACCTCGGCTCGGCCCAGGACGTGTGCGGGGTGACGCTCAACTGGGAGGCCGCGTACGGCACGGCGTACCAGATCCAGACGTCCGCCGACGGCACCAACTGGAGCACCGCCTACTCCACCACCGCGGGCAAGGGCGGCGTGGAGACCCACGACTTCACCGCGCACACCCGCTACGTGCGGGTCTACGGCACCCAGCGCGCCACGCAGTGGGGCTACTCGCTGTGGGAGGTGCAGGTCCTCTCGCCCGGCGGTGGGGAGACCGAGCCGCCCGGCGGCGGCACGGGCGGTGACGGCGGCAACGGCGTGTGCCCGTGGGTGGGTTCGACCGCGCCGGTCGCCGACCGGGTGGCGCAGGTGCTGTCGCACATGACGCAGGCGCAGAAGCTGACGATGCTGCACGGCAACGGCCAGGCGTACCCGTACATCGGCAACACCGACCCGATCGCGTCGCTGTGCATCCCGGCGATGGGCTACCACGACGGGCCCAGCGGGGTCGGCGACGGCTTCGGCGGGGTGACGCAGCTGCCGTCCGCGGTGTCGTCCGCGGCGACCTGGGACACCGCGCTGCAGAAGAGCTACGGCACGGTGGCCGGCAACGAGTTCGCGGGCAAGGGCGTGGACGTGGCGCTCGGCCCGACGATGAACATCGTGCGCGACCCGCGCTGGGGCCGGGCCTTCGAGACGTACAGCGAGGACCCGTACCTGAGCGCCCAGATGGCGACCGCGAGCATCCAGGGCATGCAGAGCCAGGGTGTGATGGCGCAGGCCAAGCATGTCGCCGTCTACAACCAGGAGACCAACCGCAACGGGCCGGCCGACAACGCGATCGTCGACCAGCGCACGCTGCACGAGATCTACCTGCCGGCCTTCCAGGCGGCGGTGAGCAAGGGCGCCTCGGCGTCGGTGATGTGCGCCTACTCGACCGTCAACGGCGTGTACGCGTGCCAGAACGCCGACCTGCTGAAGAAGGGCCTCTACCAGGAGGCGGGCTTCAACGGCTTCGTCACCAGCGACTGGGGCGGCGCGCACTCGACGGTGGACGCGGCCAACAACGGCATGACGGTGGAGATGCCGGGCGGCTACTTCTACGCCGACTTCCTGGCGCAGGCGGTGGCCGCCGGGCAGGTCAGCCAGGCGACGCTGGACACGATGGTCACCCGGGTGCTGACGCAGATGTTCGCCTTCGGGATCTTCGAGAAGCACAAGACCGGCAACCGCGACTCGGTCGTGACCAGCGCGGCGCACCAGACCACCGCGCGGCAGGTCGCCGAGCAGGGCTCGGTGCTGCTGAAGAACGACGGCAACGTGCTGCCGCTGGCGGGCGCCAACGCCACCTCGATCGCGGTCATCGGCCCGGACGGCGGCGCGGGCGTGCGCAGCGTCGGCGGCGGCAGCGCCACCTCGACCAGTTCGGGCACGGTCGCGCCGATCGACGCGATCAAGAAGCGGGCCGGCACGGGCGCCTCGGTGACGTACAACGACGGCACGGACGTCAACGCGGCCGTGACCGCGGCGCGGGCGGCGAAGGTGGCGGTCGTGTGCGTCGGCTACGGCGAGAACGAGGGCACCGACCAGGCGAACATCGACCTGCCGAACAACCAGAACGCGCTGGTGCAGCAGGTCGCCGCGGCCAACCCCAACACGATCGTCGTCCTCAACACCGGCTCGGCGGTCACCATGCCGTGGCTCGGCCAGGTCAAGGGCGTCGTGGAGGAGTGGTACGCGGGCCAGGAGGTCGGCAACTCGCTGGCGGCGCTGCTGTTCGGCGACGTCAACCCGTCCGGCAAGCTGCCGGTGACCTTCCCCGCCTCACTGAACGACGTGCCGGCGCACACCGCGGCGCAGTGGCCGGGCCAGGGCAACGTGCAGTACAGCGAGGGCCTGAAGGTCGGCTACCGCTGGTACGACGCGCAGAACATCGCACCGCTCTTCCCGTTCGGCTTCGGCCTGTCCTACACCTCGTTCTCCTTCTCGGGGCTCCAGGTGGGCGCGCTGGACGGCAGCGGCAACGCGACGGTCAGCGCGACCGTCACCAACACCGGCAGCCGGGCGGGCGCCGAGATCGCCCAGCTCTACGTCGGCGACCCGGCCTCCACGGGCGAGCCCGCCAAGCAGCTCAAGGGCTTCTCGCGGGTGGACCTCCAGCCGGGGGCGAGCGCGAAGGTGACGTTCACAGTGAGCGCGCACGACCTGGCGTACTGGAACACCTCGTCGTCGTCCTGGACGACGGCGGCGGGCGCGTACCAGATCATGGTCGGCGACTCGTCGCGGAACCTGCCGCTGACGGGGACGCTGAACGTGGCGACCGCGATGAGCGCGAAGACGGTCGACGCGGCGGCCACCGCCAAGGCGTCGGTGACCGTGGCCAACCCGGCGGGCATGAGCGGCCCGAAGGGCACCGCGGTACGGCTGCCGGTCACGGCGGCCTCGTCCACGGGCGCGGCGCTGTCCTTCGACGCGGTGGGCCTGCCCGCGGGACTGGTGATCGGCAAGGACGGCGTGATCTCCGGGACGCCGACCGCGAAGGGCACCAGCACGGTGAGCGTGACGGCCTCGGACGGCAAGGGCGCGGCGGACACCGCGACCTTCGTCTGGACGGTCACCTGACCGCCTGACCCCGGCCGGGGCCCGAGGGCGGGCCCCGGCCGGTTGTGAAGATCCGGAGTACGTACCGCAGGATTCTGCCTCCCCATGGGTGAAACCGATGCCCCATGGGGAGGCAGATGTACATGACAAGACGGGGCCGGGCGGGCTCAGCGGCCGAACCACACGGTCGTGACGTTGCAGAACTCGCGGATCCCGTGCCCGGACAGCTCGCGCCCGTAGCCGGAGCGCTTGACGCCACCGAACGGGAAGGCCGGGTGCGAGGCGGTCATCCCGTTGAAGAAGACCCCGCCGGCCTCCAGGTCACGGACGAAACGGCGCTGCTCGGCCTCGTCGCGCGTCCAGACGTTGGAGCTGAGCCCGAACGGCGTGTCGTTGGCCAGCGCCACGGCCGCGTCCAGGTCGGGCACCCGGTAGAGAGTCGCCACCGGCCCGAAGGCCTCCTCGCGGTGGATGCGCATCGCCTCCGTCACCCCGGACAGCACCGTGGGCTCGTAGAACCAGCCGTCCGGCTGCGCCTCGGGGCGGCGGGCCCCGCACAGCGCCTCGGCGCCCCGCGCCAGCGCGTCGTCGACCAGCTCCTCCAGATCGGTCCGGCCCTGCTCGGTGGCCAGCGGGCCGACGTCCGTGGACAGGCTCGTCGGATCGCCGACGCGCAGCGCGCTCATGGCGCGGGTGAAGCGCTCGGCGAAGCGGTCGTGGACGTCGGCGTGCACGATGAAACGCTTGGCGGCGATGCAGGACTGGCCGTTGTTCTGCACCCGGGCGGTCACCGCGACCTCCACCGCGCGGTCCACGTCGGCGGACGGCATGACCACGAAGGGGTCGCTGCCGCCCAGCTCCAGCACCGTCTTCTTGACCTCGTCGCCCGCCACCGAGGCGACCGCGCGCCCGGCGCCCTCGCTGCCGGTCAGGGTCGCGGCGGCCACCCGCGGGTCGCGCAGCACCGCCTCGATCGCGCCCGAGCCGACCAGCAGCGTCTGGAAGCAGCCCGCGGGGAAGCCCGCGCGGTGGAAGAGGTCGCCCAGGTAGAGGGCGGTCTGCGGCACGTTGGAGGCGTGCTTGAGCAGCCCGGTGTTGCCCGCCATGAGCGCGGGGGCGGCGAACCTGACCACCTGCCAGAGCGGGAAGTTCCACGGCATCACCGCGAGCACCACGCCCAGCGGGCGGTAGCGGACGTACGCGCGGCTCCCGCCGCTGTCGGCGACGTCGGCGGTGTCCGGGTGCTCGTCGGCGAGCAGCGCCTCGGCGTGCCCGGCGTACCAGCGCATCGCCTTGGCGCACTTGGCCGCCTCGGCGCGGGCCGCGGCCAGCGTCTTGCCCATCTCCAGCGTCATGATGCGGGCGATGTCGTCCTGCTCCTTGTCGAGCAGGTCGGCCGCCGCGCGCAGCAGCCCGGCCCGGTGGGCGAACCCGGTCGTCCGCCACTCCCGGAAGGTCTCGTACGCGGTGGCGATCCGCTGCTCGACCCCGGCCGCGTCCAGGGCGTCGAAGGTACGGACCGTCTCCCCTGTCGCGGGGTTCACGGTGGCGATCGGCATGCTGCTCCTCCTCCTCCTGCCGCGGGCCTGACCGGGCGGGCGCGGCGAGCGGGCGCCCACCAGGCGCGGGTACCCGCGCGGAGGCGGTCCATGCGGCGGTGCCGCCATCCTTCCCGCTGCCGCCGCCCGCCACTCCCGGCCGGGCCCGAGCGGCGGCCGACGGCACCCGCCCGGCGCAACCGGGCGGCCCGCCGGTCGCCCGTGCGGGTGAATCGCCCACGGTCTGCCTGCGGCGGCGGGGAGCCGACCGGCAGCGTTCATTCACCGGTAACGCACGCCACATCAGTCACCACATCTACGCGCGCAGAATCTCTTCCGCAGCTCGCCCCCCGCACCCCCACCCACCGCCCCCCACCTGGAGGTTGACGGATGCCCGGCACACGTAACCCCAACCCGCGCCGCAGGGCGGCGCTCGCCGCGACCGCGTTCCTGGGCGCCGCCGCCCTGGCCGCGGCCGGTGTCGCCACCGGCAGCGCGCAGGCCGCACCGGACAGCGCGGCGCCCGCCGCCGCGACCACGCACCGGGTGCTGTTCGACAACACCAAGGCGGAGACGGCGGGCAACGCCGACTGGATCATCAGCACCAGCCAGCCCGACCCGCTCGGCCAGAACGGCTCGCCCGGCAAGGAGACCGACTGGACCGGCGCGCTGTCCTCGTGGGGTGTGGCCCTGCAGAAGGCCGGCGGCTACAGCCTCGCGACCCTGCCGTCCGGCCGCACCATCACCTACGGCAACAGCAGCAACGCGCAGGACCTGAGCAACTTCGACACCTTCGTGCTGCCCGAGCCCAACGTGAAGCTCACCGCCGCGGAGAAGACCGCGGTCATGAACTTCGTCAAGAACGGCGGCGGGCTGTTCCTGATCTCCGACCACAACAACAGCGACCGCAACAACGACGGCTGCGACTCGCCCTGCGTCATCAGCGACCTGCTGACGAACAACGGCGTCGACAACACCGACCCGTTCGGCTTCACCGTCGACAAGCTCGACATCAGCACCGACAACCCGCGGGCGGTCAGCAACGCCTCCGACCCCGTGCTGCACGGCCCGTTCGGCACGGTGACCGGCAGCATCCTGCGCGACGGCACCACCTTCACGCTCAACCCGTCCGACAACTCCGCGGTCAAGGGCCTGCTCTACCGGACCGGCTACTCCGGCAACACCGGTGCCTTCTTCGCCACCAGCACCTTCGGCAGCGGCCGGGTGGCGATCTGGGGCGACAGCTCCCCCGTGGACGACGGCACCGGCCAGTCCGGCAACACCCTCTACGACGGCTGGAACGATCCCGCGGGCACCGACGCGGCACTCGCGCTCAACGCCACGGCGTGGCTGTCCGGCTCCGGCGGCACCACGACCGCCCCGCCGACCACTCCCCCGACCACGCCTCCGACCGGCGGCGGCACCTGCACCTCCCGCCAGCTGCTGGCCAACCCCGGCTTCGAGTCGGGCGCCTCGTCGTGGTCGGCGTCCAGCGGTGTGATCAACAACGACAGCGGCGAGGCGGCGCACAGCGGCTCGTACAAGGCCTGGCTCGACGGCTACGGCACCGCGACCACCGACACGCTCTCCCAGTCGGCCGCCATCCCGGCGGGCTGCTCCGCACAGCTGAGCTTCTACCTGCACATCGACACCGCCGAGACCGGCAGCACCGCCTACGACACGCTCACGGCCCAGGTGCTCAACTCCTCGGGCACCGTACTGAGCACGCTCGCGACGTACACCAACGTCCAGGCGGCGTCCGGCTTCACGCAGCGCTCCTTCGACCTGAGCGCCTACGCGGGCCAGACGGTCACGGTGAAGTTCACCGGGACCGAGGGCTCCAAGCTCCAGACGTCCTTCGTCATCGACGACACCGCGCTCACCGTGAGCTGAGCGGAACCGCGCCACCCGCGGCCCGGACGGTCAGCCGCCGTCCGGGCCGCGCCCGTCCCGCTCCCCGGTCCCGGACTCCTCCGCCGTCCGGTCCGCCGCCAGATCCTCCGCGGGGCCGAACTCGCACCACACGGCCTTGCCGTCGCCGCGCGGCTCGACGCCCCAGCGGACGGACAGCGCGTCGATCATCAGCAGCCCGCGGCCGGACGTCGCCGCCTCGCCCGGCGAGCGGCGGCGCGGCCATGTGCTGGAGCGGTCCTGCACCGTCAGCCGGATCCGGCGCACCGGCTCCGGCAGCACCTCCAGCGTCAGCACCGCGCCGCCCTCGGTGTGCAGCAGGACGTTCACCAGCAGCTCGCCGGCCGCCAGCTCCACGTCGTCGGCCAGGTCGGACATCCGCCACCCGGCGAGCGTCTGGCGCAGCGCCCCGCGCGCCTCGGCCAGCCCCTCCGGGTCGGCCTGGTGGACGTAGGAGTGCATCCGCGGCGCCAGGCCCGTGCCCGGGTCGGGGTCACGGCGCACCACCAGCAGCGCCACGTCGTCCTGCGAGCCCCAGCGCTCCCACAGGTTGCCCGCGAGGTGGTCGGCGAGCCCGTCGGCGTCCTGCGGCCCGTCCCGTACGGCCTCGGCCAGCACGTCCATGCCGACCGTGATCTCCTGGCCGCGCTCCTCGACGAGTCCGTCGGTGCAGAACACCAGCGTCTCGCCGGGCACGAGGTCGAGCCGGGTCTCGGGGAACTCGTGCATGTCCACGGCCGTGGCCACGCCCAGCGGCAGGCCGCCGCGCACATTGGGCCAGCCGGTGCGGCCGTCGGTGTGCCGTATCAGCGGGCCGAGGTGCCCGGCGCGCACCGCGCGCACCGCGCCGGTCGCGAGGTCCAGCTCGGCGTAGCTGCACGTCGCGAAGCGCTCGGTGTCCAGCTCGGCGAGGAAGCGGGAGGCGCGGGCCAGCACGGTCGCGGGCGCGTGACCCTCGGCGGCGTACGCGCGCAGCGCGATCCGCAGCTGGCCCATGACGGCGGCGGCGTGCGTGTCGTGCCCCTGGACGTCGCCGACGACCAGGCCGACGCGGTTCTGCGGCAGCGCCACCACGTCGTACCAGTCACCGCCGACCTCCCGGCCGCGGGAGGCCGCGTGGTAGCGGACCGCGATGCCGACGCCGTCGAAGCGCGGGATGTCGCGCGGCAGCATCGCGGACTGCAGCCCGGTGGCGAACTCCCGCTCGCGGTCGAAGAGCATCGCGCGCTGCAGGGACTGCGCCACGATCGCGGCGAGCGACGCGTACAGCTCGCGGTCGTCGTGGCCGAACTCCCGCTCCTCGCGGTAGAACAGCCCGAGGGCGCCGATCGAGCGGCCCTGCGCGATGAGCGGCAGGAACGCCGCGGAGGCCATCCCGGAGGCGGCGAAGTAGGCACGCGCGGCCGGGAAGCGCTCTGCCAGCTTGTCCAGGGACGACGCGAAGCGCGAGCGCATCGTCATCACCACGTCGTCCAGCGGCAGCGACCCGTCCGAGCGCCGCACGGCGAGTTCGCCGGTCCACGCGTTCGGCCCGCCGGTGGTGCCGAGGACCCGCAGGTTGCCGCCCTCGACGAGGGCCAGCAGCATCGCGTCGGCGCCGAACCGCTCCAGCCCGCCCGCGCCGGTGACGACCGCGGTGACGTCCTCGACCGTCACCGCCCGGGACAGCGCCTCGGTGGTCAGCCGCACCACCGGGGCCAGGCTCTGCCGCACACCGTCCGCGGCCCGGCTCGCGGGCATCTCGGTCGCCTGCACGTCGGGGGTCTGGGCCAGCTCGTCGGTCGCGTCCCGGACGATGCCCACGATGCGGTAGGCGTTGCCGCGGCTGTCCCGCAGGATCGTGCCCTGGGTGTGCGTCCACTGCTTGGCGCCGTCCCGCCGGGTGATCTGGAAGTAGCCGCCGTAGCTGCGCAGGCCCGACTGGAGCGCGCGGCGCAGCGCGTAGTCCACCCGGGCGCCCTCCTCGGGCGCGACCCGCAGCACGAGGGACTCCGGGCGGGAGTCGTACTCGCCGGGCCGCAGGTCGAAGACCTCCAGAGCGGCGTCGTCCAGTTCGAAGACGCCGCGGTCCAGATCCCAGTCGAAGCTGCCCATGCCGTTCAGGGCGAGCCGCTCCCCGAGGCCGATCTCCGACTCCGGGGGCCGGTCCGCCTCGACGACGGGTCCGACCCGGGGGTCGTACCCGCTGCGGGCCGGCGGCTTGCTTTCGCTCACGCACTCTCCGGGGAGCTCGTATCTGCGATGAACCTCGGTTGTCCATTATGCCCCGAATGCGGTGTTGTGTTCGAACGCGGGCGACCCGGATCAGGCGGGCGGGGGCGCGGGGGCGGGCGGCGCCGCCTGGGCGGTCGGGGCCTCCGTAGCCCTCGGTGCCGTCGGGGCCGTCGGAGCCGTCGGAGCCACGAAGGCGAGGGAGACCAGGCCCGGCGGGGCGCCGAGACGGGCGGGCGGACCGACCGCGGGGAAGCGGTCGACCAGCGCGTCGAAGACGCGGTACGCGCTCGCCGCGTCACCCGCCGTGACCACCACGTGCACCAGGCCAGGCTCCCGCAGGCACTCCCAGTCCTTCCGCAACCTTCCGCTCCTCCCGCCGGGGTCTCTTCCGCCGGGAGGGACCACGGGGACGGGGGCGCAGTTGCAGCCGGGGGCGGCATTCACCCCCACGGGGGCGCGCGCGGGGCGCGTCAGGGGGCGCGCGGGATACGGACCGGGGGGCGCGGACGGCATGGGCGCGCGGGGGCCGGGTACGCGAAGGGCGACCGGAACGCAACTTATGGAGCTTGCGATGACCACACCCTTCCCTGACACCTATCCGCCGGTACCGACGCCGCCCGAGGAACCGGTGCCGGGTCCCGACCCGACGCCGACCCCCGAGCCGCATCCGGTTCCGGGGCCCGTACCGACCCCGCCGTCACCGACACCGCCGGCCCCCGTGCCGCCGACGCCCGAGCCGACCCCGCAGCCGGGACCGCCGCCGATCGACTGATCGGTGCGGCCGGCCCTCCGGAAAAGCGGGTGATGGCGGACCCGTTCGTCCCCGGGAAACCGCCGGAGCCGCACCGCGCCCGCATGCTCGTGTCGAATCTGCAATCGAACGCTTCACCCGTTCGTGTGATCTTCGAAAATACAATCGACCATTCATCATTCAGGTCGATAATCCGCATGTATCGCGAGCATGACATCCCATAACACCGCAGGTGAGCGTGCCGCGCCCGGAAAATCCCCCGCAGGGACGTTTCCGCGCCTGCCGACGATCTCCGCAGGACGGTCACAATTCCTCCGCGCGATGATCCACCATGGGTCCCCGGACATACGGCCGGAAAAGTGCCGTTGCGAGTGGGAGTGCGCCGATGGGGAATCGGCGGCTGCCGGGGGAGAAATTCATGGGCAGAAGTGTGCGTGCCGCGGCGGTCGCGACCGCCGCGGCACTGGTCGGCCTGGTGCTCGCGCCGTCGGCGGCGCGGGCGGCGGCCGTCACCCCGCGGGTGGACCTGCGGGTGCTGGTGGTGGACGACGGGGGACCGGCCACCGCCGCGGTGACCGCGGAACTGGACGGCGCGGGGACCCCGTACACCACGGTGGACCTCACGGCGCCGGGACGCCCGGTGATCACCGCGGGTTTCCTGAGCGACACCGTCTCCGGGCGCCCGCGGGCGAAGTTCCAGGCCGTGGTGCTGCCGAACGAGAACCCCTTCGGGGCGGGCTCGGCCGAGATGGCGGCGCTCGCCGCGTACGAGACGGCGTACGGCGTACGGCAGGTGGACGCGTACACGTACGCCTCCCCCGCGGTCGGGCTGGACTACGCGCAGAACGGCGGCTACATCGGCCAGCTCGACGGCATCCAGGGGCAGGTGACCGCCCAGGGCGCCGCCGGTGACTTCGGCTACCTCAGGGGCGCGGTGCCCTTCGAGGACAACGACCCCTACCAGGCGGAGAGTTACGGCTACCTGGCCGCGCCGCTGACCGACCAGGCCGCGGGGGCGTCCTTCACCACGCTGGTGGACGCGCCCGTTCCCGGCAGCACCCGGCGCGGGGTGCTGGTGGGGCAGTACACCCACGACGGGCGCAGCGAGCTGGTGCTGCCGTTCGTCTACAACCAGTACCAGCAGCAGTTCCGGCTGCTGGCGCGCGGCATCGTGGAGTGGATGACGCAGGGCGTCCACCTCGGCGCCGACC
Source organism: Streptomyces sp. NPDC004031 (assembly GCF_053604375.1). NCBI lineage: Bacteria > Bacillati > Actinomycetota > Actinomycetes > Kitasatosporales > Streptomycetaceae > Streptomyces > Streptomyces sp. NPDC004031. Next base: position 17,183 of record NZ_JBSGHL010000011.1, on the reverse strand, counting down.
GCAACTACTTCGAGGTGCAGGTCGACGACGTCTTCCTGGCCGACGACCGGTGGAACCCCACCCTCAACTGCACCCCGGGCGACGTCGACTGCCCGATCGGCACCGGCGGGGACGACAACCCGATCCGGATGACCGCGGACGACGCCGCCTACGCCGAACAGTGGTCGGCCGCGCACGGCTTCACCTTCGACTTCGTCTTCAACGGCGGCGGCAGCGAGGACTGGAAGTCCGACCACGACACGGCCACCGACCCGCTCGCGACCCGGCTGCTGGCCGACAAGAAGTCCTACCGCTGGGTCAACCACACCTATCTGCACCCCTTCCTGGGCTGCGTCCAGGACGTCACCGTGGTGCCGTGGCGCTGCGCGACGACCGCGAGCGGCGCCACCCAGTGGGTGAGCAGGGCCGACATCACCGCCGCCGTCAAGGACAACCGCGCCTGGGCCGCCGCCCACGGGCTCTCCCTGGACGACGACGAGCTGGTGACCGGCGAGCACTCCGGCCTGAAGGTGCTGCCGCAGCAGCCCGCCGACAACCCCAACCTCGCCCCGGCGCTCAGCTCGCTCGGCGTGAAGTACCTCGCGAGCGACAACTCCCGGGAGCCCGACCAGCGGACGGTCGGCCCCGCGGTCACCGTGCCGCGCTTCCCGATGAACGTCTTCTACAACGCCGGCACGGCGCAGGAGGAGACCGACGAGTACAACTGGATCTACACCAGCGCGGCCCAGGGCGGCAGCGGCGCGTGCACCACGTCCGGCAACTCCACCTGCCTGCCCGCCCCGCTGGACCCGGCGACCGGCTACACCTCGTACATCGTGCCGCTGGAGGCACGCATCGACCTCGGGCACGTGCTCGGCAACAACCCGCGCCCGCACTTCGTCCACCAGTCCAACCTCGCCGAGGACCGCATCGCCTACCCGGTGCTGGAGCGCGTCCTCGGCGACTACGCGGGCCTGTTCGCCGCCTCCACCCCGGCGGTCAACCTGCGCACCGCGGACATCGCCACCGAGCTGCAGCGCCGGGCCGCGTGGAGCGCGGCGTGGAAGGGCGGCAAGGTGACCGCCTACCGGATCGGCGGCACCGTCACCGTGAGCGCGCCCTCCGGGGTCCAGATCGACGCGACGATGCCGGCCGGCACCCGGCAGTCCCAACTGCTGGGCTCCACCGCCTTCGGCACCGCGTACGCGGGCCGCGTCTCCGGCTGGGCAACGCCGGGGCTCCTCCAGAGCGCGGTGACGCTCGCGCTGCCCGCGGCCGCCGTGCCCGCCGCCGCCGCCGCGGCGTCCGCGCCGGGCACACCCGCCCGGCTCGCCGCCCCCGCCGGACGGCTGCCGGTGCCGCGCGGCGTCACGGACGCGGTGCCCGCAGGACCGGGCGACAGCGCCCGCGACTGACCGACCGGCTGACAGACCGACCGGCTGACCGGCCGCACGGCTGGGCGGGTGCGCGCGGATCCGCGTCCCGCGCGCACCCGCCCGTACGACCGCCGTCCGCGCCGCCGCCCGGACGCCCCGACGCCCCTTCCCCGCACCGCCCTCGCGCCCCGGCCCGTACCCGCCCGTACCGACCCGTCCAGGGGGACACCACGTCATGCACGCAACTTCCGGCCTGCCCGCGGCGCGTCCCGCGCACGTGACGCTGCTGACCGAGGGAACGTATCCACACAGCGCGGGCGGGGTGAGCGTCTGGTGCGACCAGCTGGTCCGCGCGATGCCCGACGTCGAATTCCGCGTCACCGCCGTCACCGCCACCGGCGGCGAGCCGCTCGCCTGGCAGCTCCCGCCGAACGTCACCGCGCTGGACGAACTGCCGGTGTGGGGCGACACCCCAGCAGGGCGCGAGCCGCGCGGGCGCGACCGGCGGGCACTGCTCACCGCGTGGGAGCGGCTGCTGACCGCGCTGCTCGCCGAGGGCAGCGGCGACGACGAGCTGTTCGGGCCCGCGCTCCACGAACTCGGCGGGTGGGCCGAGGCGGGCACCCTCTCGGCGGGCCTGCGCTCCGAAGCAGCGGTACGCACCCTGGCCCGGCTGTGGCGGCGGCCGGGCACGGACGCGGCGGCGGCCCGCCCGAGCCAGTACGACGCGCTGACCGGCACCGATCTGCTGGAGCACGCGCTGCGCCCGCTCGCCGCCACCCCGCCCACGGGTGTGGCGCACGCGGTGAGCGGCGGACTCGCGACACTGCCCGGACTGCTCGCCCACCACCGCGACGGCGTCCCCCTGCTGCTCACCGAGCACGGCGTCTACCAGCGCGAGCGCTACCTCGGACACCGCGGCGGGCCCTACCGCTGGCCGGTCAAGGCGCTGCTGCTGCACTTCTTCCGGCTGCTCGCCCGCGAGGCCTACCGGCACAGCGCGCTCGTCACCCCCGGCAACCGCTACAACCGGCGCTGGGAGGAGCACGGCGGCGCCGCGCCGGACCGTATCCGCACCGTCTACAACGGCGTGGACCCCTCGGCCTTCCCGGTCGCCGGGCCCGAACCGGAGGTGCCGACGCTCAGCTGGGCCGGGCGGATCGACCCGATCAAGGACCTGGAGACGCTGATCCGCGCCTTCGCGCTGGTCCGCGAGGAGATACCCGAGGCGCGGCTGCGCGTCTTCGGCGGCACGCCGCGCGGCGGTGAGGACTACCGGGCGCGCTGCGAGGAGCTGGCGCGGGAGCTGGGCGCGGGCGGCGCGGTGAGCTTCGAGGGCCGCGTCGACGACATCCGCACCGCGTACGCGGCCGGGCAGGTGGTGATGCTCTCCAGCATCAGCGAGGGCTTCCCCTTCACCCTCATCGAGGCGATGTCCTGCGGACGCTGCACCGTCTCGACGGACGTCGGCGGAGTGCGCGAGGCGGTCGGCGACACCGGCCTGGTCGTGCCGCCGCGCGACCCGGCCGCAATGGCGCTCGCCGCCCTCGCCCTGCTGCGCGACCCGGCCCGGCGCGCCGCGCTCGGCGAGGCGGCGCGGATCCGGGTCATCGACCGCTTCACGCTGCGCAGGACCGTCGAGTCCTTCCGCGCCATCTACACGGGCCTGTCCGACACGGAACCGCGCTCGGCCCGCAGCTACGCCGGTGTGACCTGGCTGCCGCGCCTGTGGCGCCCGACCGCCGCCCCCACGTCCCCGTCCGCCGCGGAGGGCACGGCATGAGCGGGGCGGTACGTCTGGGCGAGGCCCAGACCCTGGACGCACGGCCGGACGCGGGCCGGGCCCCCGCGGACGCCCCCGACGGCGCCGTACGGCTGCACACGGGCCAGGCCCCCGGCCGGGCCGTGCGATTGCGGGCCGCGCCCGGGTGGGCGGCGGGTGACGCCGAGGCCGAACTCGCGGAACTGGCCGAGCGTCTCGGCGAGGGCTGCGCCGCCGCCGCGCACGCCGAGGAGATCGCCGCGCTGCTGGAGTCCGAGGGGCTGACGGACGAGCAGATCACCGGCCGCTACCGGCACCGCGACCTCTTCTCCCTCGCCGAGGCCCTCTTCGCCCGGGTGCCGCGCGCCTATCCCGAGCCGGAGCCGCTGCCCGACCCGTGGCGTACGGACCTGGCGCGCTGTGTGCTGCGCGGCCTGACCTTCGCGCTGCCCGGCGTGGCCTACCTGCTCGGCGGGCGCTGGGCGGGCGGTCCCGCGGGCCCCTTCGGGGTGAGCGCTGCGGTCGCGGGCTGGGCCGCCGCGGCGCTGGTCAGCTGGGGCTGGAACCAGGCCCTCGCGCACCGGGCGGGCCTGCTGCTGCTCGCCCGCCGCCCGCGCGCCGCCGCCCGCTGCCTGCTCACCGGCGGGGCCCTCGGCGTCCTTCCCGCCGCGGGCGCGGCCCTCGCCCTAACCGGCACCGCCCGCCCGGCCGCGCCGCTCTTCGCGCTCGGCCAGGCGCTGTACATGGCGGCGGCGACCGCCCTGCTCGTCCTGGACCGCGAGCGGCTGCTGCTGTACGTCCTCGCGCCGCTCCTCCCGGCCGCCGCCCTGGGCACCGCCGGTCTCCCCTCCGCCGTACCGGCCGCGCTGCTGTCGGCGACGGTCGCCGCGGCGGTGGCGGCGGCCTGGTGGGCGGGGCTGCGCGCGGGCCGCGCGGACGGCGCGCCCTCACGCACGGACCGGGACGCGGCGCCCGTGCCGCTGCTGCGGTCGGTGCCGCTCGGGCTCGGCGGGCTGGCCGCCGGGGTGCTCGTGGTGGGCGCGGCGCTCGCCGGGGAGCTGGTGGGGGCGCTCACCGTGAGCATGGGCGTGGCCGAGTGGCTGCTCTTCCGCTTCCGCAGCCGCTGCCTGGGCGCGCTGCGGGCGACCGGGGTGGCCGAGCGGCTGCTCGCCAGGTCGTGGCGGGTGCTGGCGCGCTGCCTGGGCGGTTACGCGGCCACGCTCGCCGTGCTCGCGGGCGTCGAGTCCGCGGTGCTCCCGGGGGCGGCCGCGTGGGACGCGCCGCACCTGGGCGTCCTGCTCGCGCTGGGCTGCGCGCTGTGGCTGGCCCTGCTGCTGCAGTCCTGCGGGCGGCCGTGGACGGCCGCCGCCACCCTGTCGGCGTCCGCCGCGGCGGCGATCGCGCTGCGGGCCGCGCACATCGGCACGCCGGGCGCGGTGTTCGGCGTGGTGAGCGCGGGCGCCGCGGCCGTCCTGCTCGCCGCCGCCACGACGGTCACCGCGCGCGTGACCACCCACCGCTGAACCCCCCTTCCGTTCCCACCTGTTGGCCAACCCCCTTACCCCACCGAGGAGATCCACCGTGTCCACCGCAACTCCCGTCGCCGTCACCGGCGCCGAGGGCTTCATCGGCTCGCACCTGGTCGAGGCGCTCGTCGCCGCCGGCCGCCCGGTGCGGGCGATGGTGCAGTACAACTCCTTCTCGTCGCACGGCTGGCTGGACGAACTGCCGGCCGACGTGCGGGCGTGCGTCGAGGTGGTGATGGGCGACGTCCGCGACCCGGGATCGGTGCGCGAGCTGGTCGCGGGCTGCGACACCGTCTACCACCTGGCCGCGCTCATCGCGATCCCGTACTCCTACCGCGCGCCCCGCAGTTACGTCGACACCAATGTCACCGGCACCCTCAACGTCCTCGAAGCCGTACGCGAGTCGGGCGTCGCGCGGCTCGTGCACACCTCCACGAGCGAGACGTACGGCACCGCGCAGACCGTACCGATCACCGAGGACCACCCGATCCGCACCCAGTCCCCGTACGCCGCGTCCAAGGCCGCCGCCGACCGGCTGGCGGACAGCTACCACGCCAGTTTCGGCACTCCGGTGGTGACGCTGCGGCCGTTCAACACCTACGGGCCGCGGCAGTCGATGCGGGCGGTGATCCCGACCGTGATCGGGCAGGTGGCCGCCGGGGAGCGGACGGTGACGCTCGGCGACCTGCGCCCCACCCGGGACTTCCTCTTCGTCAAGGACACCGCCGCCGCCTTCCTCGCGGTCGGCACCGCTCCGGCCGAGCGCGTCGTCGGCCGGACCTTCAACGCCGGCACGGGCGGTGAGATCTCGGTCGGCGAACTCGTCACGCTCATCGGCACGCTGATGGACGCCGACCTCGCCGTGCTGGAGGACCCGCAGCGGCTGCGCCCGGCCGGTTCCGAGGTGATGCGGCTGGTGTGCGACGCGACCCGGCTGCGCGCGGCGACCGGCTGGGCGCCCGCGCACCGCCTCGACGAGGGCCTCGCCCGCACCGTCGACTTCTTCCGCGACCCCGCGCACCTGGCCCGCTACCGCACCGCCGCCTACAACGTCTGACGCTCCGTCATCTCGCGTGAGCGAACCACCACCCCTGGGGGGAACCACCATGCACGCTGTCATCCTCGCCGGCGGCAAGGGCGTACGGCTGCGCCCGTACACCACCGCCCTGCCCAAACCGCTCGTCCCGATCGGCGACAGCCACGCGATCCTGGAGATCGTGCTCCGGCAGCTGGCCGGGGCCGGATTCCGCAGCTGCACGATCGCCATCGGCCATCTCGGCAACATCATCCGCGCCTACGTCGGCGACGGGTCGCAGTGGGGCCTCGACGTCGGCTACACCACCGAGGACAGCCCGCTCGGCACCATGGGCCCGCTGCTGACGATGCGCGACCGCCTGCCCGAGCACTTCCTCGTGATGAACGGCGACATCCTCACCGACCTCGACTTCGGGCAACTGCTGCACGGCCACCGCGCCTCCGGGGCGCCGCTGACCATCGCCACCTACCCGCGCAGCGTCACCATCGACTTCGGGGTGCTCACCACCGACGAGGGCCAGGTCGTCGGCTTCACCGAGAAGCCGAGCATGGACTACCGCGTGTCGATGGGCGTCTACGGGGTCTCCCGGAGCACGCTCGACCGCTTCACCGCGGGCCTGCCACTCGGCTTCGACGAGGTCGTCCTCGACCTGCTGGCCGCCGGACAGCCGCCGCGCGCCCACGAGTTCGAGGGCTACTGGCTCGACATCGGGCGCCCCGACGACTACGACCGGGCCAACGCCGAATTCAGCAGCCTGCGCCCGCTGCTGCTGAAGGGGGCGTGAGCGCCGTGCGCAGGATCCTGGTGCTCGGCGCCCGCGGCTTCCTCGGCGGCCCGGTCGCCGCCCGTCTCGCGGCGGAACCCGGCGTGACGGTGCTGCACGGCAGCCGCCGCGCGGCCCCCGCCGAAGGGCCCGCGCCCGACCTCGGGGTGGACCTCGGCTCCGTACCGGTCGATCTGCTCGCCGCCGCGCTCGGCGGGCTGCGCCCCGACGCGGTCGTCAACTGCGCGGGCCTGGCCGCGGGCCCGGCCAGCACCCTGGCCGCCGTCAACGCGCGGGGCGCGGCCGCGCTCGCCGAGGCGATGTCCGCCGCCGTGCCGAACGCCCGCCTGGTGCACCTGGGTTCGGCGGGCGAGTACGGGCCCGGCCTGCCCGGCGAACCGCTCGCCGAGACCGCACCGGCCCGCCCCGCCGGGGTGTACGGGGCGACCAAACTGGCCGGCACCCTCGCGGTGACCGGATCGGGCCTGGACGCCGTGGCCCTGCGGGTCTTCAACCCGGTAGGAGCCGGTGCCCCCGCGTCCGGCCTGCCAGGACGGCTCGCCGCGGCCTTCCGCGGCACGCCGCCGGACGGCGTCGTCCGCACCGGCGACCTGGGCGCGTACCGTGACCTCGTGGACGTGGCGGACGTGGCCGAGGCGGTGGCACTGGCCGCCACCGCGCCCGGCCCGCTCCCCCCGGTGCTCAACATCGGCTCGGGCGTCGCGACCCTGGTACGCGACCTGGTCGCCGAACTGGCCGTACGGTGCGGCTTCACCGGCCGCGTCGACGAGTCCGGCACGGGCTCCGAACGCTCCGCCGCGGTCTCCTGGGTACAGGCGGACGTGTCGCTGGCCGCCACCGCGCTGGGCTGGCGCCCCACCCGCACCCTCCACGACTCCCTCGCGGCCCTCAGCCGGGCCGCCGCCCCCGCCCCCGCCGGAGCCCACCCGTGACACCCACCCCCGACCACCCGACCGGCACACTGCTGGTGCCGCTGTACGTCCACCCCGCCGTCGACCCCGGCGCCTGGCGCGCGCTGGAGCACACCGCCGACCGGCTGCACGGGGTGGTGCTCAACATCGCCGACGGGCCCGGCCGCGGCACACCCGACCGGGCCTTCGCCGCGGCGGCCCGGCGACTGCGGGCCGCCGGGGTGCGGCTGTTCGGCTACGTCGACACCGACTACGCCACCCGGCCCGTGCAGGACGCCGCGCGCGACGTCCTGCTGCACCGGGAGTGGTACGGCGTCGGCGGGGTCTTCCTCGACCGCGCCGCCACCGGCCGCGACCGCCTGCCCTACTACCGGCGGCTCGCCCACACCGCACGGCTCGGCGGCGCCCCCGCCGTCGTCCTCAACCCCGGGGTGCACCCCGACCCCGCCTACACCGACATCGCCGACCTGATCGTCACCTACGAGGGCAGCTGGACGGACTACGCCGCCGCGGCCGTCCCCCACTGGACCGCGGCCCACCCCCCGGCCCGCTTCTGCCACCTCGTCTACGACGTCCCCGGCGACGCCGCCGCCCGCGCCGTGGCCCGCACCGCCGCCCGCCGCGGCGCCGGAGTCCACTGCGCGGTGCCCGGCACCCCGCCCAACCCCTGGCAGCACTCCCCCGCCGCCGCGGAAGCCGCATGACCCGCCGACCGCTGGCCTGGCTCGCCGCCGCGCTGGTGCTCCTCGCCGGATGCACCACGGGCGGCGGGCCGGACCGGGCGGACCGGCCCGACCGGCCCGACGACCGGGCCGCGGCCGGGCGGTGGCAGCCGCGGCCCGGGGTCGCCTGGCAGTGGCAGCTCAGCGGCACGCTCGACACGAGCGTCGACGTACCCGTCTACGACATCGACGGCTTCGAGAACGACACCGCCGCCGTCACCCGGCTGCACACCGCCGGACGCCACGTCATCTGCTATGTCAACGCGGGCGCGTGGGAATCCTTCCGGCCCGACGCCAAAAACTTCCCCACCGCCCTGCTCGGCCGCGGCGACGGCTGGGACGGCGAACGCTGGCTCGACATCCGCGCCCTCGACCGGCTCCGCCCCCTCATGGCGGCCCGCTTCGACATGTGCCGCACCAAAGGCTTCGACGCCGTCGAACCCGACCTCCTCGACGGCTACACCAACACCACCGGCTTCCCCCTCACCGCCGCCGACCAACTCGCCTACAACCGCATGATCGCCTCCCTCGCCCACGACCGCGGCCTGTCCGTCGCCCTCAAGAACGACCTCGGCCAAGTGCCCGACCTGCTCCCCGACTTCGACTTCTCCGTCGACGAACAGTGCGCGCAGTACGGCGAGTGCGAGCGGCTGGCGCCGTTCATCGCCGCCGGGAAGCCCGTCTTCCACGTGGAATACGACCTGCGGACCGACCAGTTCTGCCCCGAGGCACGGAAGCGGGGATTCAGCTCCATGCGGAAGCGCTTGTCGCTGGACGCTTGGCGGGACCCTTGCTGAACCCCTTCCCGGGGTGAGGGTTCCACCGTCCCGGTGGGGGGTTCGCGCTGCCGCCGGACCACCCGCCCGTGGGGGCTGAGCGCGCAGTTCCCCGCGCCCCTGGGGGGTGCCCTCTGCACGCAGGATGACCGTTTTCAGGGGCGCGGGGAACTGCGCGCGCAACCCACCACCGGGGGTGGTCCGGGAGGGACACGACCCGCCGCCCCGGTGGGGGCGCTTCCGGTGCCCGGGAGGGCAGACTGCCGGGATGGGTGATGCCAGCGCAGTGGTCCTCGTGGACGGGGCGAATGTCGTGGGGTCGGTGCCGGACGGATGGTGGCGGGACCGGCGGGGGGCCGCGGAGCGGTTGCGGGACCGGCTGGTCGCGGTCGCCGCGAACGGGCTCGGGGCGGGCAGCGGCGCGCCCGAGTGGGCCGTGGGAGCGGCGGTCGAGGTCGTGCTGGTCACCGAGGGGCAGGCGCGCGGCGTGCCGTCCGTGCCGGGCGTCGAGGTCGTGGAGGCCCCGGGCAGCGGGGACGACCTCATCGCGCGGCTCGCGGCGGAAGCCGCCCCGCGCCCGTGCCTGGTCGTCACCGCCGACCGTGGGCTGCGGGCCCGGGTCGAGGCGGTGGGGGCCCGCTGCGTGGGGCCCCGCGCCGTCCGCCCCGCGTAAGAGCACCGCCGCGTCCGAAATCCGCTAGCCCGGTGCGCGGCGGGCGGCGATACTGGGACGCATGATGACCGAGGACAGCAGGTACGAGGCGGTCCGCAGCCGGGACGCCCGCTTCGACGGGGTCTTCTTCTTCGGCGTGTCCAGCACCGGCATCTACTGCCGCCCGAGCTGCCCGGCGATCACGCCCAAGCGGGCGAACGTCTCCTTCTACGCCACCGCGGCCGCCGCGCAGGGCGCCGGTTTCCGGGCGTGCCGCCGCTGCCGCCCCGACGCGGTGCCGGGCTCCGCGGACTGGAACGCGCGGGCCGATGTCGTCGGCCGCGCGGTGCGGCTCATCGGCGACGGCGTCGTGGACCGCGAGGGCGTCGGGGGCCTCGCCAGCCGGCTGGGCTACAGCGCCCGCCAGGTGCAGCGGCAGCTCAACGCGGAGCTGGGCGCGGGTCCCATCGCCCTGGCCCGCGCGCAGCGCGGGCACACCGCGCGGGTGCTTCTGCAGACCACGACCATGCAGGCCGCGGACATCGCCTTCGCCGCGGGCTTCGCGAGCGTCCGGCAGTTCAACGTGACGATCCGGGAGATCTACGCGGCCACGCCGACCGAGCTGCGGGCCGCGCGCCCCGCCCCCACCCGGGAGGCGCGGGCCGCCGCGACGGGCGTGCCGCTGCGGCTCGCGTACCGCGGGCCGTACGACACGGGGTACGTCTTCGGCTTCCTCGCCGAGCACGCCGTCCCCGGCGTCGAGGAGGTCACCGGCCGCCCGGGGACGCGGACGTACCGCCGTACGCTGCGGCTGCCGCACGGCGCGGGCGTCGCCGAGGTCGGTGAACGGCCGGGCCGCGGCGGCTGGCTGGACTGCCGGCTGCACCTCGACGACCTGCGCGACCTCACGACGGCGACCCAGCGGATGCGGCGGCTCTTCGACCTCGACGCGGACCCCTACGCGGTGGCGGAACGGCTCGGCGCGGATCCGGCGCTGGCCGAGCGGGTCGCCGCACGGCCGGGGGTGCGCGCGCCGGGCAGCGCGGATCCGGAGGAGTTCGCCCTGCGGGCGGTGCTGGGCGAGGCGTCGGCGGCGGTGGTCGCCGCGTACGGGGAACGGCTCGCGCAGCCGCGCGGCGGGCTCACCCGGCTCTTCCCGCGACCCGCGGACCTCGCCGGGGCGGAACTCGCGGAAGTGCCCGCGGGGGTACGGCCGTTGCTCCGCGCCCTCGCGGACGGGCTGGCGTCGGGCACGCTGCGGCTCGACCCGGGCGCGGACCGCGACGAGGCGGAACGGGCGCTGCTGGCCCTGCCGGGCATGCCGGCGGGGTGCGCCGCGCTCATCCGTATGCGCGGGCTCGGCGATCCCGATGTCCTGCCGGAGCCGCATCCTGGCTCGGCGGGGTGGCGTCCGTGGCGCACCTACGCGTACCACCTGCGGCGGCCGCTCCCCTGACCCTCCGCCGGTCACTCCGGCGAGCCCCCCGTCCCCCCGGGCTGCCCCATCCCGCCGTCGCGGGACCGTCCCTCCCCCGTGGTTGCGCGCGCAGTTCCCCGCGCCCCCAACAACGAGTGCCCTCCGCCGCATGGCGCTGCCCCTGCCGCGCAGGGCGGCACACCAGGGGCGCGGGGAACTGCGCGATCAGCCACCCACCGGCGGAAGATCGCAAAGCGACCCCGGGCGGCAGCCCGAAGCGGAAGGGGCGCGGGGAACTGCGCGCGCAACCGCCCACCGGCGGAAGGTCGCGGGGCTCACCGCAGGTGGCAGCCCGTAGCGGAAGGGGCACCCCACGGGGGGGCCGGCTCAGGCGGGGGTGCCGGAGAGCATGTGGGCGATCCCCTCGGGAGAGAGCAGGTGGGAGACGGCGAGGCGGCGCGCGCCCTCGATGCCGGCGCGTCGGCCGAGCAGGGTCGTCTCGATCGCGACTGTGCGGGTCGCGAGCGGGAGGGCGCGGCGGTAGACGGCCGCGCGGATGTCCGCGAGCAAGTCGTCGTGGAGGCTCGCTATGCTCCCGCCGAGCACGATCGTGTCGGGGTTGTAGAAGCTGACGAGCGAGGCGATGACGTCGCCGAGCCGCTGCGCGGCGAGCCGGACCTGGCGGCGGGCCAGCGGGTCGCCCTCGGCGACGAGGCGGACGACGTCGGCGGCGTGCTCGGCGGGCAGCCCCGCCTCGCGCAGCGTCGCGGCGATGGCCGCGCCGGAGGCGACCGCCTCGACGCAACCGGTGTTGCCGCAGTGGCACAGGACGTCGTCCTGTCCGGGCACCCGAATGTGCCCGATGTCGCCCGCCGCGCCGGTGGCGCCGCGGTGGACGACGCCGCCGGAGACGATGCCGCAGCCGATGCCGGTGCCGACCTTGACGTAGAGCAGGTGGTCGGCGGCGGGGCGGTGGCCGTACTCGCCGAGGGCCATCATGTTGACGTCGTTGTCGACCAGGACGGGCGCGTGGTAGCGGTCGGCGAAGAAGCCGGGAACGCAGGTGCCGTCCCAGCCGCGCATGATCGGCGGGCGGATGACCGTCCCAGTGCTGGCCTCGACGGGTCCGGGCACGCCGATGCTGATGGCGCGGACGTGGGTGGCGGGGTGGCCGGCGGCGGCGAGGAGGCGGCCGAGCTGCCGGTGCAGGCCGCTGAGGACGGCTTCGGGCCCGTCGTTGATGTCCAGTTCGTCGGTGGCCTCGACGAGCACCGTGCCGCCGAGTTCGGCGACGGCGACGGTGCTGTGGGTGGCGCCGAGGTCGACGGCGCACACCACGGCGCCGGCGGAGGCGAGTTGCAGGGTGAGCGGCGGGCGGCCGCGGTCGGTGGCGACCGTGCCGGTCTCGACCAGGACGCCCTTGGCGATCAGCAGGTCGACGCGCTGGGCGACGGCCGCCCGGGACAGCCCGGTGGCGGCGGCGAGCTGGCTGCGCCGGGTGGTCCCGGCGGCGACCAGCCCGGCGAGTTCGCTGAGCGCGGCCAGTTGCCGGTCGCTTGCTGCGGTCACCAGGCGCTGCCTTTCGTCGGGCGGGCTCCCGGGGGCGGGTCCCGGGTGGGCTGTGCGAGGCGCGATTTATGACAGAAGTTAGCGGAAATCTTGCCATTGTCAACCGAAACCCGGGTGGCTAGCGTCGTATGCAAGCGGAATGGGAGGGCTTTTGTGGGCGGGAACGCAGCATCCGCGCCCGGTTCGTCGTTGCGTACGGCGATCGCCGGCGTGGGGATGATCGGGCGCGTGCATCTGGACGCGGTGCGCCGTACGGGCGCGCCGGTGGTCGGCGTCAGCGCCTCGACCCCGGCGCGCGCGAAAGAGGCCGCCGCCGCGCTCGGCGTGGAGCGTGCCTTCGGCAGTTCGGCGGAGCTGGTCACCAGTGACGACGTGGACGTGGTCCACATCTGCACGCCCAACGACGCGCACGCCGAGCTGGCCGCGCTGGCGCTGCGGGCGGGCAAGCACGTGGTGTGCGAGAAGCCGCTGACGACGTCGGCGGCGACGGCGGGCGAACTGGCGGCGCTGGCCGCGGAGTCCGGCCGGGTCGCCGCGGTGCCGTTCGTCTACCGCTACCACCCGATGGCGGCCGAGGCACGCGCCCGGGTGCGGGACGGCCGGGCCGGCGACGTACGCCTGCTGCACGGGCACTACCTGCAAGACTGGCTGTCACAGCCGACCGACACCAACTGGCGGGTGGACGCGGCGGCGGGCGGCCCCTCCCGGGCCTTCGCCGACATCGGCTCGCACTGGTGCGACCTGGTCGAGTGGGTGACGGGCCATCGCATCGCGGAACTGACGGCCACCAGCCAGACGCTGGCGCGGACGGGCGGGGTGCCCGCGACGGAGGACGCGGTGCAGTTGCTCTTCCGCACCGACCGGGGCGCGACGGGCACGCTGACGGTCTCCCAGATATCCCCCGGCCGCAAGAACCGGCTGTGGTTCGAGGTGGACGGCAGCACCACGTCGCTCGCCTTCGACCAGGAGAACCCGGAGACGCTGTTCGTCGGCAGCCGCGGGGAGAACGCGGCGGTGCAGCGCGACCCCGCGGTGCTCGCGCCGGACGCGGCCCGGCTGTCGGTGGTGCCCGGCGGCCATCCGATGGGCTATCTCGACTGCTTCGCGGCCTTCGTCCGCGACGTGCACGCCGCCGTCCGCGCCGACGGCACCGGTGGGCCCTTCCCCACCTTCGACGACGCCGCCCGCATGGTGCGCCTCACCGAGGCCGTGCTCGCGTCGGCGGCCGACCGGTCCTGGAAAGAGGTCTCCTGAGATGAAGCTGGGCTTTCTGACCGCCTGCCTCCCGCAGCTGCCGCTGGACGAGATCGCGGCGTGGGCGGCCGCGCACGACTACCAGGCGCTGGAGGTGGCCACCTGGCCGTCCACCGGCTCCCGGGAGTTCGAGGCCAGCCACATCGACGTGACCGGCTTCGGCAAGCGGCAGGCGGACGAGGTGCGCGCGCTGTTCGAGCGGCACGCGCTGGAGCTGTCGGCGCTCGCCTACTATGAGAACAACCTGCACCCAGATCAGACGCGCCGGGCGGAGATCGCCGCCCACGTCCGGGCGAACGTGGACGCGGCCGCCCTGCTCGGCGTCCCGTACGTCGGCACCTTCATCGGCCGCCACCCGGGCCTGTCGGTCAAGGAGAACATCGCGCTGGCCGAGCGCGAGCTGCCGCCGCTGGTGGAGTACGCGGGCGAGCGCGGTGTGAAGATCATCATCGAGAACTGCGTCATGGAGGGCTGGCACCCGGACGGCTACCCGGGCAACCTCGCCTACTCCCCCGAGCTGTGGGAGTGGATGTTCGGCCTGGGCCTCTACCTCAACTACGACCCGTCGCACCTGATGTGGCTGGGCATCGACCCGGTGGCCGCGCTCAAGCCGTACATCGACCGAATCCCGCACGCCCAGGCCAAGGACGCCCAGCTCGACCCGCGGGCCAGGGACCGCTACGGCTTCTTCGGCCGGACGGTCGAGCGCGCCGACGGCTGGGACAGCGGCTGGTGGCGCTACCGCGTTCCGGGCCTCGGGGACGTGGACTGGCGGCGGATCGTGGACACGCTCTACGAGGGCGGTTTCACCGGTGTGCTGTCCGTCGAGCACGAGGACCCGGTGTGGAGCGGGGACACCACCCGCGTCACCCAGGGCCTGGAGATCGCCCACCGCACACTGCGCCCGCTCATCGTGGGCTGACCCCGCGCACCGCCGGACGACCGCGCACCACCCGCAGGACCCGCACCACGCCGTACCGCCTCGCCCTGCCGCACTGCCATCAGTGCCGCACTTCCAGGAGGATCCGTTTCCATGCCCGAGCCGCTGAGCATCCAGCTCTACACCCTCCGGGACCAGATGGCCGCCGACCGCGACGGCACGCTGACCCGGCTCGCCGAGATCGGCTACCGCTCGGTGGAGCCCTACGACCCGACCGCCGACCCGGCCGGTTTCCGCAAGCTCGCCGACGACCTCGGCCTCACCGTGCCGAGCACCCACGCGTACGCGCTGTTCAGCAAGGACGCCGGCGAGGTCTTCGACGCCGTGCGCACCACCGGCACCGACCGGGCGATCATCCCCGGCGGGATCGACCACGAGCTCTTCACCACCCTCGACGGCCTCCAGCAGGTCGCCGACCGGCTCAACGGCTTCGCCGCGCAGGCCGCCGAGCACGGCGCGCTCATCGGCTACCACAACCACTGGTGGGAGATCGAGCCGCGCTTCGAGGGCCGTACCGCCCTGGAGGTGCTGGCCGGGCTGCTGGCGCCCGAGGTCTTCCTGGAGGTCGACACCTACTGGGCGGCGGTGGGCGGCGCGGACGTGCCCGAGCTGCTGCGCACGCTGGGCGACCGGGTCTACTCGCTGCACGTCAAGGACGGGCCGGGCGTGAAGGAGCAGCCGCACACCGCGGTCGGCCAGGGCACGATCGACGTGCCGCCGATCCTCGCGGCGGCCCCGGACGCGGTCCGGATCGTGGAGCTGGACTCGTGCGCGGGCGACGTGTTCGAGGCCGTCGCCGCCAGCCACTCCTACCTCACGGAGCTGGAGGGGCGGTCATGAGCCGCGGGCCGGTGGGGGTGGCGCTGATCGGCGCCGGTGTCATCAGCACCCAGTACCTGACGGCGCTGTCCGGCTTCCCGGACGTCCGCGTGCTGGGCATCGCCGACCTCGACGTCGAGCGGGCGCGGGCGGCGGCGCAGACCTACGGGGTGCCCTTCGCCGGGGACGTCGCCTCGGTGCTGGCGATCCCCGAGGTCGAGATCGTCGTCAACCTCACGATCCCGGCCGCGCACGCCGAGGTGGCGAGCGCGGCGATCGGTGCGGGCAAGCACGTCTACGGCGAGAAGCCGCTCGCGCTGGCACCGGCCGACGGGGCGAAGATCCTCGCCGAGGCGCAGGCCGCCGGGCTGCGGGTGGGCAGCGCGCCCGACACCTTCCTGGGCGCGGGCCTGCAGTCGGCGGCGCGCGCGGTGAGCGCGGGCGTCATCGGCGAGCCGGTGAGCGTCACGGCGGTGACCCAGGGCCCCGGCCCGGAGAGCTGGCACCCGAGCCCGGAGTTCCTCTTCCAGTACGGCGCCGGGCCGCTGTTCGACATAGGCCCGTACTACCTGACGGCGCTGGTGGCGCTCTTCGGGCCGGTCGGCCGGGTGTCGGCGACCGCGCGGCAGGCGCGCGCGGAGCGGGTCATCGGCTCGGGCCCGAAGGCGGGCACACGGTTCGCGGTGGAGGTGCCGACGCATGTGCACGCGCTGCTGGACTTCGCGAGCGGCCCGAGCGCGTCGGCCACCTTCAGCTTCGACTCGTCGGTGCCGCGCCGGATGATCGAGATCACCGGCACCGAGGGCACGTTGTCGCTGCCGGACCCGAACACCTTCGAGGGCCCGCTGCGGGTGCAGGCGTTCGGTGCGCAGGAGTGGAGCGAGCTGCCGGTGGCGGGGTCGACGGCGGGCCGCGGCATGGGCGTGCTGGACATGGCCCGCGCCATCCGCGGCGGCGAGCAGCACCGCGCGTCGGGCGAGCTGGCCCAGCACGTGCTGGAGCTGATGGCCACGATCACCGCCTCGGCCGAGCAGCACGCCGTCCTCCCGCTGGAGTCGTCGGCCCCGGCCGTGCCCGTCCTGCCGGACGACTGGGACCCGGTGGCGGCCACGCTGTCCTGACGCAGCACGCCACCGTCGCGCCCGGCCGGCCCTTCCGTGGGGGGAGGGGTCGGCCGGGTTCTCCGTGTCCGGGGACCGGCGTTGACACTCTGGCACTCCGGCCGCACCGCGGTCGCCGACCTGGTCGGGAAGCGGTGGCGCAGGCCGCGCCGACGCCCGTGATTCACAGCCCGGCGCTCGCGCAGCAGGTCGCGACGATCTTCGCGCGCGTGACCCGGCCGGATGAAAGCTACCGCGTGAGCCTCGTGACGCCGGCGGGCGGCGGGGCGCCCGAACTCGAATGGACGGGCATCGACGACGGCCAGCCGACCACCTATCACGTCGATCCGCATGCGGGGCTGCTGCGCAACGTGATGACCGGCATGTTCATGCTGCTGCCGGTGGACGACCAGCTATAAGGGGACGGAAGCGCTCCGGCTAAACCCGCGTTTCCGGTGCGCGGGGAAGAGTGATATGGTTGTGTGCGCAACTAATGTGGCGTGCAGGGCGGTGCCGCGTACGGCCCGCGCCTCGCGTGCCGCGCACACCCGCAACCGGAG